>DATGKK010000015.1:0-20139 GCA_035294725.1 Acidimicrobiales bacterium | reverse complement strand
GGTCACGTCCGACGGTCGGGATCCCGTTCAGCAGATCGACGACTGCCGGCGCCGGATTGGGCAGGATGCCGTGGGCCGTACGGACCACTCCGATCCCGGTCGCGACCGGACTCGAGCCGACGGCGTCGACCCCGAGCAGGTAGAGGGCGGCGGCCGAGCCGACGATGTCCACGATCGTGTCGTGGCCGCCGACCTCGTGGAAGTGGACCTGCTCAGGGCGGCGCCGGTGGATGCGGCCCTCGGATCGAGCTAGCGCCTCGAAAGCGGCATGGGCCCGGTCTCTCACCTCGTCAGGGAGACGTGCCTCCTCGAGGACGCCCTGGATGTGCAGCCAGGTCCGCACCACGCTGTCGCCCCGTGAGGTGACCACTGCCCGTGTGCAGGCCAGGCCCCCGCGCATGGCGGGCTCGAACTCGAGCGACCAGCCGCCGATCGGCAGCTGCTCGAGCAGCCGCACGAGGGCCGGGAGATCGGCCCCCGCGTCGACGAGGGCGCCGAGCGTCATGTCCCCTGCGATCCCCGAGAAGCAGTTGAACCACGCGACCGTCGCCATCAGTCCTCTCCCGTCCTGCGGCACCCGTGGGAAGCTCGTCGTGCGGTCGCAGCGAGGGAGATGAGCGGCACCGCCCTCACCCGAGGAGGCGGGCCACGGCGCAGGCCGCGCCGTAACCGTTGTCGATGCCCACGACGGTGACGCCGGCCGCGCACGACGAGAGCATCGCGAGCAGCGCCGTCACGCCCTCGAGGGCGGCCCCGTACCCGACGCTCGTCGGCACGGCGACGACCGGGGCCGGTGTGAGGCCCCCGACGACGCTCGCAAGGGCTCCTTCCATCCCGGCGACCACGATCACGGCGTCCGCCTCCATGAGGTCGTCGATCGAGGCGAGCAGCCGGTGGACTCCTGCGACCCCGCAGTCGGCGAGGATCGAGGGTCGGAAGCCGTACGCGCCGAGCGTCGCCCGGCACTCCTCGGCCACGGGCAGGTCAGCGGTCCCCGCGGTGCAGACGAGCACCCGGCCCGGGCGCTCTGCAGCGGGTCGCCACACCAGTGTCGCCAGGGGTGCGCCCTCGACGCCGAAGGCTTCGCCACCTGGGCACCGCTCCAGGCAAACCGCGGCCTGCTCGCGGTCGGCCCGGCTGACGAGGACGGGGCCCGAGGAGCCCGCCAGCAGCTCCGCCACGATGCCGGCGCACTGCCCCGGCGTCTTGCCCGGGGCGTACACCGCCTCCGGCCGGCCCTGGCGCAGCGCCCGGTGGTGGTCCACCTTGGCGTAGCCGAGCTCGGTGAATGGCATCCGGTGCAGGCGCGCGACGGCCTCGTCGGGGGTGACCGTGCCCATCAGGAGGTCATCGAAGAGGCGACGCAGCTCGAGCTCATCCATCTCGGTCACTATCCTGCCCCGCATGCGGGGGGAGGTCAGACGAGTCGGCTTCTTCGGCCCGCGGGGCACCTTCACCGAGGAAGCGCTCATGTCGCTTCCCGAGCTGGCTGTTGCCGAGCACGTCCCCTATCCCACTATCCCCGACGTGCTGCGGGCGGCCGAAGACGGCGAGGTCGAGCTCGGGATCGTGCCCATCGAGAACTCCATAGAGGGCACCGTCTCGGCAGCGCTCGACCACCTGGTGTTCGACTCGGAGCTGCTCATCCAGCTCGAGGTGGTGCTGGACATCCACCTCCAGCTGCTTGCAGCGCCAGGGACGACGCTCGAGCAGGTTCGCTCCGTCGTCTCCTACCCGCATGCGAGCGCGCAGTGCCGCCGCTTCATCCGTGAACGGCTCGGCGATGCCGAGGTCCGGGCGGCGAACTCGACGGCAGATGCGGCCCGCCTCGTGGGGGAGGAACGCCCGCCGTGCTCGGCCGCGATCGCTCCGCGGCTCGCCGGTGAGCTCTACGGCCTCGTGACGCTGGCGGAGGGGATCGAGGACTTCGGCGACAACCAGACCCGTTTCCTCGCCGTCGCGCCTCATCGGGTCCCTCCGGCGACCGGCCACGACAAGACGTCCATCGTCTGCTTCCAGGCAGCGGACCACCCTGGCAGCCTGCACGAGATCCTCGGGCAGTTCTCCGCCCGCAGCCTCAACCTGACCAAGATCGAGTCGCGCCCGACCAAGCGGAGCCTCGGTGACTACTGCTTTGTCATCGACCTCGAGGGCCACGTGAGCGACGAGGTCGTGGGCGACTGCCTGCGCGAGCTGCACTCGGCGCTCCCGGCCTGCAAGTTCCTCGGTTCCTACCCGGCAGCCTCCGAGCATGGCCCTGCAGTACGCGAGGCGGTCTCCGCGCGACGCCGCCAGGCGGCAGCCTGGCTCGACGACATCCGCAAGCTGGTGGAGCCAGCCTGACGGGGCCACCTACCCACTGGCAGCGCCCGGGGCGGCATAGGCTCGCGGCACCGGCGTGCTCGGAGGGATGGCAGAGCGGACGAATGCAACGGTCTTGAAAACCGTCGGGTGATGAGCCCCGTGGGTTCGAATCCCACTCCCTCCGCTGTTGTCGAAGCTGCAACGCTCTCCCTGGTAGGTGTGCACATCCGGTGTCTGCTCGATCGGGCATCGGATGTGGCCTATTCAAACCCGGCGCCGGGGCGGCCCCGTCGCCGACCGCCCGCACCACGGCCGGCCGGCCGGGCGTCACACCCCTGTCTACGATTACAGCGTGAACGACGAGGCGACGAACGAGCGGTCAGCGCCGACGCTGACGATGGTGCGCTCTCACCGCGACGCGATCTTGCGAGCTGCTCACAGCCGCGGCGTCTCGAGCATCCGGATTTTCGGCTCCGTCGCTCGAGGAGATGCCACGCCCGCGAGTGACGTCGACCTGCTCGTCGACTTCGAACGTGGTCGCCGGGGCCTCGATCTGTTCGCCTTCGCTCGCGAGGTCGAGGATCTCCTCGGTTACCCCGTCGAGGTCGGTACCGGGCTCGACGAAGTGGTCCGCTCACGCGTCGAGCCCCAGCTCGTCTCCCTGTGACCGAACACGACGACGTCCTCTACCTCGCGCATGTCGACGACGCTGCCGCTCAGATCGAGCGAACGGCCCTCCTTCGCGGCCGGGCCTCCTTCGACAGTCTCCAGCGTTGCTCGATGGACGCCAACCGGTCCCAACATCGGCCTCGGCACTCGCGGAGGTATCCCAGAGCTCTCGGAAGCCAGTCGGTGTGTCGTCGAGGCTAAAGAATTCGACGCGGACACTTACGCACGAGTGGTACGGGCCTGGCCGCGCGTTTTGGACGTGACCGAGTGAGCGGTTACACGCGAGGCAGCCGATCCTCGTCTCCGTCTGGTGCGGCAGGGTCCCGACCGGCGCTTCACACCCCTGATGCCGGTGGTGGCGGAGTCTCGAAGCGCGGTTGTGTGGCCTCTGTCCAGCGGGAGCCGTCCCACCAGCGCCAGTAACTCGGGTCCGCCGGATCGGGATGCCAGCCTGGAGGCGGTACATGCGGAAGAGGCGGAGGTGTCGGCTTCCCAACTACCGATGGGGCCGGGTGACCCGTACCAGACGAGATTGAAGCGAGGTACTGTTGGAATGTGCTGTGCTTGCGGCTAGCCTCCACACATCCCCAGATGATCGAGATCACCCAGGCGACAATCGTCCCGATCCCGAGCGTCAACACGAATCCGACAATCGCCACCAGAGTCAGTATCAGACCACCGGCAACGCTCACGTAGAGCAGTCCGACCGGACCGAAGAAGAAGGTCAGCACAAAGGCGACTCCCGCGGACTTATCCACCGGCGGCGGTTGGCTGCCATCCGGCGGCGATTTCGGTGAGGACATCGGGGGTGCACTTGGTGGGGGCAGGCCGTACCGCTTGGGTTCGCCTGGCTCGTCTCCGACGTACGTCATTGCCACTCCCCCTGCCGCCTACCACATCACTCTCATGCCATGGCCTGAGCCTGCGAGAAGGACTGGTACGCGATCGTACTCAGTTTCGCGTCGTCTCTTTGGCGACCTTCGGCTCTTTCTAGGGGCTACGCGGGTTCCAGTGGGTCTCTCGCGCCACTGAGGCCGGGGTCAAGTGCGCGCCCGGAGGGCGGTCGTGACGGACCCTTGCCGCCGGCCGTCGCTCCACCGCGCCAGCCACCACGAGGCGAGCCCCGGCTCTGGCCGGGATCTGCTCGCGAATGCGACGCGCACGCGCCTCCTGTAGCCTTCCGAGCTGCCAAGCCAACCGAGAGCGAGGAGAACGCGCGCGCGTCAGCACTGCATTCAACAGGATGCTGCCCTCCCCCGGGGCGAGCGGGCGTGGCCGTTCTCGAATTCGCAACGACAGCCCTGGTAGTGCCACACATCCGGTGTCCGCTCGGTCGGGCACCGGATGTTGGTCATTCAACCCGTTCTGGTGGCGGCCGCAGGGCACCTCCGCTCATACAGGGTCGTCGCCGACGACGTTCCAGTAGTCGTCGTCGACCGTGACGGAGATGATGTCGATCTCCCCGGTTGTGAGCAGAACCCCGAAAAAGACGAGAGCTGGAAAGAAGGCGTCTACGGTGACCCAGTAGCGGATACCAGTGCCGGGCTCCGCTTCCGGCAAGGACTCGAACGCCGCACCAAAGAGATCTCGTGCGGCCTGTAAAGGCCTTGCCTCAAACAGTTCGAAGCGCGGCTCTCCTTCGTCGCCCGTCCCTCCTGAGGGAAAATGGGCGCGAGCTTCCTCGTAGGCCGTCTCAGAGACGACCACACTCCGCCATTCGGCCACTGGTGTTCAAGCCGGCTTCCGGGCATCAGCCAGACGACGCGCGTGCTCTCGGACGGCCTCCGTTGCGGGCGCCGATCTCGCCAGCAGAGCGGCCGAGTACGGAATGTCGTCTCCCTCGTCCACCATCTTCCAACCCATCTCGTCGTGTGAGAGAACGCTGACCTCACGCGCTGTCTTTCCCCACAGCCACCGGATCACCTCATCCACGTCCCTGAGCTCGTCCCCCTCGAACACCTCCACTCGTGCTTTGCGCAGCGGCTTCAGGCGGTCCATTCGATAGCCGAGGTAGTCCGTGTGAACGATCTCGGCGGAGCCATCGGCAACAAGCCGGTCCCTCACGGGTAGCAGGCGGCGCGGCGCTGGGCCGTTGGGCAGCTTTTGGTAGCTGACTCCCGTGATCGGCGAGAGGCTCTTCCTGTAGTGGGCGAAATCCGCGAAGAAGAGGATCTTGTTGATCTTCGTGGCCCCAGCCGTGGGGTCGTCCTGGACAGCATCAGCAACGTACAAGAGCAGTTCAGCCAGCTTTTCTTCGCCACTCGACTCGCTATCCACGCTCGTCATCCTTCCACCAACGTCGACGCTCGATGTCAATTGCGAACACGCGTTCGATAGTAGCGGTGCCGTGTAGTCCGCTGGTCAGACTTGCATGCCCCCCTGGCGGTGGGCACCCGTGGGGATGAAACTCGTGGTGTGCTGCCCGTAGAGCCCGGAACCCTCACTGGTGCCGTGAGCCCGAAGGTCAGACTGGGTCTGGGGTTTGCAGGCACCCTTGATCGTTGCTGCGAGCACGTGTCTCAGAGTCTTGAGCGATGCGACCCCTTGGGCGGCACGACCCGTACCGGACGAGGAGGTGGTCATGGATGTGATCGTGGATCGTTGCGCAGCGCTGGACGTGCACAAAAAGACGGTGATGGCCGCGGTGCGGACCCCGGGACCGGGCGGTTCTCGGCGTCGCCAGGAGGTGCGCGAGCTCGCGACCTACACGGCTGATCTGGTGGCGTTGCGGGAGTGGCTGGTCGCCGAGGGCGTCACCCAGGTGGTGATGGAGGCCACCGGGGTGTACTGGCGGCCGGTGTGGCACGTGCTCGAGGAGCACCAGCCCTTCGAGTTGTTGTTGGTCAACCCCCGCCACGTGAAGAACCTCCCTGGCCGCAAGACCGACGTGGGCGACTCTGCGTGGCTGGCCCAGCTGCTCGAGTGTGGCCTGCTGCGAGGCAGCTTCATCCCTCCTCGCGACATCGCCCGTCTGCGCGACTTCACCCGCTATCGCACGACTTTGGTGCGTGAGCGCGCCCGGGAGGTCCAGCGTCTGCAGAAGCTGTTGGAGGACTCGGGGGTCAAGATCGAGTCGGTGGTGACCGACGTGACCGGCAAGTCGGCTCGGCGAACGAGACCCGGAGGTACTCGCGGAGATGGCGCTGACCAGGATGCGCCCGAAGATCCCCGAGCTGCGCCGGGCGCTGCTCGGCCGCTTCGACGCCCACCACGCGCTGTTGGCCCGCATGCACCTCGACCACATCGACTCCCTGGCCAGGATGGTCGCCCGCCTCGACGAGCAGGTCGACGAGCTGATGGCCCCTTTCGCTGAGCCCGCCGCCCGGCTGCAGAGCATCCCGGGGGTGGGCGAGCGCACCGCTGAGGTGGTGGTCGCCGAGATCGGCGTCGACATGTCCCGCTTCCCGACCGCCGGGCATTTGGCGTCGTGGGTGGGACTGTGCCCGGGTAATCACGAGTCGGCCGGCAAGCGCTACTCAGGCCGGGCGCGTAAGGGTGACGAGTCGCTGCGCACAGCGCTGTGCGAGGCGGCATGGGCGGCGTCGCACAGCCGGGACACCTACCTCGCGGCCCAGTACCGGCGGTTCATGCGCCGCTTCGGCAAAAAGGGGGAGGGCAAGGCCGTGTTCGCGGTGGCCCACACGCTCGTGGTGATCATCTGGCACGTGCTGGCCGAGGGAAGCACCTACGACGAGCTCGGCGCCGACTACTTCGACCGGCGCAACGACGCCACCGCCAGGCAGCGCTACCTGGTCCGCGAGCTCGAGAAGCTCGGGAACGAGGTCACCCTCCGACCGGTCGCCTGAGCCTCCGGCGCACATCACGACCTCGGGCCTACCGGCCCGAGCGGGGCTCCGCCCCGCACCCCTGCTGGCGCGCCCACGCGCTCACGCCACTCAACCGAGTTTCGTCTCAGAGCGTGACCTCGCCGGCCAGCCAGCGAACAAACCGGTCGGCGTGCTGAATGTACGTCTCTTTCGTCGAAGGTGTCCGGTCCGAGGCGTTGATGAGGTCGCAGTAGCGCTGGAAAGCGCGCTTGATGTCGTCGATGGTCCAGCGATCGTCCGATGTCGGCATAGCTAGACCCGTAGCTCACCATGTAGGTAGAATCAAGGACACGCGTTGGTCGCGCGTGTCCTCAGCGCGACTCCACGCTCGCCGAAGTCGTCCTCAGCGCCGCGGGAGGGTTTGAAAGCCGTCCCAGGCTCTCCGCCCGGCCCAGGCAAACGCCTTCAGCGCCCGCGCCCGCTACCGACTTCGACGGACCCGGGGCGCCGTCGGGCCGTGATCGAACGCGCCGAGACACTGCTCGGCTGGGCGACTGGCACGAAAGAAGAGGCCGGACGTTGGCGAGCGATGCAGTTGGAGTGATCGTGGGCGAGCTCGGGTCGACGCTCCGCGAAGTGGCCCGGATCCTCGCCATCCCACACCGACGAGTTGCCTGGCTTCACCATCGCAATCGAGAGCTGCCTGGTCGGCGCCCACCGAAATGTGAGGCGACCCTCAGGGGCCTGAGGTCGCTGAGCCCACCCACCTGCTGCTGGCCCGGCTCCGACCCCCGGTAACCTGCACTGCGCGATGAGCGAGCCGCCGAGCGACGGGAACCTTTCCCTTCCTCCAGCCCGTCCCGACCCCATCCGCCACCTCAAGTGGTTGCTGCCGCTTGCCGTCGTGCTCACGGCGGCGCTCGGTGTGAGCCTCGTGCGAGCGATCGAGTACTCCGCGAACCCGGCTCGGAGCTCGAAGCTCCCGATGGTGTCGACGGTCGGCTTCTTCATGCCCTCTCGCACGACCCCGGTCCCCTTCAGCCTGCCCGTGCTCCAGGCATCGGGGAGCACCCGGCAGGTCACCATGAGCTCGCTCGTCGGCAAGCCGCTCGTCATCAACATGTGGTCCAGCAGCTGCACCGTGTGCATGTCCGAGACGCCGGCGATGGAGGCCGTCGCGAGGAAGGTCGGCGGTCGAGTCGAATTCGTCGGGATCGACACGCTTGACGAGAAGGGCGCGGCGCTCGCCTTCCTCCGGCGCTACCACGTGACCTACCGACAGCTCTTCGACCCTGAGGAGAAGGTTGGCAGCGGTTACAAGATCCCCGGGCTGCCCGTGACGGTGTTCGTCTCACCAGGCGGGAAGGTGGTTGGCGAGAACCTCGGTGCCCTTGACGAGAAGTCGCTTGCGCACTACCTGCGGATGCTCTTCGGCGTACGGGTCTGACTCCCGCTCGTCAGCCCGGCTTCGGACCCCGCCGGAAAGAGCTGGCGACGGTACGCTCGCTTGGTGCCACTCAGCCTTGCCGATGCCACTGCCCAGCTCACCGCCCCGGGCCAGATGTTCGAGGTTGGTGAGGAGCTCGTCGACGGGATCCCCACCAGGGTCTGGAAGAACAGCCCTCCCTCGTTGCGCTCGATCCTCGAGCTCTCGCGCCTGCATGGGGAGAAGACCTTCCTCGTCTACGAGGACGAGCGGCTCACCTTCGAGGATCACTTCAGGGAGGCAGCCGCGTTCGCTCACGTGCTGAGCGAGCGCTACGGGGTGCAGCCGGGCGACCGGGTGGCGATCGCGATGCGCAACTTCCCCGAATGGGTGATCGCCTTCTGGGGGGCCGCCGCCGTCGGTGCTGTCATCGTGCCGCTCAACGCATGGTGGACCGCTCCCGAGCTCGCCTATGGCCTCGAGGACTCCGGCAGCAAGGTCCTCGTCGTTGACCGCGAGCGCCTCGAGCGCCTTGCTCCGCATCTCGACGAGCTGAAGGGAGCCGGAGTCCAGCATGTCGTGGTCGCCCGCCTCGACGACCCCGGCGGCACATCGAGCAAGGGCGGGGGCGAGCTCCCTTCCGAGATAGTGGCTCGGGTGGAGCAGATGGAGGCGCTGATCGAGGAGCATCGCCGGCCGGGGCCGGAGACGGCCCTGCCCGCGGTGGAGATCTCGCCCGACGACAACGCGACGATCTTCTACACCTCGGGCACGACCGGGCGGCCGAAGGGCGCGCTCGGGACCCAGCGGAACATCTGCACCAACTTGATGAGCCTCGCCTTCATCAACGCTCGCGGCCAGCTGACCTCGAGCGACGAGATGCGCCGGAACCTCGACACGGGCGGTGCCCAGAACGCCTACCTGCTCTCGGTGCCGTTGTTCCACGCCACCGGTTGCCACTCGATCCTCGTCGCCAACACTGCGGCGGGCGGCAAGATCGTGATGATGCGCCGCTGGAACCCGGAGCGTGCGCTCGAGCTCATCGAACGGGAGCGCATCACCATCTTCGGAGGGGTGCCGACGATGGCCTGGCAGGTCATCGAGTCGCCCGATTTCGCCAAGCGCGACACCTCGAGCGTGCGTGCCGTCGCGTACGGCGGTGCCCCCGCGCCGCCTGAGCTCCTGAGGAAGATCCGGGAGCACTTCCCCTCCGGTTCCGCCTCGAACGGGTACGGCCTCACTGAGACCTCCTCGGTGACGAGCATGAACTCTGGCGAGGACTACTTCCGCAAGCCGGAGTCGGTCGGACCGCCGGTGCCGGTCTGCGAGGTGAAGGTCGTCGGAGCCGACGGCGAGGCGCTCGGTCCTGGCGAGCCGGGTGAGCTCTGGATCAAGGGCCCCAACGTCGTGCGGGGCTACTGGAACAAGCCGGAGGCGACGGCGGCCACGTTCACCGAGGGATGGCTCCACACCGGCGACGTCGCCCGCCTCGACGACGAGGGTTTCATCTACATCGTCGACCGCGCGAAGGACATGGTGATCCGGGGCGGTGAGAACGTCTACTCCGTGGAGGTCGAGGCCGCCATCTACGAGCATCCAGCCGTGGCCGACGTCGCCGTCATCGGCGTGCCGCACGAGGTGCTCGGCGAGGAGGTCGGTGCGGTGGTCGTGTTGAAGCCGGGAGCAGAGCTCACGGCCGAGCAGCTCCAGGCTCATGTCGGCGAGCGTCTCGCGGCCTTCAAGGTGCCCTCGCACGTCTTCTTCGTCGAGGGCGAACTGCCCCGCAATCCCGCCGGCAAGGTGTTGAAGCGCGAGCTTCGCGAGCAGGTGCTCGGCGCGTGAGCAGCAGCGGATCAGGGACCGATCCAGAGCGGAGGCTCGGTTTCGCGACCCGCAGCGTCCACGGCGCGCCCGTCGCCGGCTCGGCTGCGTCCGCTCTCGCACAGCGGCCGGCGAGCGTGCCGATCTACCAGACGTCCACGTGGCGATTCTCGACCGGCGAGGAGCTCGCCGACGTGCTCGCCGGCACGGCTCCGGGCTATGCCTATGGACGGGGCTACGGCAACCCCACGGTCGAGGCCTTCGAGTCCACGCTCGCCCTCCTCGAGGGGACCGAAGCCGCATTCGCCTTCTCGTCGGGCATGTCGGCCATCCACGCGGTGGCCGTGTCGCTCGCCGCAGCGGGCGACCGGGTCGTGACGAGCAGGGAGCTCTATGGCGGGACGTACTCGCTGTTCCGGTCCGTCCTGCCTCGCTACGGGATCGAGGTCGACGAGGTCGACCCGCACGACCTCGAGGCCGTCCGAGAGACCCTTCCTGGCGCGGCCTTTTTCTACTGCGAGACGATCGCCAACCCCCTGTGCACCGTGGCCGACCTCTCCGGGCTCGGCGCCGCCTGCCAGGAGGCAGGGGTGCCGGCCGTGGTGGACAACACCTTTGCCACGCCGTACCTCTGCAACCCGGCGGCGCTCGGGTTCGCCTACGTCGTCCACTCGGTCACGAAGATGATCGCCGGCCACTCCGACCTCGTCGGGGGAGCCGTCTGCTCGAGCGAGAAGGGGCGTGCCCTCGTGCGTCGCACTGCCCTCGACACCGGGGGCGCCATGCCGCCGTTCGAAGCGTGGCTCTGCCTGCGAGGCGTGGAGACGCTGGAACTGCGCATGCAGCGCATGTCGGAGAACGCCGCCGCACTGGCGACCATGCTCGAAGGGCGGGACGAGGTCGCCGTGGTCCATTACCCCGGTCTCGGCTCGCACCGCCACCACGAGCGTGCGAGCGCCCTGCTCGCCCGCGGCCTGTACGGCAGCATGCTCTCGTTCGAGCTCACCGGAGGCGCCACTGCGGCCGCTCGATGGTGCGAAGCCCTCGAGCTCGCCGGGATCGCCGTCTCGCTCGGCGGCACCCACACCATTGTCTGCCACCCTGCGTCCACCACGCACCGGCAGGTTCACCCTGAGGCGCGCCGCGCCGCTGGCATCGGAGACGGCCTCGTGCGGGTGAGCGCAGGGATCGAGAACGCCGAGGACCTGCTCGCCGACTTCGAGCAGGCCTTCCGGCAGGTCTGACAGCGGCAGCGACGGGGCCGCCTCGCCGGCCGGAAGCTGGGCTGCCCACGGCGTGAGGCCGAGGCGGGCGAGGAGCGCCGCCGCTCTTTCGAGCTCCGGGAGCGTGGCCACGGTCCCGTTCCACGCAGTGACGGGCAGGCGGCGCGCGAGGGCGGTCGCCGGGCGTTCCAGGTTGCGCCGCCGGGCGGTCGCACGCCGCACCTCGTGTTCGAGGGCGTGCGTCGAACATCCGCGCCGCCAAGGTGGCCCGGCAGGACCGCCGTCCGCCGAGGAGGAGGTCACCATCTCGTCGGGCGGCGGGCAGTCGGCCTACAGCGTTGCGGGCCACTCCCGGATCTTCCCGCTCGGCGGCCTCCGAGCTCGCTTGCGTCGGGTGGCGCGAGGGCGACGCGGTCCTGCCTCACTCAACCGCCTCGCGCGGCTCGGGCCGGTCAGTCCAGGCGGTAGCCCCAGCGGTGCTCACCCGGACGGATGCGGTGCTCGGCTGCGACGTCAGGGCCGCAGGCACCCGAGCCGACCCCACGGTGGCGGGCGTCGATCCAGAGGTAGCAGTCGTCGCTCGGGGGCAGCTCGTCGAGATGTCGCGCCCGGGCGATCTCCTCGTCGGTGTGACGTCCCACCGTCACCTGCAGGTCGTCCAGCTCGTCGATGGCGAGGAGCGGGTGCCCCTCCGCGTCGAGCAACCGGAGCCACCTCACCCCGATCCGGTTGCCGCTCGCCTGGGGACGGACATAGGGGACCGTCCAGTCGTCGACTCGGGTGCGATAACGACCGAACCTGCCGCTCGCCCGCCGGTCGCTGTAGCACTCGTGAGGACCGATGCCGAGCCACTCGACGACCTCGACGCCCACGCCGATGTGCAGGCGGACCCCGACCCGTGCGAGGTCGTCGAGCTCGGCGGGGAGCACGACCCGGTGCTCGACCCTTGCGGCCGCCCCGTCGGCCTTGACGGTCGTCTCGAACGGGACGGTGCCCGCCCGCTCCGGGAGACCGAGCGCCTCCCAGCGCGCGGCATGGCGCGGGCCGAAGACCTCATTGTCGATCGGGGCGCGCCACAGCGAGAGCACGGGCTCCAGCTCGGCGAGGCTGCGGGGACCAGGGCGGCCGCGGGCGGCGGCGGAGGGAAGGCGCGTCACGCCCTGCGGTCGGCGCAACGTCAGCTGGTCCCACGCCACGACGTGCCCCGCGCCCGCCCAGGGAAGGTCCCGGGCGACCCGGAAGGTGACCGTGAGGTCGAGGCGCGCCGCCGCGTCCACGTCGCCCAACTCGACTGGGACCTCGAGCTCCACGGTGTCGCCGGGCCGGACCTCCGGCAGAGCGAGGGGGAATGCTCCCACGCCCTCGCCGTCGACCTCGAGCTCCCAGTCGGCCGCCAGCCACGAGGTACCAGAGAACGACTGCTCGTTGAAGACCCGCAGGCGAGGCGGCAGGGCGCCGGCTGTGACGAGAGCGACGTGGAGCGGCTGGAGCACCTTCTTCAGCTCGAACAGCGAAGGGTGCGGCGTCCGGTCCGCCGCGACGAGGCCGTTCATGCAAAAGGCGCCGTCGTTCGGAACGTCTCCGAAGTCACCGCCGTACGCGAGGCGCTCGGAGCCATCGGGAAGGCGCTGCACGAGCGCCTGGTCGGCCCAATCCCAAACGAACCCCCCTTGCAGGCGGTGGTGCCGGCGAATGGCGGACCAGTAGTCGGCGAGGCCGCCGCAGGAGTTGCCCATGGCGTGGCAGTACTCGCACATCACGAGCGGCCGGCCTGCAGCCGGACCCTCTCCCTGGCGCTCGGCCCAGGCGACGAGCGCGTCGACCGGCGGGTACATCGGGGCGACGACGTCGGTCTCCGGCCGTGCCCGGGCGAGGATCTCGGGCAGGTCGACGACCTCCCCGCGAGCTTGAGCCGCGATCGTGTCCTCGGAGATCCCGCCCTCGTAGTGGACGGGTCGTGTGCCGTCGTAGGCCCGGACCCACTCGGCCGCCGCCCGGTGCACCGGGCCCACGCCGCTCTCGTTGCCGAGCGACCACATGATGACCGACGGATGGTTCTTGTCGCGTTGCGCCATCCGGGCGACCCGCTCGATGACGGCACCCTCCCACTCGGGGCGTTTCGTGAGGCTGCGGAGGTAGGCATGCGTCTCGACGTTCGCCTCGTCGATGACGTACATGCCGAGCCGGTCGCACAGGTCGTACAGCACTCGGTCGTTCGGGTAGTGCGAGGTCCGCAGGGCGTTCAGGTTGTGCTGCTTCATGAGCACGATGTCCTGCTCGATCGACGACGCCGTCACCGCCCGGCCCCGGCGCATGTCGTGATCGTGCCGGTTGACCCCTTTCACGAGGATCGGCCGTCCGTTCACCCGGAGCTCGCCGCCTGTGATCTCGACCCTTCGGAACCCGACCTCGATCGCCGTCTCGTCGACGAGGGCGCCCGAGTCGTCGAGCAGCGAGACCCTGAGCGGGTAGAGGTTCGGCTGTTCGGCCGACCAGGGAGCTGCCCCGGGGAGCACGAGGTGGAGGCGGGCACCCCTGCCTTCGAAGCCGCCCATGTTCACGACCCAGTTGTCCTCGTGCTCGAAACGGGCTGCCTCCTCGACCCGCTCGCCGCCGATCTCGGCCCTCACCGTCCAGCCCTTCGGCGCTCGGTCGCCCTCACGCGAGAGCTCGGTCCGTGCTGCGACCTCGAGCCGGCCGGCCCCGCTCTCCGGGTCCCAGTCCGCCACGGCATGGAGGTCGGCGAGGTGGACGGGTGGCGTGGCGTAGCAGAACACGCTCCGGTGAAGCCCGGCGTGGTACCAGTAGTCCTGGTCCTCGAGGTAGGTGGCGTCCGACCAGCGGACCACCGTGAGAGCGAGCTCCACGGGACGCCCCGGCTCGACGAGCCCCGTGAGGTCGAACTCCTGGGGGAGCCGGGAGTCCTTGCCCATCCCGACCGGGCGACCGTCCAGGTGGACGTAGAGGACGGACTCGGCACCTGCGACGTGAAGGACGATGCGCTGGCCTCCCCACTCCGGCGGGACGGCCAGAGCCCGGCGGTAGACGCCGGTCGGGTTGCTCTCCGGGACCCTGGGCGGCGGGCCCGCGAAGGGCATCTGGACGTTCGTGTACTGCGGCCGGTCGTAGCCCTGCATGGTCCAGCAGCCCGGCACCTCGATGAGCGACCAGCCGCTCGCCGCGCCGCCGGACAGGTCCTCGCGTGCGACCTGCTCGGGCCGGTCGAACAGGCGGAACGACCAATTGCCGTCGAGGGAGAGCTCGTTGGCCCTACCGGGCCGCTCGAGGTACGCGGCACTCGGCAGCCGGCCGAACGACGTGAGCTCCGGGCGTCGCCAGGAGCCGGGTCCGAAGTCGTCGAGGGGTCGGGTCGCCGGGCAAACGATCTCGCCCGAGCGCCATGCCGAGCCCGGTGCCGGGCCGGTCGGCGGCGCCCCCGTGGTCATCGGGCGGAGGATAGCGAAGGGCCTCGCCTGAGCACCCCGTGGACGCTGTCTAGACTCCTCCGACGGCGGCACCTCGGCGCGTCCTTCCGCTCCGACCAGCCGTGCCTGGGTAGCTCAGTCGGCAGAGCAACGCACTCGTAATGCGTAGGTCAGGAGTTCGATTCTCCTCCCAGGCTCCCTCCCGACCCGCCTTTCCTCGTCGAGTCCGAGGTAGCCCCTCTGGCACCGGCCGGGCCGCCGTTGTCCTCCTCTGGATCAGCTGAAGCGCCGCCTCGTCGCGGCGGCGAGCCGGGAGACCTGCCTGCGCAGCAACATCCCGACTACCGCGAGGCAGCCGAGAGCGAAGAGCGCCATGGCAGGGGCGAAGCCCGGTGGCAGGTAGGAGAAGACCACCACGGAGGTGCCGGCGGGCAGCCTGATCCCGGTGACGCCGCCGTCGAGGCGGAGGAGGCGAGACGGAGCCCCGTTGACCGTGGCGGTCCAGCCCGGCAGGTCGAGCTCGTTGCGCACGAGAGTCGCCGGGTGCTCGCAGCGGGCGACGACGGCGGAGATCCCGCGAACTTGCAGCCGGCAGGGGGGCGCCCGCGGCCAGGATGCCGTGCTGAAGAACGGCCGGGCGCGTGGCAGAGCGTAGAGCACGAAGCGCCGGTCCTCGTAGACGCGCCGGACACCGCCCAGGTAGCGGTCACCGCGCAGTGCCCGTCCGAAGACCTTGTTGCTCCGCAGCGTCAGCACGTAGCGCACCCCGGCAGCCTCGTAGCGCGAGAGGTTGCGCCGGAGCTCCTGTTTCGCCGATGGGGCGCCGGGCGGGACTCTCGTCCCGTCGAAGGTCAGGGCGTCCGCCCCGTGCGACAGGTAGCGGTCCACGTAGCGAGCCCACTGCTCGGGGACCGGCATCGTGTTGCTGTTGAGCGAGGCGAGCTCGAAGTACGAGCCTGCCTCGGCGTGGTAGGCCCACATGGAGAAGAAGCGCTCGTTGCCGAGGTGCCGCCGCAGATAGCTGACGGGGCCCTGGTCGATCGGGGCCTGGCGTGGGGCCGAGAGCTCCGGGAGCACGAACATCGCTGCCGCGTCGGTGACGACGAGCACCCCGGCAAGGAGAGTGGCGGCTCCGGCTGCGACCGCTCCGATCCGGGCCCGCTTCGAGCGGGACCGCTTGCCGGCCGCGGCGACGAGGACCACGACGACGAGCACGACCACCATGCCCACCGCCCAGGCGATCGTGCCGACGGGATAGGGGCGGTAGGCAGGAGACCTGCGGTAGATGGTCTCGATCGTCGGCCAGGCGAGGCGGACCTCGACGCCGATCCAGGCCAAGGTCACGAGCCCGCCGCTGATGGCGGCCCATCTGAGCCGCGGGCTCCCGTGGGCGATGGCGTCGAGCCCGGCGCATGCGAGCAGCACGGCCGCCATCTCCCAGGCTGGAGAGAGATAGCGGAAGGCGTTCGCCGTGCTCGCGAACGGGACGACTGCCTGGAAGAACGGGGCGAAGGGAGGGACGGCGAGCTGCCAGGCAAGTGCAAGCAGGCCGAACACACCAAGGAGACGGCGGAGCCCCACCTGGGAGCGCCCGGCGATCGCGCCGATCAGCGCGAGCAGGATCACCGACGACGTGAGGTACCCGCCGCTCGCCGAGCCCCAGAAGTAGGTGAGGGCATGGGAGCGGTCAGCCCAGTTGAAGGCTGCGATCGATCCGTAGAGGTAGGGGATGCCGATCATCTGGATGGCCGAGCCGACGAAAGGTTGCACGCCGATCTGACCGGCGTGGCGCCCGATGTCGGCATAGGGGAGGTACTCGGCGACGGGAACGAGGAGGGGCGCTGCCAGCAGCAGCCCGGTCACCCCGGCCGTGGCGGCGGCTGCGAGGTAGGAGAGCCGGTGCCGTCGGGGCCGGCGGAGCAGTCGGAACCCGAACCACACGGCCACGAGGAGGCCGGAGAAGTAGGCCGTCTCGGGGAAGCCGCCGTAGACCGAGAGGGCGAGGCCGAACGCGATGGCGAGCCAGCCGCCGAGGTCGACCCTTTGCCGCCGCCACAGCCGCTCCACTCCGAGCAGCATGAGCGGCAGGAATGGGAGCGGATCGCTCGGCGCGTGCGCGAACCAGGCGAACGTGCCGTTGAGTGCCCAGAGCACTCCCCCCGCGGTGGCGACGCCCCGCCCGAAGCCGAGCTCGCGCACAAGGAGCCAGGTCGCCAGCCCTGCGGCCAGCTCGAGCGCAACATGGAACCAGACGATCCCGTTGGGCAGCAGGAGCAACAGCACGGGCGGGAACAGGGAGGCCGACTGCATGCCGGCGGCAAGCGGCGCGCCGAGGCCCTCGTAGGGGTTCCACCAGGGCACGACGCCGTGGATCCAGTCCATCGCCGAGAGGTGCGCGAGGGGGGCGAAGATCCAGCCGACGCTCGGATCGAGGTAGGAGATGCCGGGGAGGTAGCCGTGGACGAGATGGAGGCTCGCCGAGTCGGTCGCTCCGATCGGGCTTGGCCGAACGATCCCGAGCAGGACCGGGGCGTTGGCACACACGACCGTGAGCACCACCACGAGGGGTCCGAAGGCTCGGCGCCACCGAGCGACCAGGGGCCTGGGTTCACGGTGGCCTACGGCCCCGCTCCCGGCGGGCTGGATCAGCGCCAGCCAGCCCCGGCCCCGGCCGACGAGGTAGCCCGGTCCGGTGGTGCCGGGCGCCGACGGCTCCGGCTCGATGCCTCTCTCCGCATCGACAGCGCGTTCCACCAGGCGAGCTCCTCGTTCCACAGGAGGACTGAGCACCGGACGCAGCTTCCGCCGTCGCGCCCGATGCGTGCGAGAGGTTAGAACCGGGTCGCCCGAAAGTGGTGTCGGGGCCGGCTCCGCCGAACCGCACTCGGCGCCGATCGGCGCTGCCAGCCCCGCTTCGTCGCGCCTCGTCGGCGCCGTGCGAGACTCGACCCGACCCGCGCAGCAGTCGCCCGACGGAGGCGCCATTGGCCCTGTGGGTAGGCGGCCCGGGCTCCCGCAGCGCTGTTCGCCGGTCCGTGGTGACCCCTCGGAGGCCCGCCGCGTCGGGTCCTTGCGACCGTGCGGTCGGGACCTTCGGCCCTATCCGTCTTGCGGCCCTGCGGGTCACTCTGAGGTGGAACCCGACGAAGGGAGAGCCGTGAGCGACGTCATCGCAGCCTTGGTGAACTTGAACCACCCGGGCCACTACGTCCACTTCGGGTGGATCGAGATCTCCGTCGCGAACCTGATCGTGATCGCCCTCATGGTCATCGTGTTCGTTCTCGCACTGCTCCTCCCGATCCCGCACGGAGGTCGCAAGTGAGCACCTCTACGACGACGCCTAGATCGCCGGGGAGCGACTCGACCCCTCATGGCCCGAGCGAGCCGATGAGGCCCACCTGGACCGGCTGGTTGCGGCGCCGCGGTCTCGAGAGCCTGCCGCCCGAGAAGCTCCTCCCCGACACCCAACCGGCTTACGTCGCCTCGCTCGTCTACGTCTTCGGCGCCCTCACACTGGCGGCCTTCGCCGTCGTCGTGCTCTCGGGCCTTGTGCTCGCCGTCGAGGGAGTCAACTGGTGGCACGTGTCGCGCGCAGGCCTGTTGGTCAACTCCATCCACCTGTGGGGGACGGAGCTCTTCTTCTTCTTCATGGTCATCCACCTCTGGGGGAAGTTCTTCATGGCGGCCTGGCGGGGCCGCCGGCGTGCGACGTGGCTCACGGGCGTCCTCGCCTTCGTGGTCTCGATCGCGACCGCGTTCACCGGCTACCTCTCGCAGCAGAACTTCGACTCGGAGTGGATCGGCACCCAAGCCAAGGACGGGATCAACGCCACGGGGGCCGGCGCCTTCTGGAACGTCCTCAACTTCGGGCAGATGCTGCTGTGGCACATCGTCCTCCTGCCCCTCGCGGTCTCCGTCCTCATCGGCATCCACGTCCTGTTGGTGCGGCGCCGCGGCGTGGTCCCGCCGTTCGCCACGCCACCTTCGGCCGGCGGAGAGGCCGGCGCCGGGGAGAGCGGGCGATGAGCCGCCGCTTCAACCCTGACCGCGACGTCGCGGAGTGGAAGGGGCCCTACGTCCGCTACGACCTCATCAAGGAGGTGACGGTCTGCTTCGTCGTGGTGGCCGTCCTCGCCGTGCTGCTCGCAGTCGTGTTCTCCTCGCCGGACGACAACGCCGTCACCCTCCAGTCGTGGTCGAGAGCAGATCCGGTCGACTTCGTCCAGACCGCGATCAAAGAGCTCGACGGCACGAGCGCCACGGCCACCTATGGACCGCCGTACACCAGCACCCCGGGTGCGGGACAGCGGCTCGGTCCGATCTCGCTCGAGCGAGCCGTCGGGGTCCACATCCCGATCGACACCGCGAAGGACTTCGTGATCGACCCGCTGCTCACCCTGCCTGAGCCGGGCCTGAGGGCACTCGTCCACCGTTTCGAGTCCGCTCCTGCCTCACAGCGCTCCACCTGGGAGGCTTCCTACGAGAAGGCCGCTGCGACGGCGACCTTCTCCGACGGCCGGCTTCGCATCTCGGCGGGGAGCTCGGGCCCGGTTGGGCCGATGATGTCGCAGCTGCTCGGCATGGCCCGCAGCGGCGCGTTGGACGGCGCTTTGACGAGGACCCCCCAGCTCTACGGCACCGACTACACCAAGCCGCTCCTGTTCATCGCAGACGGCACCTACCTCGCGGACGTGGCGCAATCTCGCAACCTGCTCGGCTCGCAGTGGGGGATGATGAACGAGACCGGCAGCTACCCCGGACAGGCGTGGCTGTGGCTGTACACCATGTGGTACCAGGTGCCACCGATGAACCACTCCTCGAACGGTGACATCGAGGTCTGGGCGATCATGATGGCGCTCACGGTCATCCTGGCCCTCGTGCCCTTCATCCCGGGCCTGCGGTCGATCCCTCGCTGGACGCGGGTGTACCGCCTGATCTGGCGCCGGCACTACCGGGCGGCTTCGTAAGCTTCCGGCGATGCTGAGGGTGTTCCTCCTCGACGACCATGAGGTCGTGCGGGCCGGGCTGCGCGGCCTGCTCGAGGCGGCCGAGGAGATCACGGTCGTGGGCGAGGCCGGCACGGCCGAGGAGGCGATCCGGCGGGTCCCGGCGGTCCGTCCCGACGTGGCGGTGCTCGACGTGCGGCTGCCCGACGGCGACGGTGTCGAGGTCTGCAGGGAGCTGCGCAGCCGGATGCCCGAGCTGCGGTGCCTCATGCTCACCTCCTTCGCCGACGACGAGGCGCTCTTCGCCGCGATCATGGGCGGTGCCTCGGGCTACGTGCTGAAGCAGATCCGTGGCACCGACCTCGTGACGGCCGTGCAGCGGGTCGGCCGGGGTGAGTCGCTGATCGACCCCACGCTGACGGACCGGGTCCTCGAGCGTCTCCGCAGCGGGCCGAAACAGGACGAGCGGCTGGCTCGCCTCTCCGAGCAGGAGCGCCGGATCCTCGACCTTCTCGCCGAAGGGCTCACGAACCGGCAGATCGCCGAGCGCCTCTACCT
>DATGKK010000014.1:0-24566 GCA_035294725.1 Acidimicrobiales bacterium | reverse complement strand
ACGCCGAGACGCGGGTGCTCGAGGTCGCCGAGTCGCGCTCGAAGCCCGATCGAGGGGTCGTGACGGTCGAGACGAAGGGGTTCAACCAGCGCGGCGAGGAGGTGTGCTACTTCCGTCGCAAGCTGCTCGTCTGGAAGCGGGAGGCGCTTCCAGAGCGTCACCGTCCCTACGAGAGCGCATGGGAGTGACGGGCCGTTCGCCATCCGACGGCGGGACCGGCGCCGTCGCCTGAGCGGTTGCCACCTCCCGCCGCGCAGCTCACGGCGCGCTCCGCCAGCGCCGTGCGAGATGGCGCCGCAGCGGGAGCCGCCGTGCTCGCCTGGTGGCGGCGCTCTGCGGTGCGGCGAGAGCGGGACGGGCTGCCGTGGCGCCGGGCGGCGGATGGCGGGCCTCCGGACCCCTGGGCCGTCCTCGTCTCGGAGGTCATGCTCGCCCAGACCCAGCTCAAACGGGTGTCCGCGCGCTACCCGAGCTTCACCGCCCGCTTCCCGGCTCCGGCACAGCTCGCCTCCGCCCCGCTCCGCGAGGTGCTCGAGCTCTGGGACGGCCTCGGCTACCCCCGGCGTGCCCTGGCCCTGCGGCAAGCAGCGGCGATCATCGCCGCCGAGCACAACGGGAGCGTCCCCCGGGAGCTCCCCGCGTTGCTGGCCCTCCCGGGGGTCGGCCCTTACACCGCGAGAGCGGTGCTGGCCTTTGGCTACGACCTGCCGGCGATGCCGATCGACACCAATGTCGGACGGGTGCTCGCCCGTGCCCTCGCAGGTGTCCGGCTCGGCCCGAGCACGGCGCAGTCGCTCGGCGACTCGCTCCTCGGCCCTGCCCCGAGATCCGGCCGGGCGAGGGCCCTTGCCGTCATGGACCTCGGTGCGACGGTGTGCACCGCCCGCTCCCCGCGCTGTGACCGCTGCCCGCTAGCTTCGCGGCGCAGCGGGCGGCCTCCCCTCTGCCGCTACGCCGCTCTGGCGGCGGAGGGACCGGTCGCCGACCCCGCCAGCGGATCGTCGGGGGTGTCGAGGCCGCAGGCCCGCTTCGAGGGGTCGGACCGCGAGGCGCGGGGCCGGCTCCTTCGGGCCGCGGCGAGGCGGCCCCTTCCTCCTCGGGAGCTGCCGGCCGCCGCAGGCTGGCCGGGCGATCCCGTCCGGGCAGAGCGGGTGGCCGAGTCCCTCGTCACCGACGGCCTCCTCGCCCGCACCGCGATCGGGGAGTACTCCATCGCCCCTTGAAGCGGCGTCCGTGGGGTCGTACGCTTCTCGGTGAGGGGGAGAGAGCCCGGAGGCCGCTCCGGGTGGGAGAGCAGGGTGAGCCGGAGGCTCGGGTCGACACCCCTCCGCTGACGGCCACAGCATCGGCTGTGGCCGCCCCTGCCCCTCCCCTCCGGCGTCCTGCGTGCAGTGCGGTCCGCTCAGCCTGCAGGGCCGATCGAGATGTCACCGCTCACCGTGCTGCAGGTGATGCGCAGCCGCGCGTCCCCTGACGCCGCGTCGTCGGCCGGGAGCCCGCAGGTCATCTCGCCGGAGACGGTCTTCACGTCGAGGTAGGCGCCGACCCCGGCGGCGACGCCGACCGTGATGTCGCCCGAGGCGCTGCGGAGGTTCAGCTCGCCCTCGCTCGCCCGGTCCACCCGGATGTCGCCGGAGGCCGTGTTGACCCGGGCTCCTGCGCCGATGCTGTGGAGGGCGACGTCGCCGCTCGCGAGGGCGATGTCGATGGGACCGCTCACCTCGCCGGCCCTCACGTCGCCGCTCGCACCTTTCACCTTGAGGCCGGCCCCGGCGCGCTCGATGCGCAGGTCGCCGCTCGCCGTGGTGAAGCGCAAGCAGCCGGCGGCCTCAGGCAGCGAGAGATCACCGCTCGCCGTCGTCACCGTGCACTCCCCGACGGCGCCCGTCACGGTGACGTCGGCCGACGCCGTGGTCACGGTGAGGCTCGACCCGGCGGGGAGGTCCACGGTGCAGCAGATGTCGGCCCTCGCGAACGGCCGCGAGGGCACCTTTACGTCGAGGCGGCCCGAGGCGAACGTCACCCTCGACGCGGCGATCTGCGCCTCCGCCTTGCGGGAGCCGGGGTGCGCAGGATCGAGGGCCACGAGCACCGGCCCTGATCCCTCGGCGTGCGGGCGCAGGTCGACCCGGCCGGCCGGGACCTCGACGTGGACGTCGATCGGGCCCACGGCGTTGAAGCTCCAGTCCATCTCACCATCTCCTCTCAACCACGGACGTATCCGGTCATTCGTCGCCCGGGCCTGCGCCCCGGCGGGCTCGCCGAGCCGGCGCGCTGCTCGGCGAGGGCGCGGGCGAGCGCCGAGACGATCCAGGAGTTGATGGAGGCCCCAGCCTGTGCGGCGATCGTCTCGACCTGGCCCTTCAAGCCCTCCGGGAGGCGGAGGGTGAGGCGGGCCAGCTCGTCGTCCACGTAACCGGCGAGCCGCCCGGCGAGCTGCTCGGCGCTCGGCTCGGCGACCTCGGGCACCACCAGTGACAGCACCGGCTCTCGGCCCTCCATGCGCACGTCGACCTGCACCCCGGGGGCAGACTCGGCGAGCTCCCGAGCCGCCTCGTGCAGCGCGTCGAGAAGGTGCAGCCGGAGCGACGGCTCGATGCTCGCCACGAGCAGCTCCGCCACCCGGCTTGTCTCCTCGCCACCGACGGCTCCGGCTCGCCGGAGGTCCTCGGCGATGCCCTCCACGATGTCCGTCAGCCGCATGACGTCATTATGACATCATATGCGATGTCAGTCAAGCGGAATATGACGTCTAATGATGCCACGATGGCATCATGATGGCTCGGCCCTCAGCTTGCGAGCCAGGCCACCACCCTCGGGTTCACGATCTCGGGAGCCTCGAGGTGGAGGAAATGGCCGACACCTTCGACGATGGCGGTCTCGGAGCCCGGGCCGAGGAGCCCTCGGAGCGTCGCCACCACGTCGGGTCGCTCGAGCAGCTCGGCCCCAAAGCAGCCGTCGTCGCGCCCGTGGAGGTACAGGGTCGGCTGCCTCGAGGGGCCGAGGGCGGCGCCGGCCTGGGCTTCGAGGCCCTCCGGGACCGAGAGCTCGAACATCGCCCGGTAGTAGCCGAGGGCGGCCGACAGGTTCTCCCGGGCGGCGAGCGAGGCGACGACGTGCTCGAGATCGGCAGCCGGGTCGTAGCCGGGCGACCACTTCCGCCACAGGTGCTCAAGGAAGGCGAACCCGTCCGCAGCGACCACGCCCTCCGCGAGGGCGGTCTGGAAGAACCAGATATAGAACGACCGCTGGAGCTGGTCGAGATCGAACAGCGCCTGGGCGAAGACGCCGGGCGGGGGGACGGCGAGCGCGACGACCCGCTCGAAGCGATCGGGGCTGAAAGCGGCGGCGCCATGCGCGATGGCCGCTCCCCAGTCGTGCCCGACGAGGGCGCCCGCCGGGCCGCCAGCGAGGGCGTCGTGGCAACGGACGGCGTCGTCGATCAGGAGGGCGAGCGGGTAGCGGCCGTCGGGAGCAAGCGAGGTGGGGGCGTAACCGCGAAGCCACGGCGCCACCGCGTGCAGGCCGGCGTCCGCGAGCTCGGGGAGCAGGTGCCGGAAGGTGTGAGGTGTGTCCGGGAAGCCGTGCAGGCACAGCACGAGGGGACCGTCGGCGGGGCCGCACTCGAGGAGAGCGACCTCGATGTCGCCGAGGTCCAGTGTCCGTTGCGCGATCTCGTGGGCCATGCCACCATCCTGGCCGCTGCTTGCGCCTCGAGCCCGCCGTGCCGCGTCGCAACGGGGGCGGGAAGGCGATTGAATGTTGCCGTGCACGCGGGTCGCTCCACCCGATCGATGCGGCGAGGCGAGCGAGCATGACCGCGCTCGTCGTCATCGGCCTCATCGCCGTCGTTGCGATCGCCGTGGTCTGGTCGCGCGTGGGCGGGGTGCGCTCCGAGCGCCGCTCCATGCGTGAGTACCACCGTGCCCTCGACGTCCTCGGGGACGTCGCGCGCCGCAGCGAGGCAGCTGCGCGGATCCGCCCGGTCCGGCCCGAGCAGGTCGAGCGCGGCCATGTCCGGACCGAGCCGCCACCGCCCGGGCCGCAGCCGGTCGAGGAGCGCCCGGCTCGAGCCGAGCCGCCAGCAGCCCGGCCGGAGCCGGTCGCGGTGCCCCGGCCGCGCCTCGAACAGGCGCCGGTCGCGTTCGAGGACGACAGCGACGCCTTCGAGCGGGCAAAGGAGGAGGAGGTGCGGGAGACCGTCGTCGCGGCCGGCCCCCTCACCCCCACCGTGAGCGCCGGGAGCCCTCCCGACGCCGGACCGACCCCGCCTGCGGGCTCGCCAGCTCGGGGTCCGGTGGAGGGGGAGCAGCCCGTCCCCCTCACGAGGAGTCTGTCCCGCCGGGGTGGTCGCCGCCGCCCGCCGAGCGTCCGCCGGGCAGTGCCGGGCGCCGCCGCCGCGGCGGTCGTGGTGGCGGGCCTCGTGCTCGTCGGGCTCAGGCTGTCGGCGGCCGGGACCTCCCCACGCTCGAGCGCCCCGGACCACGGCGCGAGAGGGTCGGGACGCCACGGCTCCCACCACCGGCAGGGCTCGGGCCCTCCGGCTGCTACCGGTTCGACCGTGCCCTCCACCACGGTTCCCTCGCAGCTCGTCCCGGTGTCGACGTCGCCCACCGACGTGGCCTTCGTCGCTCCGCAGGGGACCTATGACATCCTGCTCAGCGACACCGGAGGCACCTGCTGGGTGGGGATCCAGCAGTCCACGAACGGGCCCTGGATCTGGCAGGAGACCCTCTACAGCGGCCAGAGCGCGACCTACCGCGCGACCGGCCCCCTCGTCATCCGGATCGGCGCCCCGAAGTACCTTGGTGTCAAGGTGAACGGGCTCCCGGCCCGCCTCCCCGGATTCGTGCAGCCCTACGACCTCACCTTCAGCCCGTCGAGCCAGCCCTCGTCGGCCTGAGGAGTTGGTGAGCCCTACCCGACGCCCGAGGGCGCGCTCGCTCCGGCGCGGATGGCGTCGAGCAGGAAGGCGGCGACGAATGCGCGCTGGCGCCATCCGGCGTACCTCCCGGAGGGACCGAAGTGGCCGGCCGAGAGCTCGACGCGAAGCAGGATCCGCCGCCGGTTCTCCGGGTGGGCGGCTCGCAGCCGCTGGACCCACTTCACCGGCTCGGCGTAGGCCACGCGAGGATCGGTCAGGCCGGCGGTCACGAGCATGCGCGGGTAGGGCTCCGGCTTCACGTTGTCGTAGGGCGAGTAGGCCTTGATCCACTCGTAGGCGGCAGGGTCCGAGACGGGGTCGCCCCACTCCTCCCACTCGTTCGTCGTGAGCGGGATCGAGGCGTCGAGCATCGTCGTCACGCAGTCCACGAACGGCACCTCGGCCGCGATCGCCCCGAAGGCGCCGGGATCGAGGTTGACGGACGCCCCGACGAGCAGGCCCCCGGCGCTGCGGCCCATGGCGGCGAGCTGGTCCGGTGTCGTCCAGCCCTCGGAGGCGAGGAGGCGGGCGGCCGCCACGAAGTCCTCGAAGCTGTGGTGCTTCCGGTCGAGCTTGCCGTCGAGGTACCAGTGCCGGCCCATCTCCTCGCCGCCGCGCACGTGGGCGATCGCGTACACCACCGAGCGGTCGAGGAGCGGATGGATCGGGCGCCGGCTGGACCAGGCGGGGTCGCTGCTCGCGCCGTAGGAGCCGTAGCCGTACAGCAATGCAGGCCCAGGTCCCTGAGGGCGGTCGCGGCGCCATGCCAGTGTCACCGGCACCTTGGTGCCGTCGGCCGACGTCGCCCAGCGACGCTCGGTCCGGTAGGCAGTCGGGTCGTAGCCGGGCACGGGCAGCTGCCAGAGGCGCCGGCGCTCGCCGGAGGCGAGGTCGAGCTCGTCCAGGGTCGGCGGATCGACGAGCGTGGAGGCCTCCACCCTCACCTTCGTGGTGAGAAAGTCGAGGTTCGTCCCGAGCTGGACGGTTCCGGCCTCGGGGGCCTCGACGACTCGGGGCTCGGATGCCGGCGCTGCGCCCGGGAGCGGGACGATCCGGACGGCGGTCGTGGCGTGACCCCGCTCCTCGACAAGGAGGTGACCGGCGACGACGTCGATGTGCTCGATCCGGACGTCGTCGCGGCTGTCGAGGAGCACCTCCCAGCGGGAGCGGTCGGGGTCGGAGCGGGGTGCCAGGTAGATGGCGAAGTTCTCGTTGCCGTCGTTCGACAAGATGACGAAGTCGCCGGAGTGGTGCTCGATCGAGTACCGCACGCCCGGCCGTCGCGCGGTGACGAGGCGGACCTTCGCCTCCGGCTCGGCGACGGGGATGTAGTGCCACTCGCTCGAGGTGCTGCTCTCTGAGCTGATGACGACGAGCTCACCGTCCTTGGTCGTGTCGACACCGACCGAGAAGCGCTCGTCCGGCTCCTCGAAGACCTTCGCGTCCTGTGAGACCGGCTCGCCGAGTCGGTGCCGCCAGACCTGGTAGGGCCGCATCGAGGCGTCGGGACGGGTGTAGAACAGCGTCCCGCTCCCCGCGAAGGCGAGGCCGTAGGAGGCGCCGTCGATGAGGTCGGCGAGCTCCTCGCCCGAGGCGAGGTCACGCACCCGGATCGTGAGCCGCTCGGAGCCGTCGGTGTCGACGGCGTAGGCCAAGAGGCGTTGGTCGGCGTCGAGCGCCTCGTCGCCGAGGGCGAAGTACTCGTGGCCCTCGGCGAGGAGGTTCTCGTCGAGCACGACCTGCTCGTACGGGTCGCCGGAGCCGTCGCCGGGCACGGGCGGCGGCGCGTCGGCCGGTCGCCGGCAGTGGACGGGGTAGTCGCGGCCCTCGATCGTGCGCGTGTAGTAGGCGAACGCTCCCCGGGGAGCGGGGTAGGAGACGTCGGTGAGCTCCGTGTGACCGAGGATCGACCGGTAGATCTCCTCCGCGAGCGGCTCGAGGTGGGCGGTCGCCGCCTCGGTGAAGGCGTTCTCGGCTTCGAGCAGCGGCATGAGCGAAGGGTCCTCGCGGTCGCGGACCCAGTACCAGTCGTCGATCCGGGTGTCGCCGTGCGCGGTGATCGGGTGGGGGCGGCGCTCGGCCTGGGGAGGCTCGGCAAGTGTGTCAGGGGTCACCCGGGCAGCATCGCGCGCGGACGGCCTGCGCCGGACCGGGGCGCGCCCGGCCCCGAGGCCGCCTGTCCGGGGGGCGAGCCTGGTTGTTACTATCTACGTAGTGAAAACTCGGCCCGAGACATCACGGAAGGGGGCGAGCGTCTGATGGTGACGACGGACCTGGACCTTGGCCGGTACCAGCTCGGCTGGAGCGACGTCGAGGACTACGTCTTCAAGCCCCGCAAGGGACTGAGCGAGGAGATCGTCCGTGAGATGTCGGCGATCAAGCGCGAGCCGGAGTGGATGCTCAAGTTCCGGCTGAGCGCCCTCCAGCGCTTCATGCGCAAGCCGATGATGCCGTGGTTCGCGCCGAAGATGCCCGACCTCGACTTCCAGGACATCTACTACTACATCAAGCCCATCGAGCAGCAGGTGAGCGCCTGGGAGCAGCTGCCCGAGTCCGTGAAGAGCACCTACGACAAGCTCGGGATCCCCGAGGCGGAGCGCAAGTACCTCGCCGGTGTCACCGCCCAGTACGAGTCCGAGGTGGTGTACCACCGCAACCGGGAGGACTTGGAGCGCCAGGGCGTGCTCTTCACCGACATGGACACGGCCGTGCGGGAGCACCCCGACATCGTCCGGAAGTGGTTCGGCAAGATCATCCCGCCGAACGACAACAAGTTCGCCGCCCTCAACTCGGCGGTCTGGTCAGGGGGATCGTTCATCTACGTGCCGCCCGGCGTCAGGGTGGACATGCCGCTGCAGGCCTACTTCCGCATCAACGCCGAGAACATGGGCCAGTTCGAGCGCACGCTCATCATCGCCGACGAGGGCGCTCAGGTGCACTACGTGGAGGGCTGCTCGGCGCCGGTGTACTCCACGGACTCCCTCCACTCCGCCGTCGTGGAGCTCGTCGCCCTGCCCGGGAGCCGGATCACCTACACGACCATCCAGAACTGGTCGAGCAACGTCTACAACCTCGTGACGAAGAGGGCGAGAGCCGAGGCGGAGGCCCACGTGGAGTGGATCGACGGGAACATCGGCTCCCGCCTCACCATGAAGTACCCGTCGGTCTACCTGATGGGGCCGAAGGCCTCGGGCGAGGTCCTCTCGGTCGCGTACGCCGGCCAGGGCCAGCAGCAGGACACCGGGGCGAAGATGATCCACTGCGCGCCCGAGACGACCTCGACGATCGTGTCGAAGTCGATCTCGAAAGACGGCGGCATCGCCACCTACCGGGGAAAGGTCCACGTCGACCAGGGCGCGACGAAGGCGAAGTCCTTCGTCCGCTGCGATGCGCTCATCCTTGACGAGCGGTCGACCTCGGAGACCAAGCCCTACATCGAGGTGGAGGAGCGTGACGCCGCCATCGGGCACGAGGCCACCGTCTCGAAGATCGGTGACGACCAGCTCTTCTACCTCATGAGCCGGGGCCTCTCGGAGAACCAGGCCATGGGGATGATCGTGAACGGCTTCATCGAGCCGGTCACGCGCACCCTGCCGATGGAGTACGCCGTCGAGTGGAGCCGGCTCATCGAGCTCCAGATGGACGGCTCGGTCGGCTGACGCACCTCCGGCTCCGCCGTCGGCGAGACTGCCGGGAGCGCGACGACCCGGTGAGGTGACCACGAGCCATGCCCATGCGCGAGGAGTGCAAGCACTTCCAGAGCCGGACCTACTCCTCCGGCGAGGCAGCCCGCTTTTGCGTGCTCGATCTCGCACCGGAGGCCCCCTGGCGCTGCCCGGACGACTGCCCCCGCTACGAGCGGCGCCTCGCGGATGCGGGGTGGGAGCACGGCGACCTCGTCGAGCCGCCGATCGAGTCCGAGCCCGACGAGCCGGGCGAGGAGGTGGTCGCCCTCCTCGAGCAGGCGGAGGAGGTGGTCGACGCCGTCGCCCCGGCTGCCTTCGAGGAGGCTCGCCGGCGGGAGGAGCGCGAGCAGGCCCGGGAGGCCGGCGGGCGGATGGGGTGGCTCCGGCGAAGGCGGGGCTGAGCCCACAGGCTCGCGCGGCAGCCCTCCTCGGCGATCCGCCCGAGCTCGGCCGCCCTCACAGCTCGAGCCGGTAGGCGAGGAGCGGCACCTCCGGGACGGGCAGCCAGTCCCGCTCGGGCACCCGGACGAAGCCGGACCGCTCGTAGAGCCCGTGCGCCACCACCATCCACGGCGTGGAGTGGAGGAAGAGCGCCGCGCTCCCGAGCTCGCGCCCCCGAGCGATGCACCGCTCGAGCAGTGCCCTCCCGATGCCGCGGCCCTGCGCCGCGGGGTCGACGGCGAGCATCCGGACCGCCGACTCGCTGGGCTCGACCATCTCGGCCCACGGCGACATCATGTCGGGGACGAAGGTGACGCAGCCGAGGACGCCCCCACCGGCCGGAGGGCCGGCCACCGCGACGTAGACCTCCGCCTCTTGCGCCCGGCGGGCGACGTCGCGGAGCACGAGGTCGTAGCCCGGGGACGAGTGGTCGCCCGGCAGGGCGTGGTAGGCAGAGAGCACGACGGCGCCCGCCTCCTCGTGCTCGGCGGGCCGGACGAGCCGGATCTCGGGCACCGAGGAGCCGGTCAACGGCCCTCGAAGCGCGGGGTCCGCCGCTCGAAGAAGGCGGTGACGGCCTCGGTGAGGTCGTGGGAGCGGAGCTGGCCGGCGTTCCAGGCCGCGACGTACCGCTGCGATGCCTCGACACGCGCCCGGTAGCCCTCCGAGAGGACCGCCTTCGAGCCCTCGACGGCGATGGGGGAGTTGGCAGCGATCTCCGACGCAATCGCCCGCGCTCCCTCGAGGGCGGCGGCGGCGTCGGGGAAGACGTGGTTGACGAGCCCGATCCGCTCGGCGCGACCGGCGTCGATGTCCTTGCCCGTGTAGACGAGCTCGGCCACGTGACCCATCGGCAGCACGAGGGGGAGGCGGGCGAGTGTGCCGATGTCGGCCACGATCGCGACCTTGGTCTCGCGGACCGAGAACACGGCGTCGGCGGCACAGACGCGGATGTCGCAGGAGGTGATGAGGTCGATGCCGCCCCCGATGCAGTAGCCGTGCACGGCGGCGACGACCGGCTTCGGGCAGTCGGCCGCCGAGCTGATGGCGGCCTGGAGGCGCAGCACGTCGGCGTGGGTCCTCCGACCGATCTCGGCCGGCGAGGGCTCTCGCTCGGCGGCACCACCGCCACCGGCACCCACCTCGGCCAATGTGCTCAAGTCGAGCCCGACGCAGAAGTGGGGCCCTCGTGCCGCGATCACGATCGCCCTGATCTCCCGGTCCCCGCCGAGCTCCGCCATCGCCCGTGGCAGCTCTGCGAAAAAGGGCATGCCCATGGCGTTGCGCTTCTCGGGGCGGTCGAGGAACACCGTCGCGACGTGGCCCTCGCGCTCGATCGACAGGACGCTGTAGCCGGACGGATCGTGTGAGACGGTGTCGGTCATGGTGCCCGCCACCGTAGTTTCGCTGCCGTGAGCACGCAGGCGCGTCCGAGGAGGTGGAAAGGGTGACCGCGAGCGGCTGCGACCTGTGCGAGGCCGCCCGGATGACGGCGTGGTACTACGAGGACGACACCTGCTGGATTGCCGACTGTGAGGTCTGCGAGGTGCCGATGGTGGTGTGGCGCCACCACGGCGCCGCCCCGCCGGCCGGCGAGGAGGAGCACATGCTCGCCCGGCTCGACGAGGTGGCAAGGGAGCGCTTCGGTGATCGTCCCTTTGCGATCGACCGGGTGATGCGGCAGATCCCGGACCATTTCCACGCCCATGCCCGGGACGAGGGATGGTGGTGGCGCCGGTCCCGGTAGGATGCACCGCTCGCCGGGCCGCGGCGGGGCGTGCGCCCGTTGACCCACTCACGAAGGAGCTGTCACGCGCTGAGCAGCGTTGAGCAACGCGACGACGCATTCTCGCCCGAGGCCGCCCTGGCCCTTGGCGGACCCGGCTGGCTGCGCGAGCGGCGCAGCGAGGCCGCCGAGCGGTACCGGGCAGCGGGGCTCCCGAGCGGGGAGGAGGAGATCTGGCGCTACGGCCGGATCGGCGACCTCGACCTCGGCCGCTTCTCGCCGGCGCCGGCCCTGCCGGCCCCCCCGGTGATGCCGCCGCTTCCCTCCGTCGCCCACGCCCTCATCGACCGCATCGGGGAGCGGAGCGGGCTCGTGCTCACCCTCGACGGCCAGCTCGTCGAGGCCGATCTGGCCGAGGAGAGCGAGCGGTCAGGCGTCTGGCTCGGGGCGGCCTCGGCTGCCCAGCGCGGCGAGGAGCTCGTCGGGGCGGCACGCTCGCGTCCCGGCGAGGACGACGCCGACGGGGTCGATCACCTCGCCGAGGCCTTTTCAGCCGACCCGGTCCTGCTCACGGTCCCGCGCGGGGTCGAGCTGGCCCGGCCGCTCGTGATCGTGAACATGCTGGCGCCGCACCACTCCGGCACCTCGACCGGCCCGGCCGTCTTCCCCCGCACGGTCGTCCACCTTTCCGAGGGTGCCGGGGCGAGCGTGATCGAGCTGTTCGTCTCCGGCGAGGGCGCTCTCCTCGCGCTCCCCGTCACCGAGCTCACGATCGGCGACGGCGCCCGCCTGTCCTATTCGGCGGTGCAACAGCTCGGCCGGAGCACCTGGCAGCTCGCCCACGGCTTCGCCGCCGCCGGCCGGGACGCGACGCTCCGGTGGTTCACCGCCTCGCTCGGCGGCGAGTACGCGCGGGTGCGGACCGACTCTGTCCTCGAGGGCCAGGGCGGGAGCGCCGAGCTGCTCGCCGCCTACCTCGGAGACGGCACCCAGATCCACGACTTCCGCACTCTCCAGGAGCACGCCGCGCCTCGGACGACGAGCGACCTCGTGTTCAAGGGGGCCGTCGCCGACGTGGCCCGCTCGGTCTACAGCGGCATGATCCGCATGCGGAGGGGGGCGCGAGGGTCGAACGCCTTCCAGACGAACCGCAATCTCGTGCTCTCCGAGGGCGCCCATGCGGACTCGGTCCCGAACCTCGACATCCAGGAGAACGACGTCCGCTGCAGCCACGCCTCCGCCGTCGGGCCGATCGACGCCGAGCACCGGTTCTACCTCGAGTCGCGAGGGATCCCGGGCCGGGTTGCCGAGCGCCTCATCCTCCTCGGCTTCTTCGGGGAGCTCCTCGAGCGGGCAGATCCGGCCGTCCGCGACCACGTCGCCGCCCAGGTTCGCGGTCGCGTCCAGCGCGTGACCGAGGAGCCCCGGAGATGAGCCGGGTCCGCGTCTGCGGAGCCGAGGAGCTCGAGGTGGGATCAGTCCGCCGCGTCGAGGCGAACGGCACCGCCATCGCCCTCGTCCGGTGCCACGACGGGTACCACGCCGTGGTGGACAACTGCTCCCACGAGGACTACCCGCTCTCGGAGGGAGAGGTCCTCGTCGACGAGTGCGAGATCGAGTGCCTCCGCCACGGGAGCACGTTCTCGCTCATCGACGGCGAGCCGCAGAGCCTGCCGGCGACTCGCCCGGTCGCCGTCGTCCCCGTCGCCGTCGAGGGCGGCGACGTGTTCGTGGAGCTGCCATGAGCGTGCTGCGGATCGAGGGCCTGAGGGCGGCCGTCGGTGGCCGGGAGATCCTCCGCGGCGTCGACCTCGAGGTGCGAAGCGGCGAGACCCACGCCGTGATGGGACCGAACGGTTCCGGGAAGTCGACGCTCGCCCATGTCCTCATGGGCCGGCCCGGCTACGACGTCCTCGGCGGCTCGGTCACGATCGACGGCGAGGAGCTGCTCGGCCGCCCGGTCGACGAGAGGGCGCGCCGCGGCCTGTTCCTCGCGTTCCAGTACCCGATCGAGGTGCCGGGCGTGCCGGTCGTCGATGCCCTCCGCGAGGCGCTCGAGGCGGCCGGCCGCTCGACGGCCGACCTCGACGGGCAGATGTCACTCGAGGCAGAGCGAGTCGGCCTCCCGCCGGGACTGCTCTCGCGACCGATGAACGTCGACCTCTCCGGTGGCGAGAAGAAGCGCAACGAGACGCTGCAGCTCGCCATCCTCCGACCCCGTTTCGCCGTGCTCGACGAGCTCGACTCCGGCCTCGACGTCGACGCCCTGCGCCAGGTCGCCCGGAGGGTCGAGGCGGCGCTCGGCGAGTCCGAGCCCCCGCTCGGCGTCGTCGCGATCACCCACTACCGGCGGCTCCTCGAAGAGCTCCAGCCTGACGTCGTTCACGTGCTCTCGGAGGGCCGGATCGTCCGCTCGGGCGGCCCTGAGCTCGCCGCCGAGCTCGAGGCGACGGGGTACGCCGGCTACCGGGCGCAGCCTGACGGCCGCGACACCGAGACCGCCGGAGGGGATCCGTTCGCCGACCCGCTCGGGCGCTGACGACTCAGTCGCGCGCCGCCGGCGCCCTCAGAGGCGGACCACCGGGCAGGTGAGGGTCCGGGTGATCCCCTCGATCAGCTGGACCCGGCTCACGACCATCTTCCCGAGGTCGTCGACGGACTCGGCCTCGGCCTGCACGATCACGTCATAGGGGCCGGTGACGTCCTCGGCGAGCACGACGCCGGGGATCTCTCCGACCTTGCTCGCGACGGAGGCCGCCTTTCCCACTTCGGTCTGGATGAGCACGTACGCCCGCACGGACACTCGGACCTCCTCGCTCGCTCGGTTCCCGGCATCGTAGTGGCCGCACCCACCCCCTACCATGACGGAGTGACGCAGAGCGGGCGACTCGGCAGGCTCACCCGGATGCTGCACGGTGCGCTCGCCGACCTGCTCGACCAGTCACAGCCCTTCGGCCGCCTCGCTCTCGTCCACACGGTGTTCTCCTCGGGCTCGACCCTTGTCACCATCTCGCTCGCGGGCTCGCTGTTCTTCGACGTCTCGCCGCACGCCTCGAAGGAGAAGGTCCTCCTCTATCTCCTGCTCACGATCGCACCCTTCGCCGTCGTGGCGCCGGCCCTGAGCCCCCTCATCGACCGCGGCACGACGGCCCGGCGGGCGAGCATCGCCGTCGCGAGCGGCGGGAGCGCCGTGCTCGCGCTCTCGATGGCGAGCAACCTCAAAGGACTCCTGCTGTTCCCCGAGGCATTCGGGATCCTCGTGCTCTCCAAGCTCTACCTCGTGAGCAAGGCGGCGGTGATCCCCACGATGACGAACGGGGAGGACGACCTCGCCTCCGCGAACGCCAAGCTCGCGGTCATCGCGGCGGTCGCGGGGTTTGCCGTCTCGCCGATCGGCATCGCCGTCCTCCAGCTCGGCGCCCCCTGGGTGCTCCGGCTCGACTTCGTCGTGTTCGCCGCGGCCGCCGTCGGAGCCGCCCGGCTCCCGAGGACCCGGACGGTGCCGGGACCGCTCCAGCCGGTCGGGACGACCGGGGACGGTCGCCCGATGCACGGCCCGCCCCGGCCCGCTCCGCTCCCGCCTCCCGAGCCTCTGCCCGGGGGGCCGGGTGGTCTCATCTACGGGAAGCGCTCCCTCTCGGCCATCGCTGCCGGGCCGGGCGACGAGGCGCCGGACGGAGCTGCCAAGCAGAGCGCGGGCGGGCGCGTGCGCGCCGCCCTCGCCGGGCAGAGCCGGCTCGACGTGAAGGCAGAGCGGCAGCGGCTTGGTCTTCCGCTGTTCGTGCCGCAGGTCACCGTCGCCCTCCTCGCGATGACCGTGCTGCGCGGCGCATTCGGTTTCATGACCTTCTTCCTCGCCTTCGGGTTGAGGGCACTTCGCGCTCCGACCTGGTGGTACGGCCTCCTTCTCGTCGCGAGCGGCATCGGAGGGCTGCTCGGCTCCATGTCGGTGCCGGCCCTGCGCAGGAACCTCGGCGAGCAGCAGATCATCGCGGCGGCGCTCCTCGCCGTGGCGGCCATCGGCCTGCTCACCGGCTGGGGCGGCTCGATCGACGTCCAGCCGCTCCTCGCCCTCGTCGTCGCCTTCGGCTCGACCTGCGGGAAGCCGGCCTTCGACTCGATCGCCCAGCGCTACGTCCCGCCGGCTGCCCTCGGGAGGGCGTTCGCCCGCTTTGAGACCCAGCTCCAGCTCGCCTGGGTGGTCTGCGCCGTCGTGGCCGTGCTCATCGGCTTCTCGTTGCGCGCCGGCGACATCCTCATCGCGACCGCCTGCGGCGTCGCCGCCGTGTTCCACTTCTCGCTCCGCCGCTCGTTCGGGCGCCAGAGCGCCGCCGACGGCGGATCGCCCCCGCTCGGGCGCGCCCGGAGCCGCCGGGCCGGTCGCGTGGTGAGCGAGCAGCCGGCGCCCTGAGGTTGACTCCGAGCGGCGGCGCTGAAGCGCCCGCGCGGCGGTTCAGCCGCCGAGGCGTGCGGCGAGGGCCCCGAGCTCGGCGCGCAGCGTCTCGGGCAGCCGGTCGCCGAAGGTGGCGTAGTACTCCTCGATGAGGGCGAGCTCCGCCCGCCACTCCTCGACGTCCACCTTCAGCAGCTCGGCCATGTCCTCGCCCGGGACGTCGAGGCCGTCGAGGGGGATCGCCCCTTCGGCCGGCAGGTAGCCGATCGGGCTCTCCACCGCCTCGCCCCGGCCCGCGCACCGCTCGAACACCCACTCGAGGACGCGGGAGTTCTCGCCGAAGCCCGGCCAGAGGTAGCGGCCGTCGGCCGACTTGCGGAACCAGTTGACGTAGAAGATGCGCGGGAGCTTGGAGGGGTCGGTGCGCTCCGCGAACGAGAGCCAGTGGCCCCAGTAGTCCGCCATGTTGTAGCCGCAGAACGGCAGCATCGCGAACGGGTCCCGGCGGAGCTTGCCGACGGCCCCCGCGGCGGCGGCCGTCGTCTCCGAGGCCATGATCGAGCCGAGGAAGACGCCGTGGCTCCAGTCGAAGCTCTCGTGCACGAGCGGCACGACCGAGGCACGCCGGCCGCCGAACAGGATCGCCGAGATCGGGACCCCGGCCGGGTCCTCCCACTCGGGGGCGATGGCGGGGTCCTGGCTTGCCGGGGCCGTGAAGCGGGAGTTCGGGTGGGCCGCCGGCTTGCCCGAGGCCGGGGTCCACTCCTCGCCGGTCCAGCTCGTGCAGTGGTCCGGCGGTGTGTCGGTGAGCCCCTCCCACCACACGTCGCCGTCGTCGGTGTAGGCGGTGTTGGTGAAGATGCAGTTGGCGGCGAGCGTCAAGATGGCGTTCGGGTTCGTCTCCATGCTGGTGCCCGGAGCCACCCCGAAAAAGCCCGCCTCGGGGTTGATCGCGTAGAGGCGGCCGTCTCGCCCGAGCTTCATCCAGCAGATGTCGTCGCCGATCGTCTCGACCTTCCACCCGGGCATCGTCGGGATGAGCATGGCGAGGTTGGTCTTGCCGCAGGCAGACGGGAACGCCCCGGTGACGTAGCGCACCTCACCGTCGGGGGAGGTGAGCTTCACGATGAGCATGTGCTCGGCGAGCCACCCCTCGTCTCGGGCCATCACCGAGGCGATGCGAAGAGCGAAGCACTTCTTGCCGAGAAGGGCGTTGCCCCCGTAGCCAGAGCCGAAGGACCAGATCTCCCGGGTCTCTGGGAAATGGGCGATGTAGAGGTTCTCCGGGTTGCACGGCCAGGGCACGTCCGCCTCCCCCTCTTCGAGCGGGACGCCGACCGAGTGGAGGCAGGGCACGAACTCGCCCTCCTCGCCGAGCACCTCGAGCGCACCGGCCCCCATGCGGGTCATGATCCGCAGGCTCACCGCCACGTAGGGGGAGTCCGTCACCTCCACCCCGATGTGGGCGATCGGCGAGCCGAGCGGCCCCATCGAGAAGGGGACGACGTACATCGTGCGACCGCGCATGCATCCCCGGAACAGCCCGGTGAGCGTCTCGCGCAGCTCGTGGGGGTCCATCCAGTTGTTGTTCGGGCCGGCGTCCTCCTGCTTGGCCGAGGCCACGTAGGTGCGGCTCTCGACGCGTGCGACGTCGCGCACGTCGGAGCGGGCCCAGTAGCTGTTGGGCCGCTTCGCGTCCGCAAGGCGGGTGAAGGTCCCCTGGTCGACGAGGAGCTGGCAGAGGCGGTCGTACTCCTCGGCCGAGCCGTCGCACCACTCCACGCGGTCGGGGCGGGTCAGCGCTGCGACCTCGTCGACCCATTCGAGAAGCTTGCGATTGCTCGTCGGAGGCATGTTCGACAGCGGTCCTTTCTCCGAGGGGTCTCCACTGACCCGACCCGTCGGGCCGGCGGGAGCACCGTGCGGCCCATCTCGAATCGTAGGCGCCAGGCTGCGGCGCTCCCAAGTCGGGACCCGGTGCCGTCCCGCCGCCGCGGCCGGCTCCCGGGCGTGGCGGTGTGATCGTTCTCGGGGCTCGGCCGGGTGGCTACCCTCCTTTCGGTGCCCCCGGTGACGCCTGACGGTCATGGAACCTGACGACCGCCGGGGTGCGCCCGATGGCGGGGACGGCGAGGGCGCCGCACGCCGGCCGGGTGGCGAGGACGAGCTGATCGCTGCGCTCCGCACTTCTCTCGTGCCGGGAGCGGGGGGCCGCCCGGAGGGCGAGGTCCACCTTGGCGACGACGCCGCCGTCCTCCGCCCGGCGCGCGGGTACGCCCTGTTCTCCGTCGACGTCCTCGTCGAGGGCGTCCACTTCGACCTCTCGCTCGGCTCGCTCGAGGACGTGGGCTGGAAGGCCCTCGAGGTGAACGTGAGCGACATCGCCGCCATGGGCGGGCTCCCGACCCATGCCGTCTGCGGGGTTGCGGCGCGGCCCGGGCTGGCGCTCGAGCAGCTCTTCAGCGGCCTGCAGGCCTCCGCGTCCCGGCACGGCCTCGCCCTCGTCGGCGGCGACCTGTCGGCTGCCGACCGCCTGTTCGTCTCGGTCGCGATCCTCGGGGAGACGAACGCCACCGGCCCCGTGCTGCGAAGCGGCGCACGCCCGGGCGACCACCTGTGGTGCACCGGCCCCCTCGGGGCGTCGGCGGCGGGGCTCGAGCGGCTGCGGGCGCGAGCCGCCGGCGGCTCGTCGGTTGCCGACTCCGGGATCGACGCCGTTCTGCGCCGTGCCTATCTGCGGCCGGAGGCGCGGGTCCGTGAGGGCCGCCTCGCAGCCGAGCTCGGCGCGACGGCGATGATCGACGTCTCCGACGGCCTCGCCCGCGACACCGGCCACCTCGCGAGCGAGTCGGGCGTCGGGCTCGTCCTCGACACGGTGCCCGTGGCCCCGGGCGCCACCGAGGAGCAGGCTCTCGGCGGCGGCGAGGACTACGAGCTCGTCTTCGCGGCGCAGCCCGAGGCGCCGGTCGAGGACGCGTTCGAGGCGACGGGGTTGAGGGTCCCGGTCCTCCTCGGGCGCTGCGTGGAGGATCCGACGAGGCGTGAGCTCCGGGGACGGCCCCTTCCGGCAGCCGGGTGGGTCCACGAGCTCTGAGCGGGCGGGAAGCCCGTGCGCGGGACGCTCCGCGCCAGGGGCTCAGGCCGACTGGGGCGCCCTGCGGGGCGGCTTGGTCACCTTGCCGGCCCTCAGGCACGAGGTGCAGACGCTGAGCCGCCTCGGCGTGCCGTTCACGAGCGCCCGCACCCGCTGGATGTTGGGATCGAAGCGGCGCTTCGTGCGGCGGTGCGAGTGCGACACGCTCATGCCGAAGCCGGGGTGCTTGCCACAGATTTCACACACGGCTGCCATCGGACGCGTCACTCCATTCGCCGGGACCTGCTCGGGACAGGCGACGAGGTTACCATCCTCGGCCATGACGCCGTCCCGCCGCGCCGCACGGGGATGACCGCGGCGGCTCTCGGCGCGCCCGACGTCGCCGGGCTCATGACGGTGTTCGGGCAGGCGCTCGAGCGCCACCGCGACACGCTCAACCGGCTCAACGTCTACCCGGTCCCGGACGGGGACACGGGGACGAACATGCACCTCACCCTCGAGTCGGTCACCCGCGAGCTCTCGGAGCTCGCTGACTACGAGGACCTCGCGGCGGTCTGCACCGCCATCTCGCACGGGTCGCTCATGGGAGCCCGCGGCAACTCGGGCGTGATCTTGTGCCAGATCCTGAGGGGGATGGCACAGGCCTTCTCGGCCGCCGAGGTGATCGATGCCCGCACCCTCGCGACCGGCCTCGCCGGGGCCAACGCCGCTGCCCGCTCGGGTGTGATGCGCCCGGTGGAGGGAACGATCCTCACCGTCGCCGCCGCGGCCGCCGAGGCGGCCGGGAGGGCGGCCTGCTCGAGCGGGTGCGACCTCGCCGCCGTCGCCGCCGCCGCCCGCTCGGCGGCGGTGGAGGCGCTCGCCCGAACGCCCGAGCAGCTCCCCACCCTGGCAAAGGCCGGCGTCGTCGACGCCGGGGGAGCCGGGCTCGTGCTGCTGTTCGACGCCCTCGTCCAGGTGACCTCCGGGGAGGAGATGCCGGGGGCGCTCGCCCTCCCCGAAGCCGTGGCGGAGCGGCTCTCTCGCAACGGCGCCGTGATGCCGGAGGCGAGCGACGAGCTTGCCGAGCTCCAGGGGCTCGCCCACGAGGGCGGTGATCCGGGAGGCGACCTGCGGTACGAGGTCATGTACTTCCTCGAGGCGCCCGACGAGCTCGTGCCGGCGTTCAAACAGGTGTGGGCCGGGATCGGCGACTCGATCGTCGTCGTCGGCGGCGACGGGCTGTGGAACTGCCACATCCACACCAACGACATCGGGGGCGCCATCGAGGCGGCCCTCGACGCCGGCCGCCCCCGCTCGATCAGGGTGACCGACCTCCTCGAGCAGGTCGAGGAGGAGTCCTGGGTGCGGCGGGCCGAGGAGCAGCTCGCGCACGAGCCCGAGCCCGAGGAGGCCGGCCCCCCCCAGCACACGGCCGTCATCGCCGTCGCGACGGGCGACGGCATCCGGCGCATCTTCCACTCCCTCGGCGTGCGCCACATCGTCGCCGGGGGCCAGTCGATGAACCCGTCGACGGCCGAGATCCTCGAGATGATCGACGAGGTCCCCGCCGCCGAGGTCGTCATCCTGCCGAACAACAAGAACATCTTCGCCGTGGCCCGCCAGGCCGCCGAGGTCGCCTCCAAGCCGGCGAGGGTCGTGCCGACCGAGGGGATCCAGGAGGGGTTCGCCGCCCTCATGGAGTACGACCCGGAGGCGACGGCCGAGGACAACGCGGCCGCGATGGCGACGGCCATGTCGCGCGTCGTCGCCGGTGAGGTGACCCAGGCGGTCCGCAGCGGCGACACCCCGGCCGGCGAGGTCGCCGAAGGCGACTGGATCGGCCTCACCCGCAACGGGGTGGAGGTGATCGGAACGAGCGCCGCGGAGGCGGCCTGCCTGCTCCTCGATCGGATCGTGACCCCCGCCCACGAGATCGTCACGATCATCGAGGGAGCGGGTGCCCGCCCGGCGGACACCCGCAGGATCACCGAGTGGCTTGCCGAGCACCGGCCGGGGGCCTCGGTCGACCTCCACGACGGGGGCCAGCCGCTCTACCGCTACCTGGTCTCCGCCGAGTAGAGCGAGTGACGAGCCGCGGCCGGCACCTCTCCAGCCTCGAGCGCCACCACGTGGGCGAGCTCGAGGCCGTCGCCCCACGGAAGGCAAGAGCGCTCGAGGCGCTCGGGATCTCCACCGTGCTCGACCTCCTCACCTATTACCCGCGGCGGCAGGCCGACCGCACGAACGAAAAGGAGATCGGCGCCCTCGCGGACGGCGAGGAGGCCGTGGTCACGGCGCGGGTGGTGAGGGGCTCCTCCCGCCGGACGCGAAACGGCCGCCTCCTCGCCGAGCTCGTCGTCGAGGACGGCTCGGGGGTGCTCTCGTGCACCTTCTTCAACCAGCCCTGGCAGGCTCGCCGGTTCAGCGCGGGCCAGGTCGTCACGGTCTTCGGGAAGGTGAGGCTCTACAACGGGCGGCGGCAGATGGACCATCCCCTCGTCGACCTCGTCGGCGACCAGACCGGCCGGCTCGTCGCCGTCTACCCGCGCTCGGCCAAGGCGGCGGTCGACTCTCCCGAGCTCGGCAGGTACGTCGCCGAAGCGCTCCGGCGGGCCGGAGAGCTCGCCGACCCGCTGCCGGCGAGGGCGCGCGCCCGGCTCGGCCTCCTCGGGCGCACCGCCGCCTTCCGGGCGATCCACGCACCCGAGACGACCGAGCAGTGGTTGGTCGCCCGGCGCCGCCTCGCCTTCGACGAGCTCCTCCGCCTCCAGGTCCTCCTCGTGGGGCGCCGCCGCGCCGCCGCGACCCAGGCGAAGGGGATCGCTCACGACGTGCCGGGAGAGCTCGTCGAGCGCTACCTCTCCCGCCTGAGCTTCGAGCTCACCGCGGCGCAACGGCGCGCGATCGAGGAGATCCGCCGCGACCTCGCCGCCCCCCACCCGATGCACCGCCTCCTCCAGGGCGACGTCGGTGCCGGCAAGACCGTCGTGGCGCTGGCGGCGCTGCTGATCGGGGTGGAGGGCGGCCACCAGGGCGCCTTCATGGTCCCGACCGAGGTGCTCGCCGAGCAGCACTTCCTCTCGGCCCGGGCCCTGCTCGGCGACCTCGCCGTCGCCGACCCCTCCCGGCTCGGCGGCTCTCGCCCGGTGGCCGTCGCCCTCCTTACGAGCCGGACGCCCGGCTCGGAGCGGTCGCGCCTGCTCGCAGAGCTGCGGGAGGGCTCGATCGACCTCGTGATCGGCACGCACGCCCTCATCTCCGAGGGGGTCGAGTTCGCGAGGCTCGGCGTCGTCGTCGTGGACGAGCAGCACCGTTTCGGGGTCGAGCAGCGGGCGGCCCTCCACGAGCGGGTCGAGCTCGACCCGGACCTGCTCGTCATGACGGCGACCCCGATCCCGCGCACCGCCGCCATGACGGTCTACGGCGACCTCGACCACACCACCCTCGACGAGCTGCCGGCCGGCCGCCGCCCCGTCACGACCGGCTGGGCGCGCGGCGAGGGCGAGGAGGAGGCCGTCTGGCGCCAGGTGCGCGAGGAGGTGGCCGCCGGCCACCAGGCCTACGTGGTCTGCCCGCTCGTCGGGGACGGGATCGAGGCGGGCGAGGAGGTGCCGGAGGACCCCGATCTCGCGGCAGACGACGAGGCGGAGCCGGCCGAGGACGCCCTCGAGGGTCCCCCGGGGGTGCCCCCGCGCCTACCCGGCATGGTCGGGCTGCTCGCGGCGCCGCGACGGCCGCCGAGGGCGGCGGTCGCAGAGCGGGACCGGCTCGCGGACGGCCCACTCGCCGGGTGCCGGGTCGCCCTGTTGCACGGGCAGATGCCGACGCGCGAGAAGGAGCCCGTGATGGCGGCGTTCCGCAACGGCGAGATCGACGTCCTCGTCGCGACGACGGTGGTGGAGGTCGGCGTCGACGTGGCCAACGCGACCGTGATGGTGATCGAGGACGCCGACCGCTTCGGCCTCGCCCAGCTGCACCAGCTGCGGGGGCGGGTCGGGCGCTCTGTTCTGCCGAGCTGGTGCTGGCTCGTCACCCCTGACCAGGTGAGCGAGCAGGCCGAGCGCCGCCTCGCGGCGATGGTGGCGACGCAGGACGGCTTCGCCCTCGCCGAGGAGGACCTTGAGCTGCGGGGCGGGGGCACGGTGCTCGGCGCCCGCCAGAAGGGCCGCACCGACTTGAAGCTCGCCAACCTCCAGCGGGACCGGGACCTTGTGTCGCAGGCGAGAAAGGTCGCCGAAGAGATCGTGGGCGAGGACCCGACCCTCGAGCGCCACCCGTTGCTCCGGGAGGAGGTCGACGCCCTCCTCGGCGAGGAGGAGCGGGCCTTCCTCTTCAGGAGCTGACCGGGCGGTCCGAGATGCGCGTCGTCGGGGGCGAGGCGAAAGGGCGGCCGCTTCGGGCCCCGCGCCATGCCGGCCTGCGCCCGACGAGCGACCGCGTGAAGGAGGCGATCTTCGACCTCCTCGAAGCGAGGGACCTCGTCGCCGGCAGCGAGGTGCTCGACCTGTTCGCCGGCTCCGGCGCCCTCGGGATCGAGGCGCTCTCTCGCGGCGCTGCCTCGTGCACCTTCGTCGACTCCGATCCCCGCGCCCTCGAGGCGATCGAGCAGAACCTCGCCGCCGTCGGCTTTGCCGGCCGCAGCGGGATCTCGCTCGTGCGCTCCGACGCCGCCGTGTGGCTCGCGGCAAGCCGCCGAGAGGCGGGGCTCGCCCTCGTGGACCCGCCGTACCGCTTCTCGGGATGGGGCGGTCTGCTCGCCTCGCTCCGTGCCGGCCACGCCGTGCTCGAGCACGCCGCCGGCACCGAGCCGGAGCTCGCAGGCACCGGCTACGAAACCATCCGCCGCTACCGGTACGGCGGTACGCTCGTCACGCTGGTTGCGCAGCACCCGACCGACAAGGACGCCCCTTGACCATCGCCCTGTTCCCCGGATCGTTCGACCCCTTCCACAACGGTCACCTCGAGGTGGTCGAGAGGGCGAGCCTGCTGTTCGACGAGGTCATCGTGGCCTCGCTGCGCAACCCGCAGAAGGCCGAGCCGCTGTTCGGCATCGAAGAGCGCGAGCAGATGCTCGCCGAGTCGCTCGCCCACCTGCGGAACGTGCGCATCGTGGCGATGTCGACCCTCGTGGTGGACCTCGCGAGAGAGCAGGGAGCGAGCGTGATCGTAAAGGGGCTGCGAGCCGTCTCGGATTTCGAGAGCGAGCTGCAGATGGCCCAGATGAACCGCCAGCTCTCGGGGATCGAGACGCTGTTCCTCCCGACCGGGTCGCAGCACGCCTACATCGCGAGCCGGCTCATCCGGGAGGTGGCGCGCTACGGCGGCGACGTGAGCGCCCTCGTCCCGGAGCCGGTCAACCGGCGGCTGAAGGCGATCGCGAGATGACCGACGCCGGCTACCCAGGGAGCGGGCCGGAGGGCGAGCTCCCCTACGGCGTCGCGGAGGGCGTCGGTCCCGGGGTCGAGGGGATCGTCGAGGAGCTGATCGACATCGTCGCGACGGCGAAGTCGGTGCCGCTCTCGGCCTCGGTGATGATCTCCCGCGAGGAGGTGCTCGAGCTGCTCGAGGCCGCCCGGGAGGAGCTCCCCGAGGAGCTCCGGCGCGCCCGCCGCCTGCTGAAGGACCGCGAGGAGGTCCTCGCCACGGCGCGGCGGGAGGCCTCCGAGATCGTCGACGACGCCCGGGTCCAGGCCGAGCGGATGGTGCAGCGGACCGAGATCGTCCGCCAGGCCGAGCACCGCGCGGTCCGGATCGTCGAGGACGCGGAGGCGGAGGCGAGGCGGCTCCGCCACGAGGCGGAGGACTACGTCGACCAGCGCCTCGCCGGGTTCGAGATCGTTCTCGACCGCACCATGAAGACCGTGAGGGCAGGGCGGGAGCGGCTGGCCGCCGTGCCCGCCGACCCGTACCCGGAGCCGTCGGTCCGCCGTGGCGCCCTCGCCGAGGAGGAGGAGGCGGGCGAGGCCGGCGACCCCTTTTTCGACCAGGACCTCGAGTGAGCCCCGCCGGCGGGCGGCCGGCAGGAGAGCGACGCGGGCGCCGGCCCTTCGTGCTCAACGTGCGCAGCCTGCGCTCCCGGCCCGGCACGCGCCAGGAGGTCCACCTCTCCGGCGCGATCCCGGAGCTCTCGATCCCCGATTCGCAGGTGCCCGAGGGAGCCGAGGTGCGCTTCGACGGGTGGGTCGAGGCAACCCTCGGCGGCGTCACGGTCGCGGGGACGGTCACCGCTCCGTGGACCGGCGTCTGCCGCCGGTGCGTCGAGGGTGCGAGCGGGACGGTGGAGGCGGAGGTGAGGGAGCTGTGCCGGGACGCCGGAGCGG
>DATGKK010000013.1:0-7420 GCA_035294725.1 Acidimicrobiales bacterium | reverse complement strand
CCTCCTCCACGGGGAGCTCCCGAACCAGGCCCAGCTCGACGAGTGGGTGCACGAGATCACCTATCACACCTTCATCCACGAGAACGTGCGCAAGCGGTTCCTCGAGGGCTTCCACTACGACGCCCACCCGATGGGCATCCTCGTCTCGGCGGTGGCGGCGCTGTCCACCTTCTACCCCGAGGCGAAGGAGATCTTCGACCCGAACATCCGTTACAAGCAGATCATCCGCCTCATCGCGAAGATGCCGACGCTGGCGGCTGCCGCGCACCGCTTCAGCGTCGGGATGCCCTTCGTCTACCCCGACAACTCCCTCGCCTTCGCCGCCAACTTCCTCTCGATGATGTGGAAAACGGCCGAGCCCCGCTTCGACGCGAACCCCGCCCTCGCACGGGCGGTGGACGTGCTGTTCATCCTCCACGCCGACCACGAGCAGAACTGCTCGACCACGGCGATGCGGGTCGTCGGCTCCTCCCACGCCGACCCCTACTCCTCCTGCGCGGCGGCGACCGCCGCGCTCTACGGCCCGCTGCACGGGGGGGCCAACGAAGCCGTGATCCGGATGCTCATGGAGATCGGCTCGATGGAGAACGTGCCCGACTTCGTCGCTGCGGTGAAGGCGGGCCACGGCCGGCTGCAGGGGTTTGGGCACCGCGTCTACAAGAACTACGACCCGAGGGCCAAGATCGTCCGCGAGCTCGCCTACGACGTCTTCGAGGTGACGGGGAAGAACCCCCTCCTCGACATCGCCCTCAAGCTCGAAGAGGTCGCGCTCGCCGACGACTACTTCATCTCGCGCAAGCTGTACCCGAACGTCGACTTCTTCACCGGTCTCATCTACCAGGCGATGGGCTTCCCGATGGAGATGTTCACCGTCCTGTTCGCGATCCCGAGGACGACGGGCTGGCTGGCGCACTGGGTCGAGATGCTCGACCAGGACACGAAGATCGCCCGGCCACGCCAGCTCTACACGGGAGCCCCTCGCCGGGACTACGTCCCGATCGACCAGCGCTGAGCTCCGGACCCGACCCGAGCCCGAGCGACCGCCTCAGCCACCCGCCGAGCTGGGGGCTCGACACCCCGCCCGACGAGCCGCTGCCGCTGTTCGCAACCTGGATGGAGCGGGCAGCGTCGACGGTGAGCTTCCCCCGTGCGGTCACGCTGTCGACCGCCTCTCCAAGCGGCGTCGTCTCGGCGCGGACCGTGCTGCTGAAGGAGCATGACGGGCGCCAGCTCGTGTTCGAGTCGGAGTCCTACAGCCGAAAGGGGGTGGAGCTCGCGGCCAACCCCTGGTGTGCCATGACGATCTACTGGCGCGAGGTCCACCGCCAGATCTGCGTCACGGGCCGCGCCGCTCCCCTGCCCGCCGAGGTGAGCGACGAGATGTGGGCGAGGCGGGGCCGGCCGAACCAGGCCGCGTCCCTCGCGAGCCGTGAGGGCGAGCCGATCCCGTCTGCGGCAGCGGAGCTCGCGCTGCACGCGGCCGCCGACGCGCTCGCAGCTGGCACCGCCCCCCTCGAGCGGCCGCCGACCTACGAGGCGTACGGTCTTCACCCTGCCACCGTCGAGTTCTGGGAGGGCTCGGCGGACCGCCTCCACCGCCGCGTGTTCTACGAGCTCCAACCGAGCGGCTGGACCTGGCGTCGCATCCAGCCGTAGCACACCGGAACCGGGCTGAGCCGCAGGTCAGCTCCCGGCGGTCCGGCCTCCCCGGGCCCGCGCCACCTCGAAGCACGCGACGGCAGCCGCCGTGGAGACGTTGAGGGACCCGATCGCGCCGTGAAGGGGGATGCTCGCGACCTGCGCGCACCGGCGGCGCGACAGCGGGGAGAGTCCCCGTCCCTCGGCGCCGAGCACGAGCGCGATCGGCTCCTCGCCGAGGTCGAGAGCAAACAGCGACTGCTCGCCGTGCTCGTCCAGGCCGACCGTGCGGACTCCGAGCCGCTCGAGCTCCTGGAGGGCGCTCGGGATGCCGGGGACGAGTGCGATCGGGATGTGCTCGACGGCGCCGGCGGCAGCTTTCGTCACCGCCGCGGTCACGTGGACTGCACGGTGGCGCGGCAGCACGGCGCCCGTGGCCCCGGCGCACTCGGCGGTGCGCAGGATGGCGCCGAGGTTGTGCGGGTCGGTCACTCCGTCGACGACCACGAGGAACGGAGCGCTCGGCGGCTCTTCGTCCGTGCCGCCGGTGGCCAGCTCGGTGAGGTCGTGCACGTCGAGCGGATCGGCGAAGGCGACGACGCCCTGCGGCGTCTCGGTGCGCTGGACCGACTCGAGCCTGCGAGACGAGACCATCCGGACCGGGACGTGCCGTGCACGGGCGAGGTTGTCGATCTCGCCGAGGATCGGCGCAGGATCGCTCCCCTCGATCAGCCAGACCTCGCGCACCGGCCGCCGAGCGGCTGCGAGCAGCTCGCGGACTGCCTGGCGACCCTCCACCTGCTCACCGCCGACGGTGTTGGTCGAGCGCCGGATGCCGACCGGGCGCCGGTCCCCTCCAGGCGCCGCGCGACCGGGTCGGCGAGCCTGCGGTGGCACGGGGTTCCAGAGGTTGCGCCCCGCCGTCGCCGCTCTCGACACCGACGCAGACACATCGTCGCGCAGGCTCTCGCCGTCATGGCCGGCCGCCGGCTCCTCGAAGCGACGCACTCGCGCCTCGGTGGCGGCGGCCCTGGCGCCGGTGCGGCCGGGCGGCACGGGGCGGCGCCGGGGGCCGACCCGAGCTCCGGGCTCGCCGTAGCGACCGCGCCCATCAGCCGACCGCTCGCCAGCGCCGGAGCGCGAGCTCGAGGCCTGGCCGCTGGCGCTGCGGAAGCCGCCCGAGCCCCGGCTCCCGCCGCTGCGGTAGCCGCCCGAGCCCGCGTACCCGCCGGATCCCTGCCCTCTGCCTCGGCTGAAGGTGCCGGACCGGCCGTTCGTCCCCGGCCCGCCGGTGCGACCTCGAGCCCCGCCGGGTCGATCGCCGCCTTCAGCATCCGAGCTGCTGCGAGCTCTCGGCGGGAGACCGTCCCTCCCAAAGCGCCCGGTCCCGCCGCCCGCCGACCTGTGGCCGCCCGCTCCATAGCCGCCCTTGTCGCCCCGGCTTGCTCGGTACCGGTCGCCGCCGCCCGGCTTGCGCCCTTGGGAGCGGCCCGGAGCCCTCTCCTCGCTGTCACGGCGACGGCGGGGTTCGCCTCGCTCGCCGTCTCGACCCATGGGGCTCACTACCCGACCTCCTCGAGTGAAGCCACCGCGAGGCAGGCGATCCCTTCGACCCGGCCGAGGGCACCGAGCCGCTCGGGTCGGGTCGCCTTGACGTGCACGGGGCCGCCGGCTGCCTGAGAGAGCTTCGTGATCATGTCCTCCCGGGCCGCAAGGATTCGCGGGCGCTCCGCCACCACCGTGCAGTCGGCGTTCACGAAGCGATAGCCGGCTGCTCTGACGCGACCGGCTACCTCGGAGAGCAGGGCAAGGCTATCGGCTCCGCGCCAGCGGTCGTCCGAGTCGGGGAAGTGCATCCCGATGTCGCCGAGCCCGGCCGCGCCGAGCAGGGCGTCGCAGACCGCATGGGCGACGACGTCGGCGTCGCTGTGGCCCTCGAGGCCGGGCTCGCCCTCGAACCTCACTCCGCCCAGCACGAGGGCCCTCGAGGGATCCTCCGAGAACGGGTGGACGTCGATCCCGATCCCCGAGCGGGAGCTCATCGCGACCTGACGCTTCCAGGCGAGCGGTCCCGGCTGAGCCGCTCGTGCCAGAAGGAGACCAGACCGAGATCCGCAGGGTCGGTGACCTTCACGTTCCACTCCTCTCCCGGCACCACGACCACCTGGCCGCCGATGGCCTCGACGAGCCCGGCGTCGTCGGTGGCCTCCGGCTCGCCGGCGTGCGCCCGGCGCAGCAGCTCGGTCGAGAAGGCTTGCGGTGTCTGCACCCTCACGAGCTCGGTCCGGTCGACGGTCTCGACGACCTCTCGCCCCCGCACGCGCTTCACGGTGTCGTGCACGGGCAGTGCGGGAACGGCCCCCGCCGCCCCGGCTCGCACCGCCTCCACGACCGCCTCGCAGAGAGCCGGGGAGGCGAGCGGGCGGGCGGCGTCGTGCACGACGACCACCTCGCAGGAGCCCGGCAGCTCCGCCAGCCCAGATCTCACGGAGGCTGCCCGGCTCGCGCCACCGGCCACGAGGCGGAGCTCGCACCTCGTCGCGAGCGGGGCGAGCCCGAGCTCCTCGACGAGCGGGCCGAACCTGCCGCCACGACCCTCGAGAACGTCCGGCGGCACCACGACCACGGCCCCGTCGACGTGGTCGACGAGGGCGCCGACTGCGTGCGCCACGATGCAACGGCCGGCGAGAGTGGCGAACTGCTTTCTCCCCCCGTACCGGGTGCCCTCCCCGGCTGCCACGATCACGGCCCAGATCGGGGCGCCGGGCCGGCCGGGACGGACGGCACTCTCGGGAGCTGTCGGCGTGCCGCTGAGGGCCTCGATGGTGGCGGCGCCCGGCGCGCTCGTGGCCGGCGCCCTCGCAGTGCTCAGGGGAGGGCGGCGTTGAGCCGCTCTTCAGCCTCTTCCTCGCTCACGCCGATGGCGAAGGTCAGCTCGGAGACGAGGATCTGGCGGGCCCGTGTGAGCATGCGCTTCTCGCCGGCGGAGAGGCCCTTGTCCTTGTCACGGATGGACAGGTTCCGGACCACCTCGGCGACCTGGTAGATGTCGCCCGACTTGAGCTTCTCGACGTGGTTCTTGTAGCGGCGGGACCAGTTGGTCGGCATCCGTGCCTCCTTCTTGCGGAGCACGGCGAAGACCTCCTCGACCTCCTCGTCGTTGATGACCTCTCGCAACCCCACCTCGGAGGTGTTGTCAGCAGGGACCATCAGGGTGAGGTCGCCGTAGGCGAGCCGGAGCACGAGGTACTCGCGCTTCTCGCCGAAGTGCTCCCGTACCTCGCGGCGCTCCACGACTGCAGCGCCGTGATGGGGGTAGACGACCTTGTCGCCGACGTCGAACAACTCGCAACTCCTCTGGCTGGAACGGCGGCACGCCCGGCGACGGTCTGGACGGTCGGGCGAGCTGCCCGGGATGCGCACGGCGATGCCGGCTCCCGAACGGTCTCCACCAATTGTGCCAGGAATTCGGCGAGGTCAGTGCACGGTGGCCGCGGAGCGGGGCCGGACGGCCTCCGCCCGGCTCTTCGGCCTGCGGCACGGCCCCGACCAGCCGAGCACACCGAGAGCCTCGGCGAGGGAGCCGACCCGCTCGAGGCGGACGCCGCCCGGCCCGTCAGGGGTCGAGGCCGGTGCGATCGCGCGGGAGAAGCCGAGCCGGGCCGCCTCGGCCAGGCGACGCTCGGGCCTGCCCACCTGGCGGAGCTCCCCGGTGAGACCGATCTCCCCGAAGGCGACGGCATCGCCCGGGAAGGCGACGCCGACGAGCGAGGAGACGACGGCGAGCGCGACGGCAAGGTCCGTGGCCGGCTCGGCCACCTTGATCCCCCCGACCGTGGAGACGAAGACGTCGGCCGAGGCGAGCGGCACGTCGCAACAGCCCTCGAGGACCGCCAGCAGGAGCGAGAGTCGGGCGGCGCCGACGCCCTGGACCACGCGGCGCAGCGCGGCGCCGTGGCTCTCCGCCACGAGCGCCTGCACCTCGACGAGAAGGGGCCGCCGCCCCTCGACCACAGGAAGGGCCACGGTGCCCGGCGCGTCGGGGCGCCGGTCCCCGAGCAGCATGGCGCTCGGGTCCTCGATGGAGGCAAGCCCGTTCTCGGACATCTCGAACAGACCGAGCTCGCCGGCCGGCCCGTAGCGGTGCTTGGTCGCAACGAGCGCCCGCAGGGCGTGGTGGCGGTCGCCCTCGAAGGACAGCACCGTGTCGACGAGGTGCTCGAGCGTCCTCGGCCCCGCGAGCGCCCCGTCCTTGGTGACGTGGCCCACGAGCACGGTCGCCGTGGCGGTCGCCCGCGCGTACTGGGCCAGGAGCTGGGCGCACTCGCGGACCTGGTTGGGCGAGCCCGCCGGCGAGCCGATCGAGGGATCGCTGATGGCCTGGATGGAGTCGACGACGAGCAGGTCCGGATGGACCTGGTCGGCCGCCTCGATCGCCGCCATGAGGTCACCTGTCGACATGAGGAAGCCAGCCTCAGGAACGGGCCCGAGGCGTCGGGCGCGCCGGCTCACCTGCTCGGCCGACTCCTCGGCGGCGATGATGAGGGCCCGGCCGCCCCTCCGGGCGACCGCCGAGACGGCTTGCAGCACGAGCGTGGACTTGCCGATCCCGGGCTCGCCGCCAAGGAGGGTCACCGAGCCCGGGACCAACCCGCCGGCGAGGACCCGGTCGAGCTCGGCGAGGCCGGTCGGGAAGGGACGGGCCCCGTCCGGGTCGATCGACGGGAGCGGCGCCGGGCAGAGCCCGGCTGCTCGGGTGCCCGGCGCGAGCCAGCTGCCCGGCTCGAACGCCCGAGCGCCGGCCTGGCCGCCGGCTCCGGTCCGCCGCCCGCCAGGCCCGGCGCCGTGGTCGCTCTCCTCGACGAGGCTGTTCCACTCGCCACAGTTGGCACAACGTCCGGTCCAGCGCGGGGCTCTCGCCCCGCAGGCGCTGCAGACGTGGTCACGGGCAGGTCGGGACACGACCGCACGCTACGCGGGGGGTGCGCGCCAGGCTCCCCGAGATGCCGCTTGGTCATGCACAAGGGCCGGGCCTGCGGCCCGGCCCTCGGCAACGGATGGACAGGCGGCAGGTCGGGCGTGAGAGGCGCCCGGCAGCCACGCCGGTGCCGTCGCTAGCTGTCGGCTCCTGCGCCAGCCAGCTCGACGGTGGGGGGCTCGAAGCCCTCGATCGACCGGAAGGCAAGCGCCTGCTCTGGCGGCGCTCCCTCCTGCGGCTTGGTCTCGACGTCCACGATGACCGTCTCGCCGACCCGGAACTCCTTCCAGAGGATCTTCTCCGAGAGGGGGTCCTCGATGAGCTGCTGGATCGCACGGCGCAGCGGCCGGGCGCCGAGCTCCGGCTGGTAGCCCTTGGCCGCCACGAACTGCTTCGCCTCCTGGGTGAGCTCGAGGCCGATGCCCTGACCCTCGAGCTGCTCGCGCACCCGCTGGATCTGAATGTCGACGATCTCGATGATCTCGCTCGGAGAGAGCTCGTGAAAGACGATCACCTCGTCGATCCGGTTCAAGAACTCGGGCCGGAAGTGCTGCTTCAGCGCTTCGTGGACCTTTGCCTTCATGCGCTCGTGGGTGACCGCCTCGGAGGCCTTCTGGAACCCGACCGCCGCCTTGCGCAGGTCGCCCGTCCCGAGGTTCGAGGTCATGATGAGCACGGTGTTCTTGAAGTCGACCGAGCGGCCCTGGGCGTCGGTGAGGCGGCCCTCCTCGAGGATCTGGAGAAGGGCGTTGAACACGTCCGGGTGTGCCTTTTCGACCTCGTCGAACAGCACGACCGAGAACG
>DATGKK010000012.1:0-20653 GCA_035294725.1 Acidimicrobiales bacterium | reverse complement strand
AGGAGAGGCTCCCGCCGACCGGGTTGCCGTAGACATAGGCGCACTCGTCGCCGATCTCGTAGCCGGCCGAGTCGAGCCACGCTCCGTCCCAGTCGGTGATCGCCTCGTTGTACTCGTGGCTCACGATGCTGATCATCGCATCGGCATAGGCGTTGCCGTTCGGTGCCTGGGGACCGTCCCAGGGGTCGCCGCAGCCGTTGAGGGGTGGGTACGGCATGTTGGCGTAGATGAGGGGCGAGGTGCCCGAGCTGAACGCGCTGTGGTACCCGCAGTAGACGTTCGTGCTGCACTGCGAGCCGGCGCTGTCAAAGCAGGTCTCGACGTTCGGGGGAAAGAACACCATGTAGATGTGGGAGTCATCCACGGTGAGACCGTCGCTCGAGGCGAGCGTGCTGAGCTCGGACTGGAGCTGGGCGTCGGTGATGCACTCGGTAAAGCCGGTTGAGAGCGGGCACCCGCTCGTCGGGTAGCTGTCCGCGTCGGAGATCTGGGCGTTCGCCGTCACCTGGTACTGGATGTACTGCTTCGGCCCGGTGCCGATCTGCTGGTAGTACTCCTCTGCGACGGCGAACACGTTGCTCGTGCTCTTGCTCGCGGCCGCCACGTCGCTTAGGTACTTGTCGATGACGGACTCATAGGTGCCGGGGAACGAGTACCCCGACGGGGCCCAGTAGACCGGCGTGATGGTCGTCACCCCCGGCGTCCCGCTGAGCCCGCCCATCACGTAGTCGTTCGGGGTGAACAACAACGGCGGGGCACAGGCTGAGCAGTTCGGGTTGGCCGAGGCGTGAAGGGTCGCCTCGGCCCTTGCGAGCGGCGCCACCGCCTTTTGCTTCGTGGCGTTGCTCACTCCGGTCCGAAAGAACCAGCCCTTCGGGATCCGCGCGATCTTCCAGTTGATGGGCGGCCTCGCCGATGTCGCCTCGTGCGAAGTGGCGGCGTGAGTCGCCGGGCTCGCGCCATGGCCGACGACGCCTGCTCCGGCAGGGGCGCTCACCGACATCATGAGCAGCACGGCAAGGCTGTTCGCGGCGACGACGGCGGTCGCGCGACGGTGTAGGCAGTTCACGGTCAGCACCCCTCCAAAGACCCGGCTGGTCACCAACCTAGGCGGAGCAGAGCAGGTGCGGCAACCATCGTCGGCGGCTACTCGGCACCCGAGCGTTCAGCTGTCCCAGTCACCGGCTGGTCCCTTCACCTGCGAGGACACACGAGACGGTCACGGCAACGACCGGCGAGCAACTCGACGGCTATCGGAAGGCTCGAGCGCTCGACGCGCGGGCACTGCCCGCACAACTGGCAGGCCCACGGCCATGAGGGCCGGGTCACCCAGCGGAGCGCCAGCAGGGGGTCACCTCGGTGCGCAGAGAGGACCCCGGACGTCCTCGCCACCGTGTCCGCACGGACGGCGCGCAGCGACGACCGAGCTACCGTCCCTCACCAAGGCCGCCGCCGGGCAGGTCGGTGCGGGCGCGAGAGCTCGAGCCCGCGGGCGTCAGATCCTCGACATGCTCGACCCTGCGCGCGAAAATCGAGCCCAGAGTCATCGGGCATCGCTCTGCGAGGCCAGCGGTGTCGTCGCTCGAGTGACGTGAAGGGGTCGAACGTGTTGCGCGAGCACACCGAGGGCAAGACCGAGCGCTCCGGGGTCGCCGTCGCCACCACTCCTGGCGGTGCGACGCTCGAGATCCATCCCTCCCGCTCAGCCGCCCGATCGCGCAAGGACCGCAGGACGCTCAAGCGCTGGGCCTTCCTCGCCACGGCCAGCCTCGCCACGGGAGCCGCCTCCTTCGCCGCCCTCGCGGCCGCTCACTTCCTCGTCGACCGCGAGGGCCTGGCAGGCGGCTACGACTGGCTCGCCGCCCTGGCAGCCGTGTCGGTCGCGACCTTGACGCTCCTCAGCCGGCCGGACCGCCAGCGCTCCTCCAGAGCGCTGCTCGACGAGTGGGTCCAAGCCGGGCGGGAGGCGGCCCTCACCGGTCTCGTGCTCGTCGTCGTGGCGTTCTTCTGGCGCCCGGAGCCGATCCTGCAGTTCTCGTTCTCGCGGGGCACGATCCTCGCCTTCGTGCTCGTCGGATGGGTGCTCATCGCGATCACGAGGACCATGCTCCGCCTCGGCCTCGACGAGCTGCGGCGCCGGGGGCACAACGTCGCCCCCGTCCTCGTCGTCGGCGAGAGCCCGTCGGCGCTCGCCTACATCCGCACGGTCTCGGAGACCGGCGGTACCGGCTACCAGATCGCCGCTCACCTCCGCGACGTCCCGGCTGACGCCGACCTCGGCGAGCTCGTCGAGCAGATCGCCGCCACGACGACCATCGACGAGATCGTCCTTGCCACCCAGCATCTCTCTGCGCTCCAGATCCAGGAGATGCTCGGGACTCCGGCGACGCGCCGGATGAAGGTCCGGGCGGTTCCCGAGCTGTTCGGGCTGCCGCCGTCGAAGGTGCAGGTCCAGCCCTTCGACGACTTCCCGCTCCTCACCCTCGGCGGCAACCCCGTGCGGGGAGCGCACTGGCACGTGAAGCGGACGGTCGACGTCGTGGTCGCCGCGCTCTCCGTGGCGGTACTCAGCCCGCTCCTCGGCGCCATCGCGCTCCTCGTGAAGCGCTCCTCGCCCGGGCCGGTGCTGTTCCGCCAGGAGCGGATCGGCATGGACGGCGCCCGTTTCGAGATGCTCAAGTTCCGTACGATGCGCGAGGACGCGAGCGACGAGCTGCATCGGCAGTACATGACCGCGATGCTCGCCGAGCGAGAACGGCACGAGGCTGCCGACGGCGAGCTGTTCAAGCTCACCGACGACCCCAGGGTGACGAAGGTCGGCAGGGTGCTGCGGCGGTTCTCGCTCGACGAGCTCCCCCAGCTGTTCAACGTCCTGAAGGGCGAGATGAGCCTCGTCGGCCCCCGCCCCGCCCTCGCCTACGAGGTGGAGCTCTACGAGGACTGGGAGCGCCGGCGGCTCGACGTGCTGCCCGGGATGACTGGGCTCTGGCAGGTGAGCGGCCGCTCGCGCCTCACCCCTGCCGACATGGTCCGTCTCGACGTCCACTATGCCGAGACGTGGTCGCTCTCGCTCGACTTCCGCATCATCGCTAGGACGCTCCTCGCCATCATCCGCAACAACGCCGGCTGAGCGCGCCGGCCGCCGGTATCAGCCGGCGAGCCGCTCGGCCTGCTCCCTCAGCAGCTCGACGACGGAGCTCACGGCGTGGGCGGGGGGCTCCCACGGCGGCCTCGGACGAGGATCGCCGGTAAGCTCCGAGAGAGGGAGATCTGCCGCCGCACGAAGAAAGCGGAGCCGGCCGAGATCGTGAAGGGCCCTGTCGACTGCGGCAGGCCGACCCTCGAAGATCGACCACGTCGGCACGCCGAGCACCGCCGCCTCGCGGGTCATGGTGCCGCCAGCTCCGATCACGACCTCTGCGCTGTAGAGCAGGTCCGCGCCGGAGACCGGTTCTCGCAGCACGGAGACGCCCGCTCTCCGGGCGTACCGCTCGGCCTGCTCCGCCGTCCTCGGGGTGAGCAGGACCCTGCACCCTGCTCGTGCCAGCCGCTCGATCACGTCGTCACACAGCGTGTTGCGCCGGCGGTGGTACAGCGCTCCCTCGGCCGCGGGCCGCACCACGGCCACCCTCTCGCCGCTCCCGACGCCGATGCTGGCACGGAAGGTCGGATCCGGCAGGAACTCCGCGAGGGCGATCTCCTCCTTGAAGCCCTCGTAGTGGACGAGGTTGCCGGGCCGCACTCCGTACCGCTTGAGGGCGTCGTGGCCGACGGCAGCCGGGGTCACGACGACGTCCGCGAGCCGGAACGCAAGGTGGTTCGCCGGCTGGTGCTCGTAGTCCATCATCGTGATCGCCGGGAGCCGGCAACGGCGTGCCGCGACGAGCTGCGAGTAGGAGTTGTGGCCGAGTGCCACGTCGACGCCCGTGCCGTCGATCTCCGAGGCGAGGGCGCTCGCCCGGTCCCAGATCGCCGTGGCCTTGGCGCGCAGCGCTCCCCGGAAGCCCGGCACCCCGACCACGCGCGCCTCCGGCCAGTCCCCGAGTGCGAGGGGGAGGGTCTGGCCGCGGTCCCAGACCGTCACGAGCACCTCGTCGCCCTCCTCCCGCAGGCGCCGGACGACGGGGCGGAACAGGGTGGCATGCGGGGCATTGGCGATGTCGACCCACCACCTCATTGCGGGCAGACCCGGGCTCTCGATCGGTTCAGGGCTCGAGCTCCACCGCCGCCCCCCCGCTGCGAAGCGACTCCTCGGCCGCCTCGAGGACCCCGACCACGGCCGCCGCGGTCGCCTCCGGCTCTGACGGCGTCTCGCCGTTCCCGACCCGCTCCAAGAAGTGCTCCAGCTCCTTGCGGAGCGGCTCCCAGGCCTCGACCCGGGGAGAGACGACGTCCCCGGTGCGGTACTGGATCTGGTGCTCGCCGAAGCTCTCGGGATCGGGCAGGTCGACCCCCTTGTCGTAGATCTTGACCGGTTCCTCGGCGTTCGTGTCCTCGTAGACGATCATCTTCCGGGTGCCGACGAGCATCGTCCGGCGCAGCTTCGTCGGCGCGAGCCACGACAGGTGGAGGTTGGCGATGACGCCGGAGCGGTACTCGAGATAGACGAAGGCGACGTCCGGCTCGCGACCGGGGATGCTCGACAGCCCCGAGGCCGAGACCCTCGCCGGGGACTCACCCAGCCACTCGAACAGGATCGAGAGGTCGTGCGGCCCGAGATCCCAGAGCACGCTCGAATCCGAGCGGTGGATCCCGAGATTGACGCGAGACGAGTGCACGTAGACCGGCTCACCGATCTCTCCTGATCTGATGCGCTCGCTCACGAGGCGGACGGCCGGGCTGTAGAGGAACGTGTGACCCGCCATGAGCAGCACGCCCGCCTCGGTGGCGAGGGCGATCAGGTGGTCGGCGTCGGCTCGCGAGGTCGCGAGCGGCTTCTCCACGAGCACGTGCTTCCCCGCCCCGATCGCCCGTTCGGCGAGGTCGACGTGGCTCGCAACCGGGGTGGCGACGACGACGGCGGCGACCTCGTCGTCGTCGAGGATCTCCTCGAACGAGGCAGCCCCCGTGGCCCCGCGGAAGCCGGCCGCGACGGCCTTCGTGCGGCGGTCGTCGAGGTCGAAGACGACGATCTCAGAGCAGGTGGGGATCGAAGCGAGGTTGCGGACGAGGAGGGGGCCCCAGTAGCCGAGCCCTGCGACGGCGACCTTCGTCATGCACCCTCCTCGCCGAGGTCGACCGAGCCGAGGAAGCTGCGAAGGGCCTCGCCCACCCTGGCGACCTCGTCGCGAGCGAGCGAGCCGTACATCGGGAGGCTCACGACCTCCGACCCCGAGCGCTCTGCCCGCTCTAGCGGTCCACCTCTCACCGCCCGCCCCTCGATCGCCGGCTGGTGGTGGATCGGCGTCGGGTAGTGGACGGCTCCGGAGATCTCGGCGGCGGCAAGGTGGGCGAGGCAGCGATCGCGCTGGCAAGCGGGCAGGGAGATCACGTAGTGGTGGAACGAGTGTGTCCGGTCGCCTCGGTCGCCGGGCAGATCGAGGCCCGTCTCGCCGAGCTCCTCCTCGTACCAGCGGGCCACCTGCCGGCGCGCCTCGACCTCGGCCGCGAGGAGGGGGAGCTTCGCGGTGAGGACGAGCGCCTGCAGGTTGTCGAGCCGCTCGGTGCCGCCGAGGAGCTCGTGGTAGTTCGGTCGGGTCTGCCCATGGTGGCGGAGCGCTCTCAGCGCCTGCTCCATCTGCGGCGAGCTCCCCGTCACGAAGCCGGCGTCGCCCCAGGCTCCGAGGTTCTTCGTCGGGTAGCAGCTGAAGGCTGCCGCGTCACCGAGCGAGCCGACGGGCCTGCCCCCGACGGTCGCACCATGCGCCTGGGCCGCGTCCTCGAGCACCCACCAGCCTCGCCGCCGCGCGAGCTCGGTGAGGCCGTCCATGTCGGCGGGGAGCCCGTGCAGGTGGACGGCGACGACCCCGTCCAGGTCCAGCTCGGCGAGGCGGGCAAGGTCGATCAGGTGGTCGGCGTCGTGGTCGACCAGCACTGGCACATGGCCAGCCGCAAGGACCGCCTCTGCCGTGGCAAAGAAGGTGTTCGCCGGGATGGCGACCCGGCTGCGCTCGGGGAGCGGTGCCGCGCGGAGGGCCAGCACGAGAGCGCTCGTGCCGGAGCTCGTGCCGACGGCCCAGGCCGCCCCGAAGGCGCCGGCGGCCGCCCGCTCGAACTCCTCGAGCTCGGGGCCGAGCGTGAAGGCACCCCGCGCCACGACGTCGCGGATCCGCGAGGAGAGCGAGTCGAACAAGTCGCCGTCACTGATCCGAACGTTCGGGATCGGCCTCATGGGCGGCTCACAGGTGCTCGACCGAGGCGCCGTTCGCCCGGTGCCTCGTGTCGAAGAAGTAGGGCGCCGCCCCGGCGAGCATGTCGAGGTCGAAGGCATCGTGGTCGGTGAGCAGGACCACGGCGTCGGCCGCCTCCGCCTCGGCACGGGTGGCGTCGACCCGGACCACTCGCTCGTCTAGCGCGAACTCGCCCGCGTGGGGGTCGGCGACCCGGACCTCGGCGCCGAGCTCGAGGAGCTGGTCGATCACCGGCACGACCGGCGACTGGCGGGCATCGGCCGAGTTCCTCTTGTACGTGAGCCCGAGCACGAGCACCCTCGCGCCGTTCATCGCCCTCCGGCGGCGGTTGAGGCCGAGGACAAGGCGGTGCACCACGTAGTTCGGCATGTGCTCGTTCACGTCGTTCGCGATCTCGACGAAGCGGAGGGCGTGCCCGAGCCGCCGCCGCACCCTCCAGGAGAGGAACGAGGGGTCGACCGGGATGCAGTGGCCCCCCACTCCGGGGCCGGGGTAGAAGGGCATGTAGCCGAAGGGCTTCGTCGCCGCCCCGCGGATCGACTCCCAGACGTCGATCCCGAGCTCCTCGGCGACCATGGCGAGCTCGTTCACGAGGGCGATGTTCACGTGGCGGAAGGTGTTCTCGATCAGCTTCGCGAGCTCGGCCTCCGCCGGTCCGCTCATCACGACCGTCTGCTCCACCATCGAGTCGTAGAACCTCGTCACGGCGGCGGCCGAGGCCTCGTCGATCCCCGAGACGAGCTTCGGGGTGTTCTCGAAGCGCCAGGTCCGGTTGCCGGGGTCGATCCGCTCCGGGCTGTAGCCGAGGAAGAACTCCCTCCCTACCACGAGGCCCGAGCACCGCTCGAGGATCGGGGCCACGATCTCGGTCGTCGTGCCCGGGTACGTCGTGGACTCGAGGACGACGCAGGACCCCCTCGTCACGAGCGGCCCGAGGAGCTCGCAGGCAGCCTCGATGTAGGACAGGTCGGGAAGGCCCTCGCGAAGCGGGGTCGGCACCGTGATCACGGCCACGTCGAACCCTCGGCACCGCTCGATCTCCGAGGTCGGCTCGTAGCGCCCGGAAGCGAGCGCGCTCGCAAGCACGCTCGACTCCACGTCCTCGATGAAGGACTCCCCCGCCCGCAGGCGGTCGACTCTCGCCTTGTCGACGTCGAAGCCGACCACGTCGTAGCTGCCCACCTCGACCGCCCGCATCGCGAGGGGCAGTCCGACGTAACCCTGCCCGACCACGGCCAGCCGCTGCGTCACGCCGGGAGGTTAGGTGACCCCGCCCCGTGGCGGCAACGACCGTCGGCACTGGCGCGCCACGCGCCACGAGCGCCTTGCCCGTGCCGATGATCGCGACCCTGGTGGCAGCGGTCGCGTATGCTGTCGAGCCGTGGCAGCCCCCGCGCGGCAGGTGCAGCCGAGCGCGCTCGACTACTTGCGCATCGTCGCGCGGCGGAAGTGGTGGGTGGTCGCGTCCGTCGTCCTCGTGACCGCGGCGGCGGCGCTCTACTCGCTGTCGCAGCCGAAGGCCTACTCGGCCACCGCCTCGATCGTCGTGCAGCCGATCCCTACCACCGGCTCGCTAACGGGCGTCACCCCGGCCACGCTCGGGCCCTACGACGTCCCGACCCAGGAGAACGTGCTCGGCAGCTCCGTGATCCGCCGCGCGGTGGCAGCGAAGCTCGGCACTGCCGGCACGATCTCGGTCGGGACGATCTCGGGGACGAACATCATCACGGTCACCTCGAGCGAGCCCACGCCCCGTGAGGCGGCCAGGGTGGCGAACGCCTACGCCAACGCCTACGTGAGGTACCGGGCCGGGCAGGTCACCCAGAGCCTCGGGAGGGCCGAGCGCCAGCTCCAAAGCCGCCTCGCAGGGATCGAGACACTCGTGGCCTCCCTCGAGAAGCAGCTCTCGAGCACCCCCTCGGGGAGCGCCACCGCCCAGGCACTCCAGGCTCAGCTGCAGGCGGCGCTCAGCAACGAAGGAGTCGTCCAGGGCCAGCTCGAGCAGCTCACCGTCGGGGCCTCCTCCGCGTCAGGGGCCCAGATCGTCACGGGAGCCAAGCGGCCGAGCGGCCCGTCCTCGCCGAAGACGACCCGCAACGTCGGCCTCGGCTTCGCGGCCGGCATCCTGCTCGGCCTCGTCGCGGCCGTGGTGGTCGACAACCTCGACGACTCGATCCGCGACAAGGACGACCTGGAGGACGTGCTCGAGGGCCGGGGCCCGGTGCTCGGGCTCATCCCGACCGTCGAGCAGTGGAAGAACCCCGAGCAACCGTTCCTCGTCTCCTTCTCCAGCCCGCACTCGCCCCCGGCCGAGGCGTACCGGTCGCTCCGAACCGCGCTGCAGTTCGTGCTCCTCGACAAGCGGGTGAAGACGCTCCTCGTCTCGAGCCCTCTCCCGGGAGAGGGGAAGTCGGCGACCGCCGCCAACCTCGGCGTGGCGATCGCCCGGGCCGGCCAGCAGGTCCTGCTCGTCTCCGCAGACCTGAGGCGGCCCCGGCTCGAGAGGTTCCTCGGTCTCGAGGAGACCGTTGGGCTCTCCTCGATCGCCCTCGGCGCCGCCACCTTGAACGAGGCAGCACAACCCGTCCCGGGCGTGCGAGGGCTGTGGTGCCTCGGCACGGGCCCGGTCTCGCCCGAGCCGTCCGAGTTCCTCTCGAGCCGCGCCGTCTCCGAGATCATGGCGGCAGCCGCCGACCGCTTCGACCTCGTCATCGTCGACTGCGCCCCCATCCTGCCGGTCGCAGACGCCCTCGCCGCCGTGAGGTGGGCGGACGGACTCGTGCTCGTCGCCCGATCGGGCGAGACGAGGCGCCGCGACCTGCGCCGTGCCCTCGAGCTCCTCGACACGGCCGACGCGACGGTGTTCGGTGCCGTGCTGAACAACGTGGCCGAGGAGGCTCTCGGGTACTCCGGCTACGGCTACTACGGCACCTACGGCACCGGCGGCTCCGGCCAGCACCGGCGCAGCCGGCGAGCCACCGCGCAGCCGACCCGTCGCAGCGAGACGGCCCGGCAGCCGGGCCGATCCGAGCGGCCACGCGGCCCCGGCGAGGAGCCGGACGTCAGCTCCGCGTTTCGCGCACCGCCTCCTCGAACACGGCCTCGAACCGCCGAGTGACGACCGGGGCGTCGAACGCCTCGGCGCGCCGGCGGCCTTCGTCGCCAAGGCGGGCGGCGAGCACCGGATCGTCGAGCGCGGTCTCGATCAGCTCGGCGAGCCTCGCCGGGTCGTCGACCGGGGCCACGAGGCCGTTCCTGCCGTCGTCGACGAGGAGCGCCGGACCGTAGGGAGCCGCGGTCGACACGATCGCCTTCCCGAGCGCCATCGCCTCGACGAGCACGTTCCCGAAGCTCTCCCACCGCGAGGAGCAGACCACGAGGTCGGCTCTCGCCATCCAGGCGAACGGGTTCCCGACGAAGCCGGCAAAGTGCACCCGGCCCGAGATGCCGAGACGGCTTGCCAGCTGCCGGAGCGAGCCCAGCTCCGGACCCTTGCCGAGCAGGGCGAGCTGGCAGGCTCTCCTCTCGTTCACGCGGGCGAGTGCCTCGAGCAGCACGTCGAAGCCCTTCGCCCGATCGAGGCGGCCGGCGGCCACCACGAGAGGGAGCCCGCCGGTGAGGAAGGGATGCGAGGCCGGCTCCTCGCCAGCGCGGCGGACCTCCGCGACGTCGACCATGTTGGAGATGACGACGACGGAGGTCGAGGAGCGAGGGACCGACTCGAGCACCTCGCTGCGCACGCCCGGGGTTGGCGTGACGACGACCGTGGCCCGGCGGTAGGTCGCCCTGACGAGGGCGGCCCGGAGGTGGCGATCCTTTCGCCCGGCGAGCTCGCGGGACTGCACGGAGTCCTCGACGCAGACGACCGGCACGGCGCGGCGGGCGAGGCGGGTGGCCGCCACCGAGACGAGGTTGGTGTAGTCGACGCGAGAGACGAGCAGGTCGTAGCGGCCCGAGGCCACGAGCCGGGAGAGCCGCCAGGTGATCTTCGCGACGTCGCCGGCCGAGCGCTTGCCGAGGTCGACGACCCGCAGGCCGGGAGGGAGGTCGGGCAGATAGTCGGCCTCGGCGCCGCTCAACAGGCACAGGGTCGGATCGAAGCGCTCCCGGTCGAGGTGCCGGAGCATGAGGGTCATCTGCCGCTCGGCTCCTCCCCCCATGAGCGAGGAGAGCACGGCGAGCACCCTCACAGGGCATCCTCGCAGGCGGCGTCGAGACGGTCGAAGAGGCGGTCCCAGGAGTGCCCCTCGGCGAGGAGGCGCCGCCTCGCTGCCGCCTCCGGGGCCTCTGCGAGGCTGTCGTCGATGCGGCGGCAGAACTCCTCGGCCGTGCTTGCGAACGAGATCCCGGCGGCCACCTCCTCGCGCTGGAGGCCGGCCATCGGGGTGGAGACGACGGGCTTGCCGAGGGCGAGGTACTCGTAGACCTTGAGCGGGCTCACGTTGTCGGCAACCCTGCCGGCCCGGAAGGCGTTGAGGCAGACCGAGAAGCAGCGGACGTAGCGGGCGACCTCCTCCCTCGGCACCGGCGGGAGGTGGCGGACGTTCGGCTCGGCGACGAGCCGCTCGACCGCGTCCCGGGAGCCCTCCTCGACCGGGCCGAGCAGCACGAGCAGCTTGTCGGTGTTCCGCCGTGCCACCTCGCGCAGCAGGTCGTAGTCGAGGAAGGAGAACAGGGTCCCCACGAGGCCGAGGATGGGGACCTCGACCCCCTCGAGCCCGGGCGGAGGCGGCAGCTCGCACAGGGCCGGTCCGAAGCTGCCCGGGTCGTAGCCGTTCGGGACGACGACGCTGCGACGGGCGAGGGGGCCGTAACGGTCGAGGAGAGGTGGCGACGTCACGACGAGCAGGTCGCTTCTCTGGACGAGCGACCTCACCCGCTGCTCGGCCGCTGCGGCCGCGCGCTCGTTGGAGGCGACGTAGCCGGCAAGGTCGTCCACGAGGTCGAACACGAGCTGCCGGTGCGGCACGAGCCCGATCACCGGCGCGTACGCCGGCTGGTACACGAAGAGCACCGCCTCCTCGAAGCGGAGCGCCCGCATCCGGCGGCGCACCTCGAGGGCGAACAAGGCGAAGTTGAGCTCCCCGACGCCGCGCCGGCTCCACCACGGGAGCAGCCGCGGGGGCTGCAGGGTCCAGAGGTTGTCCCCCCGCTCGACGAGGCGGGAGCGCCCGATCTCGTTCCTGGCGACCCGCTCGAGGTGCGCCTCCGGCCGGCGGAGCATCGAGTACGAGGGCTCGACGTACAGCACCCGGTTCCGGCGCCGGAACCGGTCCATGAACTCCTGCTTGCGATACCGGCGCTCGTCGAAGTAGTGCGTCGAGAGGCAGACGATGTCGCGGCCTGCAAGGGGCACCGGCGCAACCTACTCGTGCACGAGAGAAAGGCAGTAGCCCGCCACCGAGCTGCCCTCGAAGGCCCACCGCATCACGACGGTGGGTGCGGGGCGCCGCTGGCCGTAGCGCTCCGACACCCAGCTCTGCTCCAAGGAGACGCCCACCCCTCCGTAGGGGACGAGGTGGACGGCGACCGCCCCGATCCTGAGGACGACGGCGTCCTCGGGCTGCCACCAGCTCGGCGGCACGCCGTCGGCCTGGAGCGCCGCGGCAAGCTCGGGCGAGAGGGCCGGCTCAGCCGCCGCGGGGAAGGTGTGCTCACACCCCGGAGCCAGGTGGACGAAGCTCTCTGCCTCGTGGCGGCCCTTTCCGGCGAGGAGATCGGTCACTGCGACACCGTCGCTCGCAAGCCGAAGGCTCCGCCGGTGCGTGACCGCGCCGCGGAGCCGGCCGTAGCCCGAGTGCTCGGCGACGACCTGTGCCACCGGCCCGTCGAGCTCGAGAGCAATGAGCCGCGGAGGCGGTCCGGGGCGCACTCCGAACGGCCCGGCGAGCTCGCACTGCTCGGCGCCGTCCACGACGACCGTGTTGTGAGCACGAGTCGAGCGGAAGCGATCCCGCTCGACGGGGTCCTTCGTGTAGGTGTACGAGCCGGGATCGACGGCGACGGGACGGCCGGCGAGAGCAAGCTCGTAGGAGAGCCAGTGGTTGTGGTGGTGGTTCCCCATGCCGGCCGTCCCGACCGGGTCGGCGTTCACGAGCGCATAGGCCTCCCCGTTGCGAAGCACGTACCGCCCGGTCTCGGCAAAGGCCCGGGAGCGGCGCCGGCCTCGCTCCAAGGCGGCGCCGGTCGCGGCAGCGAGTGCTCCGGCGCCGAGCTGCCACGCGAGCTCCTCCCGGCCGCCAGGTGCCGACAGGCCCTCGGCCAGCCACTCGGGCCGCTCGAACAGCGAGCCGCCGACCGCGAGCAGGTAGCGGTGGTCCTGGGGGACCCAGCCGAAGTAGTCGTGGAGGATGAGCAGCCTGCCGTCGTCGGCGTCGCCGACGAGCGGCGTGAGGCCGTCGGGGCGGGCCGTCTCGTACAGCGCCTCGAACATCGCTTCGACCCGAGCCGCATAGGACGCCGAGCAGCCGCCGGCCGAGCGCGCGCGCAGGTACCCCCCGAGGAAGAGCTCGAGGGCGAGGCGATGGTAGGACGTCGACCCCTCGAAGTCGCAGCCGTCGGGGTTCACCTGCTGGGCGATGCACCGCTCGAGGCCGGCGAGCGCCTGGGCCTGCCACCCGGCCGCCTCGGCGAGGTCGGCCAGGAACAGTGAGAGGTGCAACAGGCCGACGTAGTCGGCGGCCGTGTGGTTCGTCGTGAGCCCGCCCGCATAGACCTCGACGTTGGCGGCGACGTGCCGGGCGTGCTCGAGGAGGCTCGCGGCGAAGGTCACCTGGAAGGCCTCGCTCAGCACACCGCTCTCCGCCAGCATCCCGTAGCCCCAGATCCAGTTGACCGCCCGGATCGCCACCTCCATCGTGCAGGCCCAGTTCACCCCTCTGCGCGCGGGGTTGCTCGCGACCCAGTCCAGGACCTGGTCGACGAAGGCCTGCGCGTACCCGGGCTCCCCCGAGGCAAGGTGGGCCATCGCGAGGGTGGGGAGGTGCTGGCAGCGCGAGAGCTCCCAGGGGACCTTGATGTCGGCCCTACCGTACGGCACGGCGACCGCACGGTAGTAGCGGCCGGGGTCGAAGGCGTAGTCGCTCGTGACGTCGCAGTGCCACGGCCAGGCGCCCGGCGAGCCAGTGGGCCGGCGAGCGAGCAGGTCGAGGTCGTCCTCCCCGAGCAGGCGCACGTGCCCCGCCACGATCCGGTCCGCTGCATCCAGGGTGCGCTCGCGCCAGCCCGGATCCGCCGACTCGAGCGCCGCCACGATCTCGGCGGGCCCGCCCTCGCCCCACCCTGCTCCCGGCCCTTGCCGCCCGAGTCGCCAGAGGAAACCGTCGAGGTCGACGGCACTCGCCCGAAGCGACTGCTCGAGCAACTGCGGGTGAGGTGGATGCGCGATGCGGCGGTCCCTCCAGTCGGCGAGGTCCAGGCGGTAGGCCTCGAGGCGCCGTCGGACCTGCCGGGCGACGGAGCGGGCGGACGGGCCGGTCACTCCCCCGTCGCCTCGGCGCCACGCACGCGTACCAGGCGCGCCGGCACCCCCGCCACGACGCCGTTCGGCGGCACGTCGCCGGTCACGACCGCACCGGCTCCCACGATCGCCCCCGACGCGATGTGGACGCCCGGCATCACGACCGCCCGAGCCCCGATCCACACGTCGTCCTCGATCCGGGTGACCTCCCGCAGCACCTTGCCCTGATCGATCATCGGGACGGAGGTGTCCGCCGTTGCATGCAGCTGCCCGATGACAAGGACGTCAGGGCCGATCATCACGTAGTTCCCGATCGAGACCCGGGTGAGCCGGCAGCCCTTGTTGACCTGGCACCGCTGCCCGATCTCGACGTCGGAGCCGTCGCCGACGTACACGGCGCTGTCGATCTCGTTCCCGTCCCCGCACCGGAGCAGGATCTGGCGGAGCAGGGTGCACCGCAGCCGGTTGAACCACCTCCCACCCGGGAAGGCGAGGTCGGGGAGGTGCGCCGCGACGCCGTAGTAGGCCGCCAGGGCGAGCCATCGCCGGAGCCGGCGGATCACTCCCGGCGAGGCGGCGGCCGTCATCGCCCCACCACCCCTGCCCCTGCTCCCGCGCCGTCCGAGCATGGCCGCTCGCCGTCCAGCCAGACGGTGCTCCACTGCTCGAGGGAGTAGAGGAGGTACAGGGCCTTCGTGTGGTCGCGCGCACCGGCCATGTGCTCGTCCACGAGGAGCTGCACCCGCTCGCGGTCGAGGTAGGAGGAAGTGAACGACCCCGGCGAGGAAAGCTGCGCCCGAAGCTCGGCCCCGAGCGCCCCCCGCAGCCACCGGCGCATGGGGTTCGCGAACCCGATCTTCCGCCGGCCGCTCACCTGCCTCCCGACGATGCCGGCGCACATCTCGCGGTGGACGTGCTTGTCCCGCAACCGGCGCAGCTTGAGCCTGCCAGGCACCTGCTCGGCGAGCTCGACGAAGCCGACGCCGAGGAACGGGACGCGCGCCTCGACGCTCGCAGCCATGGACATCTTGTCCTCGGCGAGGAGCAGGTTCTCGGGCAGGACGGTGCGGGTGTCGAGCCAGAGCAGGCGCTCGAGCGGGCTCCCGTCCCGAGGTGCGCCGGAGAGCTCGCCGGCGATCACGCGAGTGGGGAGGTCGGCGTCGACCTCCCGCCGTACCTCGGGCGAGAGCAGGGAGGGGTCACCGGCTCCGGAGCCGAACAGGGACCACATGGCCGAGACGGCCTCCGCCTCCGAGGAGCCGCCTGCGTAGGCGACAAGGCGCTCGTACTGCTCCCGGGCGGGGCGGCCGCGAAGCAGCCGCCGGAGCGGCTCGCGCACGAGCGGCGACGCGACCGGAGCGAGCAGGTGCCCGTAGGCGGGCGCGAGGTAGCGGTCGTAGCCGGCGAACAGCTCGTCGGGGCCTTGCCCCGTGAGGAGGACCTTCACTCCCTCCTCGCGCGCCATCGCCGCCACGAAGTAGTACGCGGCGGCCGACTCGTTGCCGATCGGCTCCTCGAGGTGCCACATGTAGCGGGTCATGAACGAGGCGTAGTCGGAATCGCTCACCACCCTCGAGTGGAGCTGTGCCCCGAACCGGTCCGCGAGCGCCTGCGCCGCCGGGATCTCGGAGCCTGCCTCGTCGCCGGCGAAGCCGACCGTGAAGGCGAGCACGGGAGAGGCCCCTGCTCGCGCCATGAGCGCGAGCAGGGTGGCAGAGTCGACCCCACCGCTGAGCGAAAGGCCGAGGGGCACGTCGCTCATCAGCTGGCTCCGCAGCGACGAGTCGAGCTCGGCGGCGAGGCGTCCCGCCCAGTCCCGTTCGGTGCCCGCCCGCTCGACCTCCCCGCCCCCGTGCCAGTACCGTCTCGTCGCCGCCTTCGTGGGGCTCACCTCGAGCAGCGAGCCCGGCGCCAGCTTGCGCACCTGGCGCAGCAGCGTCCACGGCGCCGGGGTGTAGCGGAAGGCGAGGCACAGCGAGAGGGCCTCGAGGTCGAGCTCGGGCGAGACGGCCGGGTGCTCGAGCACCGCCTTCATCTCCGAGCCGAAGACGAGCTGCCCGCCGGCCTCGGCGTAGTAGAGCGGCTTCACCCCGAGTTGGTCCCGGCACAGCACGAGCCGTCGCGCCTTCGTGTCGAACACGGCCACGGCGAAGATGCCGTCGAGCAGCCGCGGGAAGTCGGTCCCGTGCTCCTCGTAGGCATGCACGATCACCTCCACGTCGCAGCGCGTCCGGAAGCGGTGGCCCCGAGCCTCGAGGTCCCGGCGGAGCTCGAGGTGGTTGTAGATCTCGCCGTTCGCGACGAGGAGCACCGAGCCGTCCTCGTTCGACATCGGCTGGTCGCCGGTCTCGAGGTCGACGATCGCGAGGCGGCGGCTGCCGAACCCGACGTCCCAGCTCTCGCCGCCGGCGGCCTCCTCGCGGGGGACGACAGCCCGGCCACGCCCCGAGCTGGCGAAGCCGAGCCCGGCTCCGTCGGGTCCCCGGTGGCTCATCGAGTCCCGCATCCGGCAGAGCAGCTCGAGGTCGACCGGCCGGCCGTCGCGGTTCCACAGCCCGCAGATCCCGCACATCTCACTCGCCCCCCGTCGGGGCAGGGTGGCCGGCGAGCTCGAGCATCCTCGCCGCTGCGAGCACGGCGGGCCCTACGTGCCAGCGAAGCGAGAGGTATGAGGCCGGCGAGAGCCCGCGCGGGCGGACCAGGCGCCCTTCGTCGAGCTCCGGGAAGTGGCCGAACGTGCGCCAGGCGCCATCGAGGCCAGCGGGCGACCCGTCCGACGAGAGCGTCACCGCGCACTGGGCCACGGCCTGGGGGTCGTGAGTCGGGCGCCCGTCGCTCCGGGCACGCGGGAGCGCCGAGCGCTCGTCGAACAGGTGCGCGCGGAAGTACTCGAGGCCTCGCTCGAGGGCGACGCGAACCTCGTGGACGGAGGTCCCGGCCCACGTGAGGAAGCCCCGGAGGCCGTCGAGGACGAAGCCCGTGTGGAACGAGTCGACGAAGTCCGCCGATCCGTCCTCGCTGTAGCGCCAGGAGCCGTCGCCGCGCTGGGCGACGACCACGCTGCGGGCGAGCACCTGGGCGGTCTCGCTCCAGCGTTCCTCGCCGCTCGCCCTCGCCGTGCGGGCCGCCACGGAGGCCACGAGCGCCTGCACGTTCGTGATCGGTGCGTCCAAGCCGGGCCAGTATCTCAAGTAGTCCCCCTCGGGCCGGCGGATCCAGCCGAGGTCCTCCGTCACGAACGACAGCGCCGCCGTCGCTGCGGCGACGAGATCGTCGCGCCGGAGCACGGCGGCGGCGTCGAGGAGGGCGCCGGCGGCACACGCGGTCGTGTACGCGTTCGGCGTCATTGCCTCGGCCCGCACGAAGCGGGAGGCGCACGGGAACGAGAGCCCCCACCCCTGCCCGTGCTCCGTCGGGACGGCGAGGCCGAGGAGCAGCTCCACGAGCCGCTCGGGCCGACGTGGATCGCCGGCGCCGCTCTCCTCGAGGACGCAGGCGGTCGAGAGGAGGTCGGCGACTGCCTTCGCCTCGGTCCGCATGCCGACGCCGGCGAGCCGGCGGGGCGTCGCGCCGCTTCGGGCACCCACCTGCACGGCGATGCGGGCGCCCGCTTTCGAGATCCGGAAAAGGGCACGGCCACAAGGGCAGTCAAGGCCGTCGAAGGGGTCGAAGCTGCGGTAGCCGGCCCTTTCCGCGAGGTCGAGGCCCCTCGCGCAGTAGGCAAGGAGGGCGGCCCGGCGATCGGCGGCAGGAGCGCTCATCGCCCGCGAGCAGGCGGTCCCGCCGCGAGAACGTCGAGGACTCTCTCGGCCGCATGGCCGTCCCAGAGAGGAGGGCGCACCGGCTCGGCTCTCCCCACCTCGAGACGGCGCATGGCGGCTTCCACGATGGGGCCGGGCAGGATGCCGACGACCTCGTTGCTCCCCGCCAGCGTGACGGGCCGCTCGGTCTCCTCCCTCAGGGTGAGACAGGGGGTGCCGAGCACCATCGCCTCCTCCTGGATGCCACCGGAGTCGGTGAGGATGAGCGCCGCGCACGACATGAGCGCCACGAAGTCCGGGTACGCGAGGGGTGGCAGCAGGCCGAGGCCGGTGGCCGCCGTCTCCCGGCGGAGAGCCTCGAGCCGGGCTCTCGTGCGGGGATGGACGGGGAAGAGCAGCGGCAGCTTGCGCGAGACCTCCGTGAGAGCGTCGACGAGCCCGCCCAGCACGGCCGGGTCGTCGACATTGCCGGGCCGGTGCAGCGTGGCGAGGGCGAAGCGGCCTGGCTCGACGCCGAAGCTCTCACAGCGCTGGGCGGCGTCGACTCGCTCCGACATCCACAGGAGCGAGTCGATCATGAGGTTGCCGACCCGGAAGATCCGCTCCGGCTCGATCCCCTCGGCGAGCAGGTTCGCGTCGGCGTCCTCCGAGGGCGTGAAGAGCCAGTCGCTCAGGCGGTCCGTGAGGACGCGGTTCGCCTCCTCGGGCATGGACCAGTTGCGGCTGCGCAGACCCGCCTCGACGTGGGCGACGGGGATCCCGAGCGTCGAGGAGGTAAGAGCGGCCGCGAGGGTCGAGCTCACGTCCCCGACGACGACGGTCGCGTCGGAGCCCGTCTCGCCGTAGACCGGCTCCAGGCGATGCAGGATCTCCCCGAGCTGCCAGGCGCGCGAGCCGGCCCCGATCCCGAGATGGACATCAGGTGCCGGGAGCTCGAGCGCCTCGAAGAACTCGCCGGACATCTCCCTGTCGAAGTGCTGGCCCGTGTGGACGAGGAGCGGCTCGAAGCCAGGCCGTTCCGCCATCGCCCTCAGCAAGGGAGCGGCTTTCATGAAGTTGGGCCGGGCACCGACCACGACGAGCGGTCTCATGGCAGGGTTCCTCCGCCCAGCGCCTGCTCGAGCGCCGGGGTGTGGGGCGTGGTCGGCAGGGGACGGTCCTCTTCGAGGGAGCGCGCCAGGCGGCAGGTCACGAGCGTGCTCGCGAGAGCGAAGGTGAAGCCGTCGTCGTGGCTCGACGGTTCCGTCACGAGGTCGACGAAGGCTCGGAGCTCCTCCCGATGGCCCTTCTCGGGCATGGTGCACGACTGGTGGTGGACCCTGCCGGCGACCCAGAGGTCGAGCGCCGTGTAGTCGTCGATCCGGCCGGCCACGTCTCGCCCGGACACCTCGAGGAGCTCCTTCGGCGGACCTGACGGGCTCCGACCGGCGTACACGAGCGAGGCCGAAGAGCCGTCGTCGAACTGGAGGAGCGCGGTCACGCTCTGGGCGGACAGAGGGTCGTGGTGGCCCTCGGCCCCGACGGCAGTGACGAGCGAGGGGATCGAGCCCACGACCCAGCAGATGGTGTCGACGAAATGGCACACCTCTCCGTGGATCCGGCCCCCTTGGACCGGATCGAAGTACCAGTGGGTCGGGTCGAGCGCCCCGGCGAAGACCCGGTAGCTCAGCTGGAGCGGACCCTTGCCGGCCAACTCCTGCTTGAGGCGCGTGACGAGAGGAGAAAAGCGCCGGTTGAACCCCGCCATCGCAACTCCCCCACCTTCGAGGTAGGCGGAGGCGACGTCGTCGAGCTCGTCTTCCGAGAGCGCGAGCGGCTTCTCGCAGAAGGTCGGCACTCCACGACGCAGCAGGGTCGAGGCGGCGGCGGCGTGCGAGTCGTGCCGGCTCAGCACGAGGACGCCGTCGGTGTCGCCCCCGGCGAGTCCCTCCTCGAGGCTGGCAGCCACCGAGGAGAACCCCGAGCGACGGGCTTCGTTCAGGGCCGTGATGCCCCTCGTCGTCGCGAGCCAGGCGAGCTCGACCCTCGGGTCGTCACGAAGGAAGGGGAAGACCACGCCCGTCGCGAACGAGCCGGCACCGATGGCACCGAGGGCAACGGTCCCCTTTCGAGCCGGCCGTGCCGGTCGCCGCCCTGGCACGTCCACCCGCAGCCGGACGGCCCCGCTCGGAGGAGCCTCCTCGGGGTACTCGAGAAGGATGGCGACGTGGCGACCAGAACGTTCGCCGAGCAGCTCGTAGGCCCGGGCCGCCTCCCCGATCGGCAGGACGACGGGCGAGAGCGTCTCCACCTCGAGGGCAGCGATCGCGAACAGCCTCAGCACCTCGCCGAGGTTGCGCTGCTCGTCCCACGCCACGAACCCTTCCGGGTACGCGATCCCACCCTCTTCGAACACCGGGTCGTACCGACCGGGGCCGTACGAGCGCGAGTACCGGATCTCGAGCTCCTTCATGTAGTAGGCGTGGCGCTCCGGCCTCACGGCGACGTCGCCGACGACGACCACCGAGGCGCGGTCACGGGCGATCTCCCCCGCCAGCTCGATCGGGTCGCCACTCGAGGTCGCCGCAGTGAGGAGCACGCTGTCGGCGAGACGGCCTCCCCAGCACCGCCTCACCTCCTCGGCAAGCGGCTCCTCGGTCCGCACGAGCGCCCGGATCCCGGCTGCGGCCGCCAGCACGACCATCTCCTCGTCGAGGTCGATCCCGACGACGTCGTAGCCGTAGGCGCGCAGCATCCGGACCGTGAGCTGCCCGACGAGGCCGAGCCCTACGACCGCCACCCGGGAGCCCGGCTCGACCCGGGCCTGGTGGATCCCCCGCAGGGCGATCGCACCCACCGTGGCAAAGGCGGCCTGCGCCGGGGTGACGCCGGTGGGTACCGGCACGCAGAGGTTGGCAGGGACGCTCACGACCTCGGCATGCGCGGCGTAGCCCGCCCCCGCTGCTGCTGCGAGCTGGCCGGGCTGGAGATCGGTCTCGCCGGACCCGGAATCGACGACCGTTCCTGCGCAGCTGTAGCCGAGCAGGACGGCGGGTGGCTCGAGCCGCTCCCTTACGAGCCTGGCCGTCTCGACCGGACCGACC
>DATGKK010000011.1:0-22400 GCA_035294725.1 Acidimicrobiales bacterium | reverse complement strand
GGGTTACCCGGAGGGGGACGAGAGCCCGATCACCTGTGCCAGCACACTCCGGCGCTTTGATGCGACCCAGCTCGAGTTCGACTGCAACGGGTACCTCGACGGCACCAGCGGGAGCGCCTTCCTCCAGCACATCGATCCGGCGACGGGCCTCGGGACGATCGTGGGGGTGATCGGCGGCTTCGAGCAGGGGGGCGACGACCCGCAGGTGTCCTACGCCGCCGCCTTCGGCCCGGCCGCCATGGCGCTGTACCGCTCCGCCGAGCAGGCGGGCTGAGCCGCAGCGCGAAGCGGCGCTGTCTAACGTCGTGGCGATGGCCTTCACGACCCGTCCCGAGCTCACCGGCACCTTCGGCATGGTGGCGGCGACCCACTGGCTCGGCGCACAGACCGGCATGCGCGTCCTCGAGGCAGGAGGCAACGCCTTCGACGCGGCGGCGGCGACCGGGCTCGTGCTCGAGGTGGTCGAGCCCCACCTGAACGGGATCGGCGGCGAGGTGCCCGTGATCGCCTACAGCGCCACCGACGACGACGTCGTCGTCATCTGCGGGCAGGGCGTGGCGCCGGCGAGCGCTACGCCCCGGGCCTTCACCGACCTCGGGCTCGACCTCGTCCCGGGCGCCGGACTGCTCGCCGCCTGCGTGCCCGGGGCGTTCGGCGGCTGGATGCTCCTGCTCGAGCGGTACGGGACGATGCCGCTTCGCGAGATCATGGAGCCCGCCATCGGCTACGCAGCCGACGGCTTCCCCGCCCTGCCGAGCCTCTGCAGGGTGATCGCCTCGATGGAGCCGACGTTCCGGGAGCTGTGGCCGGGCTCGGCCGCGATCTGGCTCGCCAACGGGGTGCCGACCCCCGGCGAGCGGCTGCGCAACGCGGAGCTCGCGGTGACGTTGTCGCGCCTGCTCGAGGCCGGTGAGGCCGCCGGCACGGACCGCCTCCGCCAGATCGAGGGGGCGAGGGCAGCGTTCTACGAGGGCTTCGTCGCCGAGGCGATCGACTCGTTCTGCGCAACCCCGCAGCCCTCGCCCGCCGGCGCGCACCGGGGCCTGCTCGCAGGGGACGACCTCGCCAGCTGGCGAGCGACCATCGAGGCTCCGGTGACCATGGCCTATGGCGACTTCGAGGTCATGAAGACGGGGCCGTGGGGGCAGGGTCCCGTCATGCTGGCGCAGCTCGCGCTGCTCTCAGGCTTCGACCTCCGGGCGCTCGGCGCCGGCAGCCCCGAGCTCGTCCACCTCGTCGCCGAGTGCGCCAAGCTCGCCTTCGCCGACCGAGAGGCCTGGTACGGCGATCCCCGCTTTGCCGAGGTGCCCTTGGAGGATCTGCTCTCTCCGGCCTACAACGACGAGCGGCGCCGTCTCGTCGGCGACGAGGCGAGCCTCGAGCTCAGGCCCGGCGCCCCCGGCGGGCGGACGCCGCGCCTCCCCCGCCTCGCCCTCGACGACGAGGTCTGGGAGAGAGCCGCCCGCGCGGCTGGCGCCGAGATCGGGCGGGGAGCCGACGCCTCCCTCTCCGGGGCGGTGCCGACCGCCGAGCCGACCCGCCTTGCCAGCGCCGCCGAGGTGACGGGCTCGGGCCGGGGCGACACCGTCCACCTCGACGTCGCCGACCGCTTCGGCAACCTCGTCTCGTGCACGCCGTCGGGCGGCTGGCTGCAGAGCTCGCCTGCGATACCGGGGCTCGGGTTCTGCCTCGGGACCCGCGGCCAGATGTTCTGGCTCGAGGAGGGGCTCGCCTCCACGCTCCGGCCAGGGTCCCGGCCCCGCACCACGCTCAGCCCGTCGCTCGCCTTCCGGGACGGCAGGCCCTACATGGTGTTCGGCACGCCCGGTGGCGACCAGCAGGACCAGTGGCCGCTGCGGGTCTTCCTCTACCACGCCGACCTCGGGCTGCCGCTCCAGGCAGCCGTGGACACGGCCAGCTTCGACTCCGGGCATTTCCCCTCCTCCTTCTTCCCGCGCGAGTTCACCCCCGGCGAGCTCCACGCCGAGCCGGCGCTCGGAGCTGCGACGCTGTCGGAGCTCTCCCGGCGCGGCCATCGCGTGCTCCAGTCGGGCGAGTGGGCGCTCGGCCGCTGCACGGCGGTCGCGCGCACTCCCGACGGCCTCCTGCACGCCGCTGCCGACCCCCGCAGCGGCCAGGCCTACGCCGTCGGCCGATGAGCTCCGGCGCGGCCGGTCCCCTCGACCCGTGAGCTGGCGACGGTGACGCCGGAGGGCAACGACGCACGCGCCGCGTTCGCGGCGATGGGAGAGGTGGGGGCTGACCTCGCCGCCGTCGACTGGAGCGCGACGCCCCTCGGACCCATTGAGACCTGGCCCCAGAGCCTGCGCACGGTGGCCGGCGTCGTGCTCTCGTCCCGCTTCTCGATGTGGATGGCGTGGGGCCCGGAGCTCACCTTCCTCTGCAACGACGCGTACCGGCGCACGACGCTCGGCAAGAAGTACCCCTGGGCCCTCGGCCGGCCGGCGCAGGAGGTCTGGGCGGAGATCTGGGCGGAGATCGGCCCTCGCATCGAGCACGTGCTCCGGACCGGCGAGGCCACCTGGGACGAAGCCCTGCTGCTGTTCCTCGAGAGGAGCGGCTACGTCGAGGAGACCTACCACACGTTCTCCTACAGCCCACTCGCCGACGACGCCGGGGCCATCAGCGGGATGCTGTGCGTCGTCACCGAGGACACCGAGCGGGTCGTGGCCGCCCGCCGGATGGCGACGCTGCGCGACCTGAGCGCCGAGCTGACCTCGGTGCAGACGGAGGCCGAGGTGCTCGAGCGGACACGGCTCCACCTCGCCGGCAATCCCCGGTCGATCCCCTTCGCCCTCGTCTACTTGTTCGAGGAGGACGCCCCCCTCGCCCGACTGGCCGCCACCGTCGGCATCTCGCGCGGTCACGAGGCAGCACCCCCGCTCGTCGACGCGAACGACCCGGAGGCGGCCTGGCCGGCCGGGGAGCTGCTCGGGGGCCGGCCGGTCCTCGTGGAGGTCACGGGAGCCCGCTTCGGGGTGCTGCCGACCGGCGAGTGGCGGGAGCCTCCCGAGTACGCCTACGCCGTGCCGCTCCGCCAGCAGGGCCAGCTCCGCCCGTGGGGCTTCCTCGTCACCGCTCTCAACCGGTACCGGCCCTTCGACCGGAACTACCGGGGCTTCCTCGACCTCGTCGGGGGCCAGATCGCCGCCGGCCTCGGGAGCGCCCGCGCGTACGAGACCGAGCGGCGGCGGGCCGAGCAGCTGACCGAGCTGGACCGAGCAAAGACCCGGTTCTTCACGAACATCAGCCACGAGCTGCGCACTCCCCTCACCCTCATCCTCGGGCCGGTAGAGGACGCCCTCGCCGAGCGGGATCCGCCCCTACCGGCGAGCCAGCGCGAGCGCCTCGAGATGGTCCGGAGGAACGCAGCACGCCTCCTCCACCTCGTGAACGACCTCCTCGACGTCTCCCGCATCGAGGCGGGCCAGATGACCGGCCGCTACGAGCAGGTGGACCTCTCCCGGTACACGGCCGAGGTGGCGAGCCTGTTCCGGTCCGCGATCGAGCGGGCCGGCCTCCGGTTCGAGCTCGAGCTCGAACCGGTCGGCGACGACGTGTACGTCGACCGCGCCATGTGGTCGAAGATCGTGCTCAACCTGCTCTCCAACGCCGTCAAGTTCACCTTCGAGGGTTCGTTGCGCGTCTCGCTGCGGCGCGTGGACGATGCCGTCGAGCTTGCCGTGGCCGACACGGGCATCGGCATCGCCCCTGAGGACCAGCCCCGGCTGTTCGAGCGCTTCCAGCGGATCGAGACGGCGCGAGGCCGGACTCACGAGGGGTCCGGCATCGGCCTCGCCCTTGTCGCGGAGCTGGTGAGCCTCCATGGCGGTGAGGTCCGGGTCGAGAGCGCTCCCGGCGAGGGCACCACGTTCACCGTGAGGCTCCCCACCGGGCGGGCCCACCTGCCCGACGACCAGGTGGTCGCCGAACCGGCGCCGGCGGCGGCTCCCGTCCCCGGGGAGGTCGAGAGCTTCGTCGCCGAGGTGATGCGCTGGTTGCAGGCCGGAGCCACCCCGGAGGGCTCCGAGACGGTCGGGTCCGGGACCGGGCACGGGGAGGGCGCGGGCCAGGCAATCGGAGCCCCGGGCGCCACCGGAGGGCACGAGCCGGGGCGCGGGCGAGCCCGCGTCCTCGTCGTGGACGACAACGCCGACATGCGGCGGTACATCTCCCGGCTGCTCGCGGCCCATTACGACGTCGTGACGGCCGGCGACGGGGAGGCCGCCCTCGACCTCGTGCGCGCGGACCCGCCCGACCTCGTCGTGACCGACGTGATGATGCCCCGCCTCGACGGCTTGGAGCTGCTGAGGCGCCTCCGGGCCGACCCCGCCACGGTCGGGATCCCGGTGGTGATCCTGTCGGCCCGCGCGGGCGAGGAAGGGGTGGTCGAGGGACTCGAGGCCGGCGCGGACGACTACCTCGTGAAGCCCTTCTCGGCTCGTGAGCTCGTCGCCCGAGTCCAGTCGAACATCGAGCTCGACCGGACGCGCCGCACCCGGGACGAGCTCGCGCGAAGCCAGGTCCTGCTCGCAGAGGCGCAGCGGCTCGCCCACGTCGGCAGCTGGGAGATCGACCTCGCCGACCGGCGGCTCTCGGGCTCCGACGAGCTGCTCCGCATCCTCGGCCTCACGGCTCACGACCTCGAGGAGCTGGGCTACCCGGGGGTCGTCGAGCGCTTCGTTCGACCCGAGGACACCCCGGTCGTGAGCGCCGCGGTCGAAGCGATGCTGAAGCGGGGCGAGCCGCTCGACTTCGAGGTGCGCGCCCAGATCCGGCCCGGGCTGGAACGGTGGGTGCGGGTCCTCGGCGAGGCGGTGCCCGGTGCCGGGGAGAGGCCCGTGCGGCTGCGCGGCTCCATCCAGGACACCACCGTCCAGCGCGAGGCGGAGGTGCGCCTGACGGCGGCGGCCGCCGAGCGCGAGGCGACCGCGCGCGAGCACCGCATCGCGGACGAGCTCCAGCGCAGTCTCCTGCCGCCTCGCTCGTTCGACCCGGAGTACCTCGAGGTGGCCACCTTCTACCGCGCCGGGGTGGAGGGGACCCAGGTCGGTGGCGACTGGTACGACGTGATCGAGCTCGGCGCCGGTCGGACGGCACTCGTCGTCGGTGACGTCATGGGCCGGGGAGTGCGGGCCGCAGCCGTGATGGGCCAGCTCCGGTCGGCGATCAGGGCCTATGCCCGGCTCGACCTCCCGCCCGCTGAGGTGCTGGAGCTCTGCGACGCTCTCGTCCGGGACCTCGGAGGCGACCAGATCGTCACGTGCGTCTACGGCGTGTACGACCCGACCGAGCAGGTGATCACCTATGCCCGGGCCGGCCATCTCCCACCGATGCTCGCCCTGCCCGGCAGCCCGCCGACACCGCTCGCCGGAGCGAGCGGGCCACCGCTCGGGGCAGGCCCGATCACGCTCGGCAACGAGCGGGTGTCACTCCTGCTCGGAGCCGTGCTCGCCTTCTACACCGACGGCCTCATCGAGCGCCGGGGCCGAGACCTCGACGACGGCATGACGGCCCTCGCCGCCGAGCTCGAGGCGGTCGCCGCCAGCCCGAGCGGGCCGATCGAGGAGGTCCCCGAGCGCATCGTCGGCTCGCTCGTCCTCGAGGAGCCGGACGACGACGTCGCCCTCCTCGTCGCCCGTGTGCCGGCCGCAGCGCCGGCACCGGTCGCCGTCCCGGTCTCGATCCCCGCAGAGGACGTCGGTGCCCGCCGTGCCCGGGAAGCCGCCCGGGAGGTGCTGGCAGCCTGGGAGATACCGGGAGAGCTCGCGGACGACGTGGTCCTCGCGGTGAGCGAGCTCGTGACGAACGCCATCGTGCACGGAGCCCCTCCCGTCACGATGCGGCTCTGCCGGACGAGCACGCAGCTCATCGTGGAAGTGGTCGATGGTGGCGTCCTGCTGCCACGGCGCCGCCGACCGGGCCAGGACAACGAGCACGGCCGGGGCCTCCAGGTGGTGGCGAGCCTCTCCCAGCAGTGGGGTGCGAGGCCCCTCGAGGCCGGCAAGTGCGTCTGGTGCTCCTTCGACCTCGCACCCGGCGAGCCGCAGCCGAGCGGAGCTCCCTCCTGAGCCTGTGAGGACGCCTCAGCCGTCCGGGGACCGAGGAGCGTCAGCGGAGTGCCCGTCGCCTGCGAGGAGGGGCCGAAGGCGATCGGGCTCGATCGGCCGGGCGTAGAGGTAGCCCTGGCCGAGCCGGCACCCGAGCGCCTCCAGCTCGGCTGCCTGGGAGCGCGTCTCGATCCCCTCGGCGACGGCCGTGTACCCGAGCCGCTCGGCGAGCAGCAGCACGGCTTCCACGACCGAGCGGGCGCCGGCGTCGGTGTCGATGCGCTGCACGAAGCTCCGGTCGATCTTGAGGCGGTGAGCCGGCAGGAGGTGGAGGAGGGTGAGGGAGGAGTACCCGGTCCCGACGTCGTCGATCGCGATCGTGACCCCGAGCTCGCCGAGGGCGCGCAACACGGTCCCGAGACACTCCGGGTCGGCGACCGTGCTCGACTCGGTCAGCTCGATCTCGAGCGCCGCGCCCGGCACGTGGTGGTGCTCGAGAGCCCCTCTCACCGCATCGACGATGCCGGGGGACTGGAGGGTGCCGGCGGAGAAGTTGACCGCCACCTTCTGATCGCGGCCTTCCTCGCGCCATCTCCTCGCCTCCACGAGCGCCGTGTCGAGGACGTAGAGGTCGACCGGGACGACGAGACCTGTCTCCTCGGCCACCGGCAGGAAGGCTCCGGGGGCGAGCAGGCCCCGTTCGGGGTGTCGCCACCGCACGAGCGCCTCCACGCCGACGACGGCGCCGGTGCAGAGCTCGACCTGGGGCTGGTAGAGGAGGCTGAACGAGCCTTCCGGCGCCGCCACGGCGGCGGCGAGGCTCGCCTCGAGGTCGAGACGCTCGAAGCGCGTGGCGAGCATGTGCTCCTCGAACACGAGCAGGCGATCGCCACCCCCTGACTTGGCGGCGTACATGGCCGCGTCGGCCCTTCTCAGCACCTCCTTCACCGAGAGGGTCCCCGGAGCGGCGACGACGGCCCCGATGCTGAGATGGACGGCCACGGACGAGCCCTCGATCTGGACCGGCTCCTCGAGGGCCTCGCGGATCTTGGCGCCGAACCCGAGGGGCGACCACTCCTCGTCGACCTCGCGCAGCAGCACCGTGAACTCGTCACCGCCGAGCCGGGCGACGAGGTCGTCCGAGCGCACGCAGGCCGAGAGGCGGTGGCCCACCTCGACGAGGAGCTCGTCCCCCGCCCCGTGGCCGAGGAGGTCGTTCACCTCCTTGAAGCGGTCGAGGTCGCAAAAGAGCACGGCCGCCGGCTTCCCGCCGTGGGCGCCCATGAGCGAGGCCAGCACCTCGGTGAACACGCGACGGTTGGCAAGGCCGGTGAGTGGATCGAGAGAGGCCTGCCGGTGCACCTGCTCGAGCAGCGTCGCCTTCTCCCACGCCCCTGCCGCCTGGTGGCCGACGCCGTTCAGGAGGCGGACGTGCTCGTGTGGCCGCCCCGCCGGCCGGCCCGTCGACCACGACGTGAACAAGACGCCGAAGTACCGGTCCTGCGTCTTCACCGGCACCATCGCCACCGTCTCGACCTCGAGGTCCGAGAAGAGCTCCAGCCGGTCGGCCTCGAGACCGTCCCGGCGCCGGACGCGCGGCTCGTCGAGCTCCTCGAGCGTCCTCGCCACGGCTGGGTAGTTGTGCGGGCCGATCACGAGCGCGTTCACCCGCTCGGCGAGCTCGGGCGGCAGGCCGGTGGTCGCCACCATCGAGAAGCAGCCCGTCGCCTCGTCGTAGGCCATCAGGGTCGCGCGGTCCGAGCCCATCACGTCGAGGGCGGCCTCGACCGTCGCCTGCGCGACCCCCGCGGTGTCACGCTCGCGGATCAGCCTCGCCGCGAACTGCCCGAGCCGCTCGGCCGTGCGCCGCCGGGCGGCCGCGGTCTCGAGGGCCATCGAGGCGTCGAGGGTGGTCGCCGCGAGCCGAGCGTAGGACTCGAGGAGCTGGCGTGAGTGCTCGAGCGGAGAGCCCGCCGAGAACGCCACCAGCCGTCCGTACTGGCGCGCCGGCGAGGCGACGTCGGCGACGAGGAGCTCTCCGTGCGCGCTCTCGCCCCCGAACGCCGCTGCGAGGCCGGCCGGCTCGGCGTCGAGCACGAGCGGGGCGAGCCGCTCGGCCTCCTCCGGCTCGAACCCCTCGGCATGCACCTGCACCGGCTCGTCGGGGTCGAGACGGACGGCGAGCAGCAGCCGGCGTGCGTTCACGATCCGGCCGGCGTGCTCGCTCACCCGGGCAAGGACGTCGCCCACCTCGCTCGTGTCCATCAGGTCGGCGACGGTCGACTGGAAGTCCCGCAGCTGCGCCTCGAGCAGGTCGACCCCCGCAGCGGCGTCCCGGCGCCCGGCGAGCGCCCCCCTCGCACCGGCGACCCGTGCGGCGAGGCTGCGGAGCCGTGAGCTCAGCTGCGGGCCGAGAGGAGACGGCCGAGGCGTGAGGGGGCGGGCCGTCCCGGTCACCTCGTCAGCGCTGCCGGCGGCGGAGGTCCGCACGCGGAGCACCGGCGGCATCGCCGAGACCGTGTCGCCACGGTGCCAGCATGCCAGTTGCGCGAGCCGCCCGGCGCTCGCCGTGCACGGTCCGGGCGAGCAGGCCCGGGAGCCGGACGCGAGGTGACCTCGACGGCCCGGGGGGCCGAGCGGTGCGGGGCCGGGCGCTCACGGGTCCGGGCGGGCCGTCGCGAGCCCGAGCGCCGCTTCGACGAAGGTCAGCAGATCGGCCCGCTCGGCGATGACCTTCGAGACCGGCTTTCCATGTCCGTGACCGGCGGAGGTCTCGACCCGGATGAGGATCGGCCCCGTGCCAGCCTGCGCCGCTGCGAGCGTGGCGAAGAATTTGAACGAGTGACCCGGCACGACCCGGTCGTCGTGGTCGCCCGTCATGACGAGGGTCGGCGGGTAGGCCTGCCCCGCGCGCACCTGGTGCAGCGGCGAGTAGGCCCGCAACCATCGGTACTGCTCGGGGTCCTCGGGGTCCCCGAAGTCGCTCTTCCATGCCCACCCGATCGTGAACAGGTGGTAGCGGAGCATGTCGAGCACCCCGACCTCGGGCACCGCAGCCCCGAACAGCTCCGGGTGCTGGGTGAGGCAGGCGCCGACGAGCAGCCCGCCGTTGGAGCGCCCGTTGATCGCGATCCGTCCTGGCCGGGACCAGCCGGACTCGCCGCCGAGCCAGCGTGCGACGTCGCAGAAGTCGTCGAAGACCCGCTGCTTGCTCGCGAGCCGGCCGGCGTCGTGCCAGGCGCGCCCGTACTCGCCGCCGCCTCTCAGGTTGGCGACGGCGAGGAGGCCACCTCGCTCGATCCACACGGCGAAGTCGTGGTCGAAACTGGGCGTGATCGGGATGTCGAAGCCGCCGTAGCCGTAGAGCAGGACCGGCACCTCGCCGCTCGCCTCGAGGTCTCGCCGGCGCACGAGGAACACCGGGATCGCCGCCCCGTCGCTGGCCGTGATGAAGACCTGCTCGGTGCAAACGGCCGACTCGTCGAGGGGCGCTCCCCCGGCGCGCAGCTGCACGGCCGCCCCCGCGCGCACGTCGTAGGACCACAGCGACCCCGAGTCCGTGAAGGAGCCGACCTTGTAGTAGGCGGTGCTGCTCGACGCCGAGCCGCTCACCGGGGGAGCCTCGAAGTCCTCGAGGAGTGCCGACTGGGGCGGCAGGGGAACCTCGGCGACCGGGGTGCCGTCGATCTCGAGCACCTCGAGGCGCGAGGTCGCGTGCTCGAGGAAGTGGCAGACGAGCCGCCCCCCGCAGTTGCGGGCGCCGAGCAGCAACGCCTCCCGCTCCGGCACGACGTCCCGCCAGCGCTGCGGGTCGGGGTCCTCGAGGTCGACCGCGACGATCCGCTGGCGGTCCGCCCCAAGGTCGGTGAGGAGGTAGAAGGTGGAGCCGACGTTCGTGACGACCCTCGCCTTGCAGGAGAAGCCTTCGACGAGGACGCTCCAGTCGCCCTCCCCCGTGCCGCCGGCGGCAAGCTCGCGCACGAGGAGGCGGCTCTCGGGGTTCGTGCCCCGCGAGATGGAGACCACGCACCAGCGGCCGTCCTCGGTGACGCTGGCCCAGGGCAGCCACTCGGGTTCCTCGGGGCTCTCGAAGACGGTCTGGTCGTCGCTCGCCGAGGTCCCGAGCCGATGGAACATCACCCGGGGGGCCCGCGTGGCGGCGAGGTACTCCTCGCCTTCGCGGGGACGCTCGGCCGACTCGTAGAAAAAGCCCGAGCCGTCGTGCAGCCATGCGGCCGCTCCGAACTTGGCCCACTCGACGAGGTCGGGGAGATCTCTCCCGCTTGCGACCTCACGGACGCGCCATGTCATCCAGTCCGAGCCGGCGCTGCTCGTCGCGTAGGCGAGGAGCGAACCGTCGTCGGTGACGGAAAAGGATGCGAGCGCGACCGTGCCGTCGGGCGAGAGCTCGTTCGGGTCGAGCAGCAGCCGGCCCTCGCCGGTCGGCGAGTCCATCACGTAGAGCGGCGACTGGTCCTGGAGACCCGTGTTCCTCGTCTGGAAGTACCGGCCGCCGCGCTCGAAGGGGACGTCGTAGCGGGTGTAGTCGAACATCTGCCGGAGACGACGGCGGATCTCCTCACGGCAGGGGAAGCGGGCGAGCCACGCCTCGGTGCGCGCGTTCTGGGCCGCCACCCACCGCTCGGTCTCGGGAGCGTAGGTGTCCTCGAGCCACCGGTAGGAATCGCTCACCTTGTCGCCGTGGTAGTCGTCGACCTGGTCGACGGTCGGTGTCTCGACGGCAGGCGCCGGTGGCAGGGTCACGGTCACGGCGACGAGGGTACTGCGCCCTCGCTGGCAGCCGGGGTGACGGCCGCCCCCTCAGGCGCTACGAGCGGCGCCGCACTCGGCGTCGGGCCGGGCCAGCCCGGTCAGGGGGTGTCCTCGTACCACCTGAGGACTCGCAGCGCACGGAGCGTGTTCCAGCGACTGGGCTCGCCGTCACCGGGCTCCATGGCGAAGTGGACCGCTCCTCGATGCGTGTTCTCGAGCAGCCAGCTGCCGTCGGCCTGGCGCTTGCCGGCTACCAACGAGATCGCCTCCGCAAGGCGGGGATCGGCCGCGCCGCCGGCGGCACGGAAGTGCTCCAGCCCGCGCAGTACGTCGTAGTGCCACCTGGTCGGGAAGGAGAACCGCAACCAGTCGGCGACGACGACCTCACCGGAGCTGAGCCGCCGGAAGAGCCGCCGCTCGAGCAGGTACTCCTCGCCCCGGCGTCGGGCAGCCACCGACTCGGCCGTGCCGCCGGTCGCCTGCTCGTAGGCAAGCAGTCCCTCGAGGACACAGATGGTGGTGTGGAACGACGACCGCAGCGATCCGTTCTCCGCCTCGCAGTTCCAGCCACCGTCCCGCAGCTGCTCGCCGAGCAGCCGGGCAACGATCCCATCGACCGGCACCCCGAAGTAGGCGCCGAGGGCGAGCACTCTGCCGTTGATGCACGGCTCCACCTCGCCGTCGAAGAACGGCTGCCCGGCGTGCTCCCATCTGCAGTTCTTGCGAACAAGGCCGATGATCCTGCGCACCGGGGGCGCCACCGGGTCGATGCCGAGCTCGCTCAGGAGCACCAGGGTGGGAAACGTCGACGTCCACGGCTGGCCCTCGGAGAGATCGCCGTGAAAGCCGCTCGGAAAGCACGCGCCATTGGCCCACTGGCCGTCCGGGTCGGCCAGGGCGAGCAAGCGCCCACCCCACCCTTGTGTCGCGACCCGAGCTCGCTCGGCCGCCACCTCGGCCGCCGGCGCGCCGGTCAGGTCGCGCAGCACCTGCCACCGCAACGACGGATCGCCGTCGAGCAGCCACGCCATGAGGCGCTGATCTACCTGCGGGTTCACGGCGGGACTGTACCTGCACGCGGTGACGACGGCGACGCTCGGCCCTTCGAGATGCTTCGACAGCTCAACGTGCCAGCGAGCGGTCGGACATGCCAGCCGCGCGCGACGGGAATCCGGTCATCCCGTGAGAGCGACTCAGGACCCCAGTTGCGAGCAGAGCTCCCGAACCCAGCTCATCAGGGTCAGGCCGTGGGCATCCCTGAAGAGCCCGCCCCCGGCGCAGCATCGCCCGACATGGACGCTGCTCGGCGGGGTCTGCCGAGCGCGGCGCCGATCGGCACGGTCGACCGGACTGGCGGCCGGCCACCCTCGCCGACGGAGCGAGCTCCGGTCGCCGAACCTCGCTCCCGGCGCCACGGCGACGAGCGGCCGACGCGGGTAGGCGCACGAAAACGCCTCGGCGAACGAGAGACCAACGGGATGTGGCTCTCGTGGACGACCGCGCGGTCCTGGCGCTTGGCCGGTCAGATGCTCTCGGACCTGTGAAAGCCGTGCGCCTCGTAGACCGGCTTCAGCCCGTCGGCCACGACGGCGATCTCCGAGGCAAGCCGGTCGAGCTCTTCGAGGTGGAGCTGGGAGAGCCGCTCGAGCCGGGCGGCGCCGTCAATGGTGAGCCGTAGGTGCACCACGCGCCGGTCGCGCGGGTCTCGCACCCTCTCGACGAGGCCCGCTGCCTCCGCCCGGTCCACCAGGCCGACGGCGCTGTGGTGCCGGAGCAGCAAGTAGTCGGCGACCTCTCCGATCGTCGGGCCGTCGCGGTCAGGATGGCCGCGAACGGCAAGAAGGAGCTGGTGCTGTGCGGGCGTGAGCCCCGCCGCGGCAGCCTGCTGCTCGCTCCAACGCTGGAAGTGCCGCAGTCCGGTGCGCAGTGCCAGCAGTCGCTGGTACGCAGCGTCCGGCAGGCTCACAACTCCATCGTAGTGAGACCGTCACGCTACCAACGGGTCGGCCTGCCGAGCGTCACCCGGCGCCGCCTGCCGTCACCTCCGGTTGGTCGGTCGCGCAGTACTTGCACTTCGAGGCAGCTGCCGGGAGATCGCTCGAAAGGCAGGCCGGGCAGGTCTTCGTCGGCGCAGGCGGGCCGAAGACGACCGTGCCCTGGCGCAGCATGATCCTGCGGTAGGGCACGACGATCACGAAATAGATCACGGCCATGAAGATGAGGAAGTAGATGACGGCGGAGATGAACACCCCGATGTTGACAAAGGTCGCCGCGTTGCCCTTCTCCCCGAGCTGCCAGCCGAGCCCGATCGCCTGCTTGCCCTCTGCTCTCGAGATGATCGGGTCGATGACGTTCGTCGTGAAGGCCGAGATGAGGGTGCTGAAGGCGAGCGCCACGACGAGGCCGACCGCGACCACGAGCACGTTGGCCTGCATGAGGAAGTTCTTGAAGCCACGCATGTTCCGTACCTCCTTCGCCGAAAGGCCGACCGTACCGCCGGGGCGCCTCGCTCGCGGGGGTTGGCCACGCTTTTAGCACTAAAGTTGGACCATGCCTGCTCGAGCAGCTGCGGGGCGGCACCACCGCACCGCCGTGGTCGTGTTCACCCGTGACCTCCGGCTGCACGACAACCCGGCGCTCGCCGCGGCCTGCCGGTCGAACGAGGCGGTCGTCCCCCTGTTCGTCCTCGACGAAGGGCTCCTCGCCAGCCCGAACATGGGGCAGAACCGCCTCAGGTATCTCGCCGGAGCGCTCGCCGACCTCGACCGCTCGCTGCAAGGGCGAGGTGCCGGACTCGTCGTACGGCTCGGCGATTTTGCGAGCGAGGTGCTCGCCGTGGCGACCGATGCAGGGGCGACGGCGATCCACGTTGCCGACGACGTGAGCGGCTACGCCCGGCGGCGCCTTGCCCGCATCGAGGACGGCGCCCGCCGCATGGGGATCGCCGTCCACCGGCATCCCGGCGTCGCCGTCGTCGAGCCGGGCACCCTCCTCCCGACAGGGGGCGGTGACCACTTCAAGGTCTTCACGCCCTACTGGCGGCGCTGGGCGGCAGCATCGTGGCGAGAGCCGGAAGCGGCACCCCGGCAGGTGCCGTCCCTCCAAGGCGGCCCGGCGGGCATGGCGATGGACGATGCCGTCGCCCTGCTCACGGGCCGCCCACCGGGAGCACGGCGGCGGGGCCGCGGCGCAGGTCCTCAGGGACCGGGCGGCTTCGGCGTCCCCGGCACCTTGTCGCCATCCCTCGCCGTCGAGCCCGGGGAGAGCGCCGCTCGACGGCAGCTCCAGAGCTGGATCCGCGGCCACCTCGAGGCCTACGAGCACACCCGGGATGATCTCGCCGCGGCCGCTACGTCGCAGCTGTCGGCTCATCTCCACTTCGGGGCGATCTCGCCGCTCGAGGTCGCGCTCGCGGCGAGACGCCACGCCCAGTCCCCCGGCCCGAGCGCCTTCGTGCGCCAGCTCTGCTGGCGCGACTTCTACCTCCAGATCCTCGCCGCCCGCCCCGGCGCCGCGTGGCAGGACTACCGGCCGGCTCGATCACGGTGGTCATCGGACCCGGAGCTGTTCGAGGCCTGGCGCGAGGGCCGGACCGGCTACCCCGTCGTGGACGCGGCGATGCGCCAACTGCGGGAGGAGGGCTTTGTCCACAACCGCGGCCGCGTGATCGCCGCCTCGTACCTCACAAAGGACCTCGGCATCGACTGGCGGCTCGGCGCCCGCCACTTCCTGCGCTGGCTCGTCGACGCCGACCTCGCGAACAACAACCTCAACTGGCAGTGGACGGCCGGCACCGGGACGGGGACGAACCCGCTCCGGGTGCTCAACCCCGTCGTGCAGGGGCGCCGCCACGATCGCACCGGCGCCTACGTCCGGCGGTACGTTGGGGAGCTCGCCGGCGTGACCTGGAATGTCGTGCACGATCTCGACCCGGCGGCACGTCACCGCCTCGGGTATCCACGGCCGGTAGTGGAGCACGGGACCGTCCGCGCCCACGGAGTTCGACGGCCCGTCCCGCCAGCTGCTCCACCCCTAAAGGAAGACGAGAGGTGACCTTGTGCCCTAGTCGAGCCTGGCCCTCGGGCCTAGGTTGGGCCCGAGATGGCGAGACAAAGGAGGGGCCTCATGCCGGACCCGACGCTCAACGAGCTCACGGCAGCGCTTGCGACGCGCGTCGGCGAGGCGGGGGTGCTGGAAGCTGCCGACGTACGCGCCCTCGTATCGGCGCCAAGATGGGGTTCTCGACTCGCTGACCTCGCCCAACTCGTCGCCGGGGACGACGAGCGACTCGGCTACCTCGCTGGCGGTCACCGCCCCGAGGAGGTCGCTCGATGCCTGCTCGGATGGCTCGAGACGCCGCTCACGCTCTCTCAGATACAGCAGATCATCGAGTGCGGCGGGTGGGATCCCGACCCTTTCACGGCCCTCGCCGAGGCGGGGCTGCTCGACAGGGTGCTGCGGGGTCCAGACGGCAACGCCCGACGGATCCGCGGTGAGCTCGCGGGCGGCTGGGTGAGCGACAATCTCGCCCTCGCCGACGGGTCCGAGATCGTGGCCAGAGCGCTCGCCGTCGTGGACGACGAGGCAGGTCCCGGCGGACAGGATCACAGCAGCGCTCCTCGATCATCCGAGGCGGACACCTCACTCGACTGACCGGATCGCCTACCCTTTCCGGAGCCGCATTCCTCGCAACAAGCGGCCCGGGTCATGGTCACCTCAAAGGCGCTCCAGGGCGGACTGCAGGCGGGAGGCGGCATCTGCGGCTAGCTCCCGGAAGGCCGGGGCATCCATGAGTGTTCGGGGATCGGTGATCGACACCTGGGTGGCTCCATCGTCGCTGGCACGGAGCACCACGTTGCACGGCAAGACCAAGGCCGACGCCGGATCAAGGCGGAGCGCCTGGTCGGCGAGGGACGGGTTGCAAGCGCCAAGAATCCTGAGCGGCAACCGATCGACACCGAGCTTCTCACGCAAAGTCGCTGACACGTCGATCTCGGTCAGCACGCCGAAGCCGGCTTCGGCCAGCACGGCCCTCACTTCCCGATCCACTTCGGCAAGCGGTCGGTGCACCACCTTGTCGAACGAAGAGACGTTCATAGGTTCTCCCTTCGGGCGAGGATGATCAGGCAGCGGTGCGTCTAGAGCCTAGAGCCCTCATCGCGGGCCGACCCCGGCTGACCGGTGAGTCCGGCAGGAGCCCGGCGCTGACGGTGCAGCGGTCAGGATGGTTCGACCGTGTCCGGCGCAGCGACCGAGGCGGCGTACTCCTCGTAGGCCGCCCATGCCCGCGGCGCGTACACCGAAGCGGGGCCTCCACCCATCATGAGAGTGACGGCGAGGGTCTCGGCCACCTCCTCGGCCGTGGCGCCGGCTCGCACCGCTCCCCGTGCGTGTGAGGCGATACAGCCGTCGCACTGCTGTGACACTCCGATCGCGAGCGCCACAAGCTCCTTCATGCGCCTCGAGAGCGCGCCATCGCGCATGGAAGCCTGGTGCATCTGGACGAAGCCCGACCAGGCTTCGGGGATCATTCCCCGCAGCGACCTCACGGGCTCACGGAGATCCTCGAGCACTTCTTTCGCGGATGTCATCATTGCCTCCTCGTTCCCACCCGGTGGTCTATCCGATCGTGCCGGTTCCCTGAAACTGGCGTCGGCACAGCACGGCATAAGTGCCCGAGCGAGCAGGTCAGCGTCGACGCCCTGCTCGACTGCCCTCTCGGGCTCGATGACGGGAATCGTGCCGGCACCCCGGATCGCATCACCGGCTGGCTCTGCCCAGACCGGAACTGCGCCGGACACTCTCCCCGACGGTGTCGTGCACGTGGCCCGCGGGCTGCCACTGGGAGACGAATTGCACCTGGTGGCTACAGACGGTGTCAGATGACGAGCATCGCGGGGAGGGTCACTACCGACGGCGGCGAGAAGCGAGGAGCTCCTGAACGTCGTCACGTTGCACGCCGACGAACGTGAGCAGCACGGTGAGGAGTTGACTCAGCTCTGGTGCAACGTGGTGGCGCGGGCGCCGAAGTTGTTGGTGAGCCGGCTCACTCCTTCAGGAACGCCGCGGCGCGCCCGCTCGGTACACCCCAGTTGTCCCTGAAAGTCTGCTCGAGGTTGCCGGTCGAGCGGCGACACCCGTACCTCAAGAACGACCGAGCGGCCGCGGAGGTTGCTTCCGTGTCCCTCCTCCCCTCTCGCTGCGCTGCCCCCGGTTGGCGTCAACGTGTCGCCGGTCACCGTCACCTCGACGGCCTTATCCGCTCGAACAGGTGGTGGCAGTGTCGCGGAGAGGGTGCCCCTTTTTTTGACAGTCGTGACAGGGGCCATAGCCGCCTCCGCCGTTCTGGAGCGTGCCTCGAGGTGGGTCGACGGCACCATGCGCCGAGGTGAAGTGCAGATGTGATCTCAAAGGAAGCTCCTGAGACGGACGACCACCTCGTTCCTGGCACACGGCAGGGGCCGCTCGACGAGGACGTCGCCAGCTCGCGCTCGATCCGTCCGGGCGGCAAAACGATCGGAGCAGGCGGGTGGGAGGTGGTGCACGAGGCGTGGAGCTTCTCTTGGCGCGCCTCGTCGAGCGTTGGTGCGCCGGCGGCAGCTCCGCAGGCGTCGAGTGGATGAGCCTGCTCGGGAACGCCGCCTCACCGCCGTCGCGCAAGGGGGATCCGCCCGCCGGCTGGGGCACGCGGCACGAGGCACCTCGCCGTCTCCAACCTCGCCGGTCGCGTCCTCGATACCGTGAAGCGGCCGGCATGCCGCTCGACGAGCGCCAGAGGTCGGTCCTCGTGCGCCTCGAGCTGGTAGCGGACTCCGCCGCCTACCTCGCCTCCACCGGGTGCGCCCTCCGTACGGATGCTGCTCCCTCCACGCACCGTCCGCTCGAGGAGCCGCTGACCCGGCTTCCCCGGCCGGGGGACGGGCCACACTCAGGCCGAGTCCGCGTCGTTGGGGCCGAGCCGGGCCGAGTAGATCGAGTACCCGTCGAGGTGGCGGGTGACAAGGGTGGCTCCGACCGTGGCGGCGAGCATCGGCACGGCGAAGGCAAAGCCGGTATGGGTGAGCTCGAGCACGAGCACGACGCCGGAGAAGGGCGCCTGCATCGAGGCGCCGATCATGGCGGCGGCGCCCACGATGGCGAAGGCGCCGGACGGCTCCCCGGGCCAGGCCTGCGACCACGCGAGCCCGATGAAGCCGCCGAACAGCGCTCCGGTGCTGAGCGTGGGGGTGAACAGCCCTCCTTGCGCGCCGCTCCCGACACAGAGCGAGGTCACGATCGGCTTCAGGACGAACAAGGCGCCGAGCATGCCGAGCCCCCACCCGCCGAGGAAGGCCGTGTGGGCCATGTCCTTTCCGTTGCCGAACAGCTCGGGGTACCAGATCCCGACGATCCCGAGGGTCACAAAGGCCACGAGCGGACCCGCGAGCGCGAGGCGGCCCCGGGGTCGGTGGTGCGAGACGAACCCTATGAGCCTCACCCACCCCGTCGCGAGCAGGCCGATGACCGGTCCCGCGAGCAGCGAGCAGACGAGCAGGGTGAAGCGGAACGGGTAGCTCGGGATGGCCACGTAGGTGGCGTGGTTGGGGAGGTAGATCCACGCCGTCGCCGTCGCGATGAACGAGCACGCGAGGGCGGGGAGCACGGCCGGGAGGGTGATCGAGCCCCAGAGCACCTCTGCCGCGAGGATGGCGCCACCGACCGGGACGTTGTAGACGCAGGCGAGCCCGGCTCCCCCGCCGCAGGCGACAAGAAGCCGCCGTTGCTCGGGCGTGAGCTTCGCCCAGCTGCCGAGCACCGACCCCGAGACACCGCCCATGAGCTTCGGCGCCGACTCGCGACCGATCGAGGCCCCCATGCCGATCACCGTCTCGGAGATGAGGGAGGTGCCGATGCTCCTCCGGAATGACAGCTTGCCCTCACCGTTCCAGATCTCGTCGTCGAGGTCCGACGACTCGTTCGGCGTGTAGCGCCTTAGCACGTACCAGGCGACGCCGCCGACGACCCCGGCGATCACGAGCGAGACGACCCGGCGACCCGGTGACACCGCCTCGACGGCGTGCTGGAACGACCCGTGCGAGTAGTCGAACGCGAGGAACTGCATGTGGAACAGCACGAACATGAGCAGGTCGCCGAACAGGCCCGTCGCCACGCCCGTCAGCACGACCATGGTCCAGAACCGCAGCGTCAAGGGCGTCGCGCCGTCGCCCGTCACGTTCGGCTGCTCGGTCGCGCCGCGCCCCGACGGCAGCCGCCGTGAGATGAGCGGCGGCGGAACCCGCACCCGTTCGGTCTGGCGCTCCCGTCTCACGGCTCCACCACGACAACCTGACCACGCCGTGCCGGCTCACGCAACCTCGCCGGCCGGGGTCCCCTGCGCGAGCGTGGCAAGCCGGCGACCCGGACGAGCTGGCGCCAGAGCACCCCGGAGGACGCGTCGTCGCCGGGCCGCCGAGCAACGGCGGGGTGGGGCCGGCTCCACACCACTTGGGCGTCCGCGCGAGGACCGTGCTCGCCACAGCCTCTCCGGCCAGGACCGGCGAGCAAGAGGCCGGCAGCCCGCACCGCCGCAGTGGTCGTCGGTGCGCCCAACCGGTCCCGCCACGGTCGGTTCGGCGCCCCGTCCTGTCCAGCCCCAGGACTGAATAGGGTGGCGCGGTGGACGGCCGCGCGGCGATCGAGGAGCTCAGCCGGTCCCTGCCCGAGGGAACCGTCGCCACCGACCCCGACGTCATCGCCACCTACCTCCAGGACTGGTCGCGCTACCCCGAGGTCGGGAGACCGCTAGGCCTCGTGCGCCCGGCCTGCGCGGCGGAGATCCAAGAGGTGCTGCGATGGGCCTCCTCGCACCACGTGCCGGTCGTCCCCCGTGGCGCCGGCTCCGGCCTCTCCGGTGGGGCGACGGCGGTGGAGGGAGGCATCCTCCTTTGCACCGAGCGCATGCGGTCCGTTGCCGTCGATCCGGCCATGCGGGTGGCAACGGCGGAGGCCGGCGCGCTGAACGCCGAGGTGAAGGCGGCCGCGGCCGCTCACGGCCTGTGGTACCCGCCCGACCCCTCCTCGTTCGAGATGTGCTCCATCGGCGGCAACGTCGCCACGAACGCGGGCGGCATGTGCTGCGTCAAGTACGGCGTCACCTCGGACTACGTGCTCGGGATGAGGGTCGTCCTCGCCGACGGCACCCTCGTCACGCTCGGAGGGCCCCGCCTCAAGGACTCGGCGGGGCTCTCGCTCACGAAGCTCTTCGTCGGGAGCGAGGGCACCCTCGGCGTCGTCGCCGACGTGACCCTGCGCCTGCTCCCGGCGCCGCCGCCCGCCTCGACGGTCGTGGCGGCCTTCGCCTCCCTCGATCGCGCGGTTGCCGCCGTGCTCGCCCTGCTCTCGACGGTGCGCCCGGCGACGCTCGAGCTCATGGACCGCGTCTCGATCAACGCGGTCGAGGACGCCCTTGCGATGGACCTCGACCGCTCCGCCGAGGCATTGCTCGTCGCCCGCTCGGACGTCTCGGCAGCGGAAGCCGCCAAGGTCGTGGCGACCTTCGAGGAGGCGGGCGCGACAGAGGTCTACGCCACCGACGACGCCGACGAGGGCGAGGCCTTCCTCGCCGCGAGGCGGGCGGTCATCCCGGCTCTCGACCGGATGGGCGACCTGCTCATCGAGGACGTCGGCGTCCCGATCCCGAAGCTCCCCGAGCTCGTCGCCGGGATCGGCGAGATCGCCGCCCGCTACGACGTCACGGTCGCGCTCTACGCCCACGTCGGTGACGGGAACACCCACCCGACGATCGTCTACGACGGGAGCGACCCTGCCGGTACCGCTCGTGCCAGGGCCGCGTTCGGAGCGATCATGGACCTCGCCATCTCGCTCGGAGGGACGATCACCGGCGAGCACGGCACCGGCCGCTACAAGCGACCGTGGCTTGCCGCGTACCTCGGCGACGACGTGATGGAGCTCTCCCGCCGCATCAAGGAGGCGCTCGACCCCGACGGGATCCTCAACCCGGGCGTGATGTTCTGAGGGGCCGTCGCGCCCCGCAGAACGCCCGCAGTGATCAGCCGGCGAGGGTCCGGTAGCCGCCGCGGTAGCGGGCGAGGGGTGCCCCCTCCCGGGCGATCTCCACCTCCTCGATCACGCCGGTGACGAGGAGGGAGTAGCCGACGGGCGCCGTCTCGGCGAGCCGGCAGGCAGCGACCGTCCTCCCGATGAGGAGCTTCGGGCCGTGTCGGGTCTCGGCCACCTCGAGGCCGTCGAAGGGATCGCCCGGGTACTCGGCCGCGAAGGCGGCGGCAAGCCGGCGATCGGCCTCGGCGAGGACGTGCACCGTGAAGGTGCTCGTCGCCGTCGCGAGCTCGACGAGCTCCGAGAGTGGGTCGAGAAGGCCAAGCAGGTGCGGTGGCTCACCCTCGGCGACCAGCACGGAGGAGACGGTGAGCCCCGCCAAGCGCTCGGGCGTGCCCGCCGTCCACACCGTGACCGGGGCCACGAGCCGGCCGCGGAGCCGCCGGTCGACCCGGCGCTCACCCGGAGGAGTCGAGAACGGGTCCTCGGTGCGCACGTTCACCTTCGGCGGCCGGTCGGCGGTCATGTGCGCGGGTCTAGTGGCGCCGGCGGCAACTACAGCCGTGGTAGTTGGCGGCGCTGGTGCCGCCAACTCCTGGCAGGAGACCACGCTACGTGCGAGACCTGCCTGGGCAGCGAGGCGAGGGCGCTCCCCAGCGGGCACCGCCGTCAACGACGCCGCTCGTCGCGGGCGCGTCCCTCGTCGGTCCTGGCATGGCGGGATACGTCGTCTCCAAGAAGGCGAACGTGCCGAACGGCGGCCCCACTCCCTTGGTGCGGGCGGCGTCCTCCAGCCAGCCCGAGACCCCTTGACCGGTTCGGTATAAAGGTCTATACCTCTCGTGTGTCAGGTCGGCTGGCCGCGGCGTCCACCGGGCGCACGCTCTACAGCGAAGTCGTCGAGCAGATCGAGGCCATCGCCCTCGCCCGACCGCTCGGCGAAGAGACGATGCTGCCTGCGGAATGGGAGCTGGCCGAGCAGCTCGGAGTGAGCCGCGGCACCCTCCGCCGGGCCCTCGCGGAGCTCGAGGCCGGGGGCCTCGTGCGGCGCGAGATCGGCCGGGGCACCTTCGTCAACCCTGCGGCGCGGCTCCGGCGCGTCGTGTGGGAACGGCTGGCCGAGGTCGCCCTTCCCGACTCCCGTTTCGGCTACGACTTCTCGAGCTTCGTCCCCGACTTCGCCGGCAGCGAGCGGTGCGCCGCCTCCGTGCGCTCGCTCGACGAGTACCGCAGGGCGCGGACCCTCGTCGTCACTCCGGACAACAGCCTCGAGCGCCTGCGCGAGCAGGCCCTCGAGGACGGCAAGCGGCTCGTCGTGTTCACCTACGGCATGTTGCGCGGAGCCCGCCTGCTCGACCCGGCGGAGCTGCCGCCGGGCGGCGCCGTCCTCGCCGCCACGCTCGACGGGATGGAGCGCGCCGGTCGCGGGCTCGACTTCGCTCAGCTGCTCACTTCAGGCCCGATCGACCTCGTCGTCACCGGCGCGGCCGCCGTCAGCCG
>DATGKK010000010.1:0-14629 GCA_035294725.1 Acidimicrobiales bacterium | reverse complement strand
CAGCTCGATCGTGGCGCGAAGCGGCAGGTGGTCCGAGTTGCCGGATCTCACCACGCCACCGCCCACGGCGCGTACGTCCCGGCTGACGAAGAGGTGGTCGAGCTGATGGCGGGGCCGCCAGGCCGGCCAGGTCTTCGCCTTCACGGCTCGCCGCCAGCCCTGAAGGGCGAGCTCGAGCGGTGGGCCCCAGTAGTTCATGTCGCCGCCCAGCACGGCATGCCACCGCCCGCGCACGAGGGGGCGGAGGGCGGACTGGAGTCGGTGGAAGTGGACCGGCGAACCGTGGGTGAGGTGGGGCATGTGAACGGCGACGACCCGCAGGCCGCCTTCGAGCGTCACCGACAGCGCCGCGCGGGAGGTGTAGTCGCGGGTGAGGCGGCCGAGCTCGATCACCTCGCTCGCGACAACGGGCTCGCGGGTGAGCACGGCGAGCCCCCAGCTGCCTTCCTCGTAACCGGCGCCGCTCCGGGGAGTCTTCAGGTAGCTGCCGACTCGGAGCGCGCGCCGCTCGCGGGGGTAGGGGCGCCGGGGCTCCCAGCCCGCGCCAGGTGGTGCCGGCAGCTCGTGGATGGTGCGCCATGCCCTCGCCAACGGCAGCTCGACCCGGCGGTAGCCGAGTGCCTCGCCGATCTCGTCGGCCTGGCCGACGCCGCCGGCCGGGGCGAAGATCTCTTCGAGGATGAGGACGTCGGCCTCGAGGGGGCGGCAGGCCTCGACCACGTCGAAGCGGCGGCCGTAACCGTCCATCCCCGCGTGGAGGTTGAAGGTCGCGACGACGAGCCGTCGTGGCATTCGAGCCCTGTGACGGGTCGGCGCCGGCCCGGCTCGCTAGCCGACGAGCGGGTCCCGCGGCAGGCCGAGGATGCGCTCGCCGATCTGGTTCCGCTTGATCTCCGAGGTGCCGCCCGCGATCGACAAGCCCCGATGCATGAGGACGAGGCTGTTGCTGAGCTCACCAAGACCCTCGAAGAAGGCCGCCTCCGGCCCGGCGAGCTCGGTGAGGATCGCGGCCGCCTCGGCTCCGAGCTCGGAGGAGACGAGCTTGGTGATCGCGCCCTCCGGACCGGGCTCGGACCCTGCCACCGCCCGGTGGGTCTGGCGGAGGTTCACCAGCCCGAGGGCCTGGTTCCCGGCCAGGTACCGACCGATCCTCGCCGAGCCTCCCACGAGCCGTTGAGGGGCCGCGTCGAGGGCGGCGATCATCGCAGCGCCCTGTCCCATGCCACCGCCACCGCCGCCGATGCTCACGCTCTCGTTGCCGAGCGTGGTCCGGGCGACCGTCCATCCTCCGTCGACCGGCCCCACGACGTCGTCGTCGGGAACGAGCACGTCGTTCAGGAAGACCTCGTTGAAGGCCGCATGCCCGGACGCCTGACGGAGGGGGCGGACCTCCACGCCGTCGGCGTGCATGTCGATCGCCATCATCGTGATGCCCTCATGCTTCGGCTTGGTCGGGTCCGTGCGCACGGTGGCAAAGCCCATCCCGGCGAGCTGGGCCCCGCTCGTCCAGACCTTCTCGCCGTTCACGAGCCAGCCTCCCTCCACTCGCGTCCCTCGGGTCGCGATGCCGGCGGCGTCGGAGCCGGCGTCGGGCTCGCTGAACAGCTGGCACCAGACGACCTCCTGGCGCAGCGCGGGCAAGACCCAGCGGGCGAGCTGGTCTGCGGTGCCGTACTGGATGATCGTGAGGATGTTCCAGGCGGTGATCCCGTACTGCGGCCGGGCGATGCCCGCCTTCGCGAGCTCCTCCTCGATGACGAGCTGCTCGACGGCGCCTGCAGCCCGGCCGTAGGGCTTCGGCCAGTGCGGCATGACGTAGCCAGTCTCGATCATGCGCTCGAGCCGGCCCTCTCCGGGCAGCTGTTTCACCTCGTCGACGAAGGCACGCACCTCGGCGCGGATGGGCTCGGCCTCCGGGGGAAGGTCGACGTCTCGGATCCGCACGACGCCGCGGCGTGCGAGATCTGTCACCTCTGACGCGGCCCGTCCCGGCTCGAGGAGACAGAGCAACGTGGTCGCCCTCCTCATGAGCAGGTGGGCGTCGTGCTCCCAGGTCATGCCGATCCCGCCGTGGACCTGGGTGTTCAGGTTGGCACAGAGGTCGGCGGCGTCAGCCGCGAGCGTCGCGGCCACGGCGGCGGCGTAGGAGAGCTGCTCCCCGCCCTTGCTCGCCGCCCGCGCCGCGTCCCACACCGCCGAGGTGGCGAGCTCGGTCGCCACCGCCATGTTGGCGCAGTGGTGCTTCACGGCCTGGAAGGTGCCGATGACCCGGCCGAACTGGCGCCGCTCGCGGGCGTACGCGGCCGCCATGTCGGTCGCCGCCCTCGCGACTCCCACCGCGTCGGCGGCGAGGATCACCCGGGCCAGGTCGAGCATGGTCCGGCGGGCCCCCCGCAGCAGGGTCGCCGGTGCCTCGCGGAGGCTGACCTTGGCGCAGCGCCGGGTCGGGTCCAGGTTGGGCGGGACCGACACCTCCACGCCCTCGCCCACCTCGACGGCGGCCACGTCGTCGCCAACCGGGACGAGCAGGAGCTGCGCGAGGCCCCCACCGAGGACCGGTGCCGCCTCACCCGAGACGGTGCCGCCCGACGCCGTGACGGAGGCTTCGAGCGCCACGGCACCGGTCAGCGAGCCGGCTGCGAGGCCGGGCAGGTACCTCCTCCTCGTCTCCTCGTCTCCCGTCGCGGCGAGGACGGCACTCGTGATGACGCAGGGCACGAACGGCCCCGGGGCCACCGCCTTCGCCAGCTCCTCGACGAGGACGACGAGCTCCGCGAGACCGTAGCCGGAGCCTCCGTGCTCCTCCGGCAGGTGGATGCCGAGCCAGCCGAGGCCGGCGAGCTCGGCCCACATCTCGGGCATCGGCTCGCTCTCGGACTCGAGGAGGCCCCGGGAGGCCCGCCGGGCATCGTGGGAGCCGAGGAAGTGAGACGCGGTGCCGGCGAGCGCCTGGTGGTCCTCGGTGATCGCGATGGCCATGGGGAGACGTTACGTGCCGAGCCCGCCTGCGTCGCGTCGTCGCGGGTGGGCAGGCCTGGCCAGTGGTGCCCGGAGCGGACCCGCGGCCCTCCGAGGTGGTGGCTGAGCGGCTCATCTCGCCCGCCTGTGTCACGCCAGGCCGACGAGCGCCCTCGATCTCACCAAGCCGTGCCGAAGGTGCCGGTGGAACCTCGCTGATCGAGGCGTTCTGGCGTGATGGCGCGTGGCGTCACGTTGTTGCAGCTGCTTGCCCGATGGCGCCGATGCCGGCGTGGAGGGGGGGCGCCGCAGGCAACGCCGCACGGAGCCTTCGACGCCGAGGGCGAGCGTCGTCGCCCAGGACAGCTCCGGTCGAGGCGTGCACGCACCACGCGCCCGGAGCATCCGCCTCGAGCCACAGCTGCCTCGAGCCGCCGTGTAGCCCAAACTGTCACAACAAGGCCGGTGGGCGGTCAGCGTCACTGCCGCTCAACTGCCGAAACCCCGTGCCCGGAGCGGGACTCGAACCCGCACGCCCTTTCGGACAGCGGCTTTTGAGGCCGCCGCGTCTACCGTTCCGCCATCCGGGCAACGTGTCGAGCGTAGCCTGACGTGGTGGACAGGCCCGGAGGAGCGCACCTGACGCGGGGACCGCTCCGGCCGGGCGAGCTGGCCGAGGCGGCGATCCTCGGCGACCTCGGCCTCGTCCTCGAGGTGATCGGCTGGTTCGCGCCCTTCGGCGGCGCGTTCCAGGCCCTCGCCATCATGCCCTTCGCCGTGCTGTCCTCCAGGCACCGGCTGCGGGCCGGGGTGGTCGCTGTCGTCAGCGCGGCCTCGGTCGCCTTCATCGTGGGCGGCGTGGGCATCGTGCTGCAGACCTTCCTCGCCGGCACCGTCGGCATCGCGATCGGCACGACCCACCGGCGACGGTGGAGCCCAGCCGCCTCCGTGGGTGTCACGATGGTCGTCGCCGGCCTCCCGATCGCGGTCGTGACGGTCGTCATCGACTGGATCTCGCCGGGCTTCCGGCGGCTCAGCTTCGCCCAGGCCCGCATCATCCTCCGCGACGTGCAGCACCTGCTCGGCTCGGTCGGGGAGTCGAGGCCGTCGCACTCGCTCGGCGTGGCCTTCGACTGGGTCGTTGCGCACTGGTGGTTCACGATCCCGGTCGCCGAGCTCCTCGTGATCGGCGTCGTTGCGGCGGTGTGCCTGCGGCTGCGGCCGTTCCTCCGGATCGTCGCGGCCTCCGCGCTCGGTCCCTACACCGGTGGGGTCTCCGAGCGCGAGGGCGACCGCTCACTACCGGTCCTCCCGGTGCCAGCTCGGTTCGAGTCCGTGAGCTACCGGTACCCGGGAGCGCCCTCGGACGCTCTTGTCGGCGTCGATCTCACGGTGGCGCCGGGCCGGCTCCTTGCGGTGGTCGGCAGGAACGGCTCGGGCAAGTCGACGCTCGTGCGAGTGCTCGCCGGCCGCCTCGAGCCGACGGCCGGCAGGGTTGAGCGACCCGGCCGGCCCGGCTACGGCGAGCGAGGGGGCACGGCCATCATCTTCCAGCGACCCGAGAGCCAGGTGCTCGGCGTCAGGGTCCGCGACGACCTCGCATGGGGCCTCGCCCCGGGGGAGGCCCCGGCCCCCGCGGAGCTCCTCGGCCTCGTGGGACTCGAGGGGATGGAGGACCGCGAGACGTCGACGCTGTCAGGCGGCCAGCTCCAGCGGCTCGCGATCGCGGCGGCACTCGCCCGGCGCCCGGCGCTCCTCGTCTCGGACGAGTCGACGGCGATGGTGGACGCCGACGGCCGGGAGGAGATCGTCGCCCTGCTCGAGCGGCTGCGGGGGGAGGGCCTCGCGGTGGTGCACGTGACCCATCGGCGGGCAGAGACCGGTGTGGCCGACGTGGTGCTCGAGATGGCCGAGGGGCGTGCGGTGCCGCTCTCGCCGGCTCGCTCTGACGGTCCGAGGCCGGAGGTCCGAGGCGCAGCGCCCTGCCCGCCCGCCGCCGACGAGCCGGCCTGGGCGCGGCTTCGTCGGGAGCGGCTCGTGCGCCTGCGCGGTGTCGGGTACGTGTACGCGGCAGGGACTCCCTGGTCGCGCCGGGCGCTCTCGGGGTGTGACCTTGACGTCGAGCGAGGGGAGGGGATCGTGGTGACGGGCGCCAACGGCTCGGGCAAGACGACGCTGGCCTGGATCCTCGGAGGGCTGATGGCCCCGACCGAGGGCCTTGCCCTCATCGGTCCCGAGCGCCTCGACGCCGCGCCGGCACGGGTCGCCGTCTCCTTCCAGCACGCCCGGCTCCAGCTCATGAGGGCGACGGTGCTCCGGGACGTCGCGATCGGGGCGGACGAGGGAGCCGCCAGGGCCGCGCTGGCGGAGGTCGGGCTCGATCCGGACGAGTTCGGCCCGCGACGGGTCGACGACCTCTCCGGCGGAGAGCAGCGCCGGGTCGCCTTGGCCGGGCTCCTCGTGCGGCGGCCCGAGCTGCTCGTCCTCGACGAGCCGTACGCCGGGCTCGACGACGAGGCCCGCCTCGCGCTTGCCGTCGTGCTGCGCAACCTCCGCCGCCACTACGGGATCTCCACGGTCGTCGTCTCGCACGACCTCGACAACGCGGAGATGCTCGGCGACCGCGTCGTGCGCCTCGAAGGCGGGCGGATCCTCGCCGAGGAGGTCCTCGCGAGGTGACGGCGGCCGGCTCCAGCTCGCAGTGGGCGTGGCCCGGGGACGCGCGCTCGGCTGACCGGCGCCGGCGCCAGCTGGCCGATCTCCACGTGCTGCGCTACGTCCCTGGCGACGGCCCGCTCCACCGATGCTGGGCCGGAACCAAGATCCTCTCGATCGCCGCCCTGTCGCTCGGCATGCTGCTCTGGCCGAGCTGGGCAACGGCGGGTGTCGCCGCCGCGGTCCTCCTCGCCGCCTTCCTCGCCGCCCGCCTTCCCCGGGGTGTGGCGCCGCGAGTCCCGGTCGTCGTGGTCGTCGTCCTGCTCGTCGGTGCCGTTCTCGCCCTCGTCTCGGGCACGGCACCCTTCGTCCATCTCGGGAGCGTGAAGGTGGGCCTCGGCGGGCTCGAGGTGTGGGCCCGCTTCCTCGTTCTCGGGATCGAGGTGCTCGCCCTCGCAGCCCTCGTGAGCTGGACGACCCCTCTTGCAGATCTTGCCCCGGCGCTCGGGCGCCTCGCCTCGCCGCTGCGCCGCCTCCGCCTTCCGGTCGACGAGGTGGTCGGAGCGATTGCCCTCGGGATCCGCTGCCTCCCGCTGCTCATCGAGGAGGTGCGGGTGCTCGCGGCGGCTCGCCGGACCCGCCGGCCAGAGCCGCTCCGGGGGTTCCAGCAGCATGCGGAGGCGCTGCAGGAGCTGCTGTTCACGGCGCTTGCGAGCTCGCTCAGGCGATCTCGGGAGCTGGCCGAGGCCATCGAGGCACGGGGCGGCGTGCCGAGCCCGATGAGCGAGACGCACCCCTGGCGCAAGGTGGACACCGTCATCCTGCTCCTCGTGGCGGCCGCGGTTGCGGCGATGGGCCTGCTCACGTGAGCCGAGGCGGTGAGCGCGTACACTTCGGCCGTGCAGCAGCGCTCGCTCACACAGCGCATCAGCGAGGTGCACGAGCGCCTCGTGAAGGCCCGCCAGGAGCTCGCCATCGTCGAGGAGCAGCTCGTCGTCTTCGCGGAAGCCGCCGACGAAGCTCGGATCCGGGCGCTCGTCTCCGAGACCCCGCTCGCGGACCAGGAGTGGCAGGAGGCACGGCGCCACGAGGAGGCGATGGCGCGCAGCCGCGACGCGGCGAGAGCCCGGGTCAGCGAGCTGGAGCGGGCACAGGACGAGCTGCTGCATAAGCTCGTGGTCTGAGACGCCCTCGTCTCCGCCGACCCCAGTACGAAGGAGCCGACATTGGGAAGGACCGTCGTCATCGCCGAGGACGAAGCGATCGTCCGCCTCGACCTGCGCGAGATCCTCGAGGAGAACGGCTTCGAGGTGGTCGGGGAGACCGGCCGCGGCGACGATGCCGTCTCGCTCGCGAAGGAGCACCAGCCGGACCTCGTCATCCTCGACATCAAGATGCCCGGCCTCGACGGCCTCAGCGCCGCGAAGGAGATCAACGCTCTCCGCCGCTCGGCCGTCCTGATCCTCACGGCCTTCAGCCAGCGCAACCTGATCGAGGAGGCGCGCGACGCAGGTGCGCTCGCCTACCTCGTCAAGCCCTTCCAGCAGGAGGAGCTGCTGCCGGCGATCGAGGTGGCGCTCGGGCGCTTTGCCGAGATGCAGGCGCTCGAGGCGGAGAACGCCGCGCTCGCCGACGACAAGCGCAGCCTCGAGGAACAGCTCGAGACCCGGCGCTGGGTCGACCGCGCGAAGGGCAAGCTCATGGACGACCACCAGCTCACCGAGTCCCAGGCCTTCAGCTTCATCCAGCAGACGGCGATGAACCGGCGCACCACGATGCGGGAGGTTGCCAAGGCCGTGGTCGACGGCTCGATCGCCCCCGAGCCGACGTGAGCCGGAGCCGGCGGTGAGCCCGTCCCGGGCCCGCCCACGGCTCCGCAGCGTCGTGCTCGACTCGACGCACCCTCGTGCTGCGGCGGAGTTCTGGCGCGAGCTGCTCGGCCTCGCCTACCGGCCGGGCCACGAGCCGCCGCCCGCGGGGCAGGACGATGCTTGCGGCCGGGACTGGCTCAACCTGTTCACGCCGGACGGGTCGCCGCTGCTCGCCTTCCAGGGGGTCGAGCGCCTGGAGCGCACGACGTGGCCCCGAGAGGGGATCCCCCAGCAGCTCCACCTCGACCTGTCAGTGGCTGACCGCCACGAGCTCGACGAGGTGCACGAGACCGTGATGGCACTCGGCGGCGAGCTGCGCGTGGACCGGTCGGGTGACGAGGAGGAGCCGCTCCGGGTGTACGCCGACCCCGACGGCCACACCTTTTGCGTCTTCGTCGTGCCCGAGTGAGCGGTCCCGAGGCCGGAGGAGCCTCTCTCAGGCGGGCACCGGGACCGGCACGACGTAGAGCTGCCGGCTGAGCGACGGCCCGAGCGCGACGGGCGCACCGGCCACCTCGAGGGTCAGCGTCCCGTCGGGAGCCTTGGCGAGCACGGTGGCGTCGACGCCCGGGATGAAGCCGCTCTCGCTCAGGTACTCGAGCGCACCGTCGTCGACCTCGACCTGCTCGGTGATGCGGGCGAGCCGGACCCGCTCTCCCTCCTCGGTCTCGGCGAGCGCCCGCTGGCCACCGGGGACGGGAGGTGCCCCGGGGATCGGGTTGCCGTGCGGGCAGGTCGACGGGTTGCCGAGGATCTCGGCGAAGCGGGCCTCGACCTCGTCGGAGATCACGTGCTCCCACCGGCCGGCCTCGGCATGCGCCTTGGCCCAGGGAAGGCCGACGACGTCGACGAGGAAGCGCTCGGCGAGCCGGTGCTTGCGCACGACGCTCTCGGCCCGGCGGCGTCCTTCCTGCGTCAGCGAGACGCCCCGTCCCTGCCGGGCGAGGTAGCCCTCCGACTCGAGCCGGTGGACCATCTCCGAGACCGACTGGGGGCTGTGGCCGAGCCGCTCGACGAGGCGGGCCTGGATGACCGGCACTCCCTCCTCCTCGAGGGCGTGGATCGTCTCGAGGTACTCCTCGAGAGGCGGGTGGAATCCGTCGGGCGGCACTAGCGCGATCGTACCTACCATGGCGCGGTGGCCCCTTACCTGCTCCTCGACGGGCACTCGCTCTCGTTCCGGGCCTGGTTCGCCCTGAAGGAGGCGAACCTGGTCACCTCCTCGGGGCAGGAGACGGCTGCGGTCTACGGCTTTGCCGGCATGCTCGGCCGGCTCCTCGACGACCACTCGCCGGCCGGCATCGCCGTGGCCTTCGACCGGAGGGAGCCGACCTTTCGCGACGGGATCGCCGACGACTACAAGGCCGGGCGGGCGGCCACCCCCGAGACGCTCCATGAGCAGGTCTCACTCATCCGCCGGATGGTCGAGCTCATGGGGATCCCCGTGGTCGAGGCGCCCGGGTTCGAGGCCGACGACGTCCTTGCCACGCTCGCCACCCGCCTCGACGAGGCTGGAGAGGACGTGATCGTCGTGACGGGGGATCGGGACGCCTACCAGCTCGTGAGGGACCCGCACGTGAGGGTGCTCTACAACCGCCGCGGGGTGACCGACTACGTCCTGTACGACGAGCGAGGGATCGAGGAGCGGACCGGGGTGAGGCCCGAGCGGTACCCCTTCCTCGCCGCGCTCCGGGGGGATCCCTCCGACAACCTGCCCGGCGTGCCGGGCGTCGGCGAGAAGACGGCCGCGAAGCTCGTCAACACCTACGGCGACATCGACTCGCTCTTCGCCCACCTCGACGAGCTGTCGCCGAAGCTGCGAGAGGCGCTCGCAGGAAGCGAGGAGCGGGTCCGGAAGAACTTCGCCCTCACGCCCCTTGTGCGCGACGTGCCACTCGAGCACGGCATCGGCGACCTCCGCCTCGGCGGGTCGGACCGCGAGGAGCTCACGAACCTGTTCAACCTGCTCGAGATCCGGGCACCTCGCGACCGGATCTTCTCAGCGCTCGACCGGCTTGAGCTACCTCGGGCGACCGAGATGTCCGAGCCCGAGGAGGGGCCGCCGGTCGAGGTCACGGTGGACGAGCTCTCGACCCCTGAGGCCGCCCGGGCGGCACTCGAGGCTCTCGACCGGAGCGAGGGCGGGATCGCCGTGGAGGCCGAGTGGGAGGGCCAGCCGGGCCGGTCGGCCATCGTCGGTCTCGCCCTGTGCCGGGTCGCCGACCCGGCTCGCGTGAGCTGGCTTCCCGGCGAGATGATCGGGGAGGTCCGCGAACAGCTCGGAGCGGTCCTTGGCGCCGCTCCTTTCGGGGCGGGGAGGGTGGCGGCCTTCCGGTCCAAGGAGCTGATGCGCTCGCTCATCCCGCTCGGTCTCGACCTGTCGGGGCTCGACCTCGACCTCGGGCTCGCGACCTACCTCACCGACCCGAGCGGGGTGCCGGCTCACCTCGAGGCCCTTGCCGAGCGGGCGGGCACGACGCCGCCCGCTCCGGCGGCCGCCACCCAGCTCTCCCTCGACCTGGCGGCCGGGGAGGGGCCGAGCGTCGTCGAGGCAGCCGCCGCCAGGGCGGCGCTCGTGGCCGGGCTCGCTCCCCGCCTGCGCCGGGCTCTCGAGGCGGCGGGTGCAGCAGAGCTGTACGCCACCGTCGAACGGCCGCTCGTCCGAGTCCTCGCGAAGATGGAAGTGGCCGGCGTGGCGGTCGACCGGGGGCGGCTCGCCCAGATCAACGAGGAGCTCACGGCCGAGGCCCGGCGGCTCGAGGAGGAGGTCCAGCGGCTCGCCGGAGAGCCGTTCGCCGTCAACTCGACCAAGCAGCTGCGCCACATCCTGTTCGAGGTGCTCGGCCTCACGCCTCAGAAGCGGACCAAGACGGGCTACTCCACGGACGCCCAGAGCCTCGAGCGGCTCCGGGACGCCCACCCGATCATCGAGGCGCTCCTCGCCTACCGGGAGGTCGAGAAGCTCCGCTCGACCTACGGCACCGGCCTGCTCTCGGAGATCGGGCCGGACGGCCGGATCCACGCCTCGTTCAACCAGACCGTCGCCCGCACCGGGCGGCTCTCCTCCGACCAGCCCAACCTCCACAACATCCCGACCCGCTCGGTGCTCGGCCGCCAGTTCAGGGAGGCCTTCGTCGCCCCTGAGGGCCACGAGCTCCTCGTCGCCGACTACGACCAGATCGAGCTCCGTGTCATCGCGCACCTCGCCGAGGACCCCGGCCTGATCGAGGCCTTCCGTGCCGGCGTGGACATCCACCACGCGACGGCGCAGCGCGTCTTCGGGGTCGACGCCGGCGGGGTCACCCCCGCGATGAGGGCCAAGGCGAAGATGGTGTCCTACGGCCTTGCCTACGGGATGGAGGCCTACGGGCTCTCGCAGCGACTCGCCATCCCCGTCGAGGAGGCCGCGGCGATCCTCGCCCAGTACTTCACCGCCTTCCCGAACGTGAAGGCCTACATGAACCGCACAGTCGCCGAGGCGCGCGAGCGGGGCTACACGGAGACGGCCTTCGGCCGGCGGCGCTACCTCCCGGAGCTCGCCTCGCCGAACTACCAGGTCCGCCAGGCCGCCGAACGCCAGGCGATGAACGCCGGGATCCAGGGCCTCGCCGCCGACATCTTCAAGGTCGCCCTCGTGCGCCTCGACGAGGCGCTGGCCACCAAGGGCTACAGGAGCCGCATCGTGCTCCAGGTCCATGACGAGGTGATCGTGGAGGCGCGCCTCGACGATATCGACGAGGTGGCCGCGCTCACCGACGAGGTCATGAGGTCGGCCGCCGACCTCTCGGTGCCGCTCGCGGTGCACGTCGCCCGTGGGCCGACCTGGGCTGAGGCGAAAGGGGGCGGCGAGGCGGGCGCTGACGCCGAGGAGCCCGCCGAGCTCGCCACCCTGGCCTCCGAGCTCACCTGAGCCCTAAAAGGGGGCCACGGGCGCCCTTTGGACGAAGGGCGCCGGACTTTTCGCTAGCCTGTACAGCCGCGCCGCCGCTGCAAGGGAGCGCACGTCCCGAGGCCGCGCCAGACCAACCGATCAATCCATCCTTGCCGCCGGTGCGCGGCGGCCGACCACCCGTAAGAGAGCGACCACCACCCGATGTCCGTCACGACCCCAGCCGCTTCTGCCCCAGAGGAGTCCCGTTTCGGGTCCTTCGACGCGATGGGCACCTACATCCCGATGCAGATCACCGAGGACGACCTCGGCGATCTCTCCCTCGAGGAGGCGATCGACCGCACCATCCACCCCTTCGAGGACGGCGACATCGTGAAGGGGACCGTGGTGAAGATCGACAAGGACGAGGTGCTCCTCGACATCGGCTTCAAGTCCGAGGGTGTGATCCCCGCTCGGGAGCTCTCGATCCGGCACGACCTCGACCCCCACGAGGTGGTCTCGCTCGGCGACGAGATCGAGGCGCTCGTCCTCCAGAAGGAGGACAAGGAGGGCCGCCTCATCATGTCGAAAAAGCGCGCCCAGTACGAGCGCGCCTGGGGTGACATCGAGCGGATCAAGGAGTCGAACGGCGTCGTGAAGGGCCCGGTCATCGAGGTCGTGAAGGGTGGCCTCATCCTCGACATCGGACTGCGCGGCTTCCTCCCGGCGTCCCTCGTCGAGCTGCGCCGGGTCCGCGACCTTCAGCCCTACATCGGGCGGGTCCTCGAGGCGAAGATCATCGAGCTCGACAAGAACCGCAACAACGTCGTCCTGTCGCGCCGTGCTTGGCTCGAGGAGACCCAGCGCGAGCAGCGGGGCGAGTTCCTCGTGAACCTGAAGCCCGGCGAGATCCGCAAGGGGACCGTCTCCTCGGTCGTCAACTTCGGCGCCTTCGTCGACCTCGGTGGGATGGACGGCCTCGTTCACGTCTCCGAGCTGTCCTGGAAGCACGTCGACCATCCCTCGTCGGTGGTGCAGGTCGGGGACGAGGTCACCGTCCAGGTTCTCGACGTCGACCTCGACAAGGAGCGCATCTCGCTCTCGCTGAAGGCGACCCAGGTCGACCCGTGGCAGGAGTTCGCCACGAACCACCGAGTCGGCGAGCTCGTCTACGGCCGCATCACCAAGCTCGTTCCCTTCGGTGCGTTCGTGCAGGTGGGCGATGGGATCGAGGGCCTCGTGCACATCTCGGAGATGGCCCCCCACCACGTCGATTTGCCTGAGCAGGTCGTCTCGCCCGGCGAGGAGCTCTGGGTGAAGATCATCGACATCGACCTCCAGCGCCGCCGCATCAGCCTCTCGATCAAGCAGGCGGCCGAGGGCGGCATCGTGGCCGAGGAGTACCAGGAGGCGTTCGGGGAGCACGCCTACGACGAGCAGGGGAACTACATCGGGTACGACTACTCGACGGAGTTCACCCCTGAGACCGAGGCGCAGGCGGCCTGGGCCGACTACGTCCCGGAGCAGGTTGGCTCGACCGCATCGCCGGAGGGCGCCGCCGGGGGAGTCGAGCCCTCCGGCGATGCCGTGCCCGCGGGCGAAGGAGCCGACGCCCCGGAGGGCTGATCGGCTCCACCCCGGTCAGGCTCCGTCGCGGGAGCGACGCCGCGCAAGCCGGGACGGGGAGGGCGAGCCTCAGGGTTCCGACGAGTCCGGATGGCCGGCGCTGCCGTTCGTGGCGGCGACGGCAGCCGTCGAGGCGGGAGCGCCGAGGGGGAAGTGGCAGGCCACGAAGTGGTCAGCTCCGATCTCGCGCATGACGGGCTCCTGGACGGCGCAGATCTCCTGAGCCCTCGGGCAGCGTGTGCGGTAGCGGCACCCCGAGGGCGGCGTCACCGACGAGGGCATCTCGGTCTGCCGTTCCTCGGCACCGTCGAGGGTTGCCGGCGCCGGTCCAGCCCCCGCCCGTGAGAGCGCCCGCGAGGAGATGACGCTCGCCATGAGCAGCGCCCGCGTGTAGGGGTGGGCGGGAGCGGCGTACAGCGTCTCGGCCCCGGCCACCTCGCACACCTTGCCGAGGAACATGACGAGGACGCGGTCGCTCACGTTCTTCACGACGGCGAGGTCGTGGGAGATGAAGATCATCGTGAGGCCGTAGCGGCGCTTCATGTCCTCGAGCAGGTTGAGGATCTGGGCCTGGACCGACACGTCGAGGGCGGAGACGGGCTCGTCACAGATGAGCACTCTCGGGTTGAGCATGAGGGCCCGGGCGATGGAGATGCGCTGGCACTGCCCGATGGAGAACTCGTAGGGGCGCCGCCACGAGACGGCGTCGTAGTCCATGTTGACCTCGGAGAGCATGAGCCGGGCGCGCTCGACCCGGTCCTCCATCGAGCCGACGTCCCAGATGGCGAGCGGCTCGAGGACGAGTTCGGCGACCGTCCTGCGGGGGTAGAGCGACGAGATCGGGTCCTGGAAGATGACCTGGAGCTTCGTACGGACCTGCCGCATCTGCTCGGAGTTGAGGCCCGTGAGGTCGATGCCCTCGAAGAGCACCTTGCCCTTCGTGGGCTTCGGGAGCTGGAGGATGGCGCGACCGGTCGTGGACTTCCCGCAACCGGACTCGCCCACGATGCCGAGCGTGCGCCCCCGGTCCACGCCAAGCGAGACGCCATCCACGGCGGGCACACGCCCATGCTGGGTGTCGAAGACGGTGCGGAGGGAGTCGATGGAGAGAAGGGGTTGCGTCACCCCTCACTCATCCCTCTACTCGTCATTCCCGCGCAAGCGGGAACCCAGGCGTGCCGGCATCCTGCTGCGCGCCTGGGTGCCGGCGCCCCTGCCCTCGCGAAAGCGCAGGACGGACATGGCGGGGGAAGGGAGGCCAGTCCTCGAACCGCCTAGCTCCGATAATCGGGCTTGCCGTCCTCGATCAGTTCCAGCGCGGCGTCCCACACCAGCGCGTAGTGGTCGTCGTTCTCCTGCTTGCGGAACTGCTCGGAGGCGTGCCGGCACACCTCCTCAGGCGGGAAGATCAGTTCGGCGCCGCCGGACAGGGAAGCGACCTGTGCCTGGCACGCGCGCTCCAGCATGTAGATCATGTGGAACGCCTCGGGGATGGAGGTGCCGCCCACCAGCAGCCCGTGATTGCGCAGGACCATCGCCTTGTGCTGGCCGAGGTCGGCGACCAGCCGCTCCCGCTCGTCGAGGTCGAGCGCGATGCCCTCGTAGCCGTGATAGGCCAGCCGCCCGTAGAACTTGAGCGCGTGCTGCGAGA
>DATGKK010000009.1:0-42515 GCA_035294725.1 Acidimicrobiales bacterium | reverse complement strand
GCGTTGACGAGCAGCAGCTCGAAGCTCGGCTCGGGAGCAAGCACGTGCCAGGGCGCCTTCCAGTAGACCCCGGTCGCCTCCATCGCCACCTCGGTGACGCCGTGGCCGACGAGCCAGCTGCGCAGCTCGCGTAGCGACGAGGTCCACGTGCGGAGCTCCCGCACCTCGGTGCGGCGCTTGCCCTTGTCCCCGGGCAGACGCACGACCTGTGTGGTGTTGGCGAACCTGAGGTACGTCCTCGAAGGAACAGTCCATGGTGCCTGCAGGCCCCGGCACCAGTCTGACCCGCGGGCTCTACGGCACCAATGAGAGTCCGGGCTCGGCGGGCGACCGAGCACCATTCTCATCCGCCGTGGCGGCCCCCGCCAGGGGGCCATGTGGGTCTGACCTGCACTTTTGCTGGCAGCCCCAACGGGATTCGAACCCGTGTCTCCACCTTGAGAGGGTGGTGTCCTAGGCCTCTAGACGATGGGGCCAAGCGACGCCGGCAACCAGCGCGCAGGGCCCGATCATGGTAGCAGCGGGCCGCTGGCGGCCCGCCTGGTGATGACCTCGGCCCGCAGCGGCCGGACGCAACCGGGCGTGGCTGCGCCGGCCGTCGACCCCGGCAAGACTGGCTCCATGGAGCGTGACCTTGCACTCGGAGTCGTGGCCGAGGAGGCCGAGCGGATCCTCAATCTCGCCAGAGGAGCGGGCAGCTCGGCGGGCGAGCTCCGGCCGCCGGCATGCCCGGCGTGGACGCTCTCCGACCTCGTCAGCCATCTCGGCCGCGTCTACGCCATGGTCGTGACGGCGATCGACACCGGGCCGGCCGGCACGCTCGAACGGTCGGCGGTCCCTCGCCGGCCCGAGCATCAGGACCCGGCTGACTGGATCGAGGAACGGCTGGCCATCATGCTCGACAGCCTTCGCTCGCTCCCGGACACCGCCCGCTGCTGGAACTTCGTGGACGGCCCGGGCGGACCCATCGGCTTCTGGTGGCGCCGGCAGGCGCACGAGACCCTGATCCATCGCGTCGACGCCGAGCAGGCATGCGGTCTGCCCGTCACACCGGCGCCCTCGGAGGTGGCCGCCGACGGGATCTCGGAGCTGCTCTCCCTCGCCGGGCTACGCGAGGTCCGATTCGACCAGCTGGAGCTCGGCGAGGAGATGAGCCTTCATCTCCACGCGACCGATGCCGCGGGCGCGGAGTGGACCATCGACACGGGCCAGCGCACCTATGCGACCGCGCACGCGAAGGCCGACGTCGCCGTGCGGGGGCCTGCCTTCGCGCTCGACCTCTGGTGCTGGCGGCGCGGCACCGCGCGCCCCTCGGGCGGCCTGCCCGGGTCACTGCCGAGCCTCGTGGACGAGGTGAGCGCCTTTGGGGACGTCACCGCCGCCGAGGAGTGGCTGCCGGCACTCTGAGCGCGCCACACGGGCAGCCAGCCCTCACCAGCCGGCCCCGGAACCGTCCGGGAGCCCGGCGCGCTCTCCGGCACCGGGCGGCAGTAGACAGGACGCCATGGGTTCACCGGCAGAGATCCAGCAGGGCCGAATCACCCGCCTCCTCACCCAGGTGATCTGGCCGGCGACGCAACCGGAGTCGGCTCCTCTAGCCGTCGCCATCTCCCGGCTGCCCGGCGAGCCGCTACCCCCGGAGACGTGTGAAGCCCTGACCTTCACGCCGTTCCGGGTCGGCGAGCCGTGGGGCGGGGCGTGGTCGACAGCGTGGTTCAAGGTGACGGGGCGGATCCCGGACTCCTTCGACGGGCGCCACGTCGTGGCACGCATCGATCTCGGCTACCGGGGCGAGGTCGGGTTCGGGGGCGAGGCCCTCGTGTTCGGGCGGGATCCGAGCGGCCGCCTCGTCCCGCGCCAGGGCGTGAACTCCCGGCACCAGACGGTCGAGCTCTCCCGTGCCGCGGCCGCAGGGGATCCCGTCGAGCTCGTGATCGAGGCTGCCGCGAACCCAGGCCAGCGCGAGGGACCCCTCGAGTGGCCCCTCCTCCTGCCCGACTACGAGGGTGCTCCGCTCTACCGGCTCCGCCGTGCGGATCTGTCGGTCGTCGACGACGCCATGACCGAGGTGCTGTATGACTGGACGATCCTGCTCGAGCTCGCGGCGGCGCTCGGCCTTGAGCACCGGCGGTCCGCGGAGATCATCGCCACCCTCGACGAGATCGCGCTCGGGTTCGACCTTCACGACCTCGCCGCCACGATCGTGGCGAAGCGCCACCGTTGGCTCCCTTTGCTCGAGCGTGAGACGAGCGGCCACGCCCACAAGGTGACGGCGGTCGGCCATGCCCACATCGACTCCGCCTGGCTGTGGCCGATCCGCGAGACCCGTCGCAAGTGCGCCCGCACATTCTCGACGGCGCTCCGCCTCATGGAGGAGCACCCTGACTACGTGTTCGTCTGCTCGCAGGCCCAGCAGCACGCCTGGATGGAGCAGCAGTACCCCTCCCTGTTCGAGGAGATGAGGCAGCGAGCCGCCGAAGGGCGCCTCGAGCCGCTCGGCAGCATGTGGGTCGAGCCTGACACGAACCTGCCCTCCGGCGAGTCGCTCTGCCGCCAGGTGATCTTCGGGAAGCGGTTCTTCCTCGATCGCTACGGCATCGAGACGGTCGACTGCTGGCTGCCCGACGCCTTCGGGTACTCAGGCAACCTCCCCCAGATCCTGCGGGCCGGGAACGTCAGCCGCTTCTTCACACAAAAGCTCAGCTGGAACGACCTCGACCGCTTCCCCCATCACACGTTCTGGTGGGAAGGGATCGACGGCTCCCGGGTGCTCGCCCACTGCCCTCCGACCGACACCTACAACGGCGACTTCACGGTGGGCCAGCTCCTTGCGGGCGACCGCCGCTTCGCCCAGCACGCCGTCTCCGACCGGTCGCTCTACGTCTACGGCCATGGCGATGGCGGCGGTGGACCGACCGAGGAGATGCTGCAGCGAGCCCGCCGGCTCCGCCGGCTCGATCCGTTGCCGCAGGTGCGTCTCGGGACCGCTCGCAGCTACTTCGACGACGTCGAGGCCGAGGCCCTCCGGCGGGACGAGGAGGCCGGGACCGAAGCGGGCGACGGCTCGACCCGCACCGAGCACGGGCCGGGACCGGGCGGGCTCCCAGTGTGGGTCGGTGAGATGTACTTCGAACGCCACCGGGCGGTGCAGACGACCCAGGCCAGGGGCAAGCTGGGCAACCGCCGCTCCGAGAGCCTCCTGCGCGAGGCAGAGCTGTGGAGCGCAGCCGGGCTCGAGGGCGACGAGGCGGTCGGTGCCGCGAAGGATCTCGAGCGGGCGTGGCGGATCGTCCTGCTCCACCAGTTCCACGACATCCTGCCCGGCTCGAGCATCCACTGGGTCCACGCCGACGCGCAGGCCGCCTACGGGGAGGTCGCAGAGCTGGCCGGCGGCGTGATCGCCCGGGCTGCGGCACACCTGTCGGCCAGGGTGTCGCGCCGCACATCCACCGCCGCGGCGGTTGACGGCGCAGCGGACGCTGCGGTCCTCGGCTCGGTGCTGCTCCTCAACGCGGCGACGAGAGCGCGAAGCGACGTCGCCGTGATCGACCTTGGCAGCCTCGGGATCCCCGGCTCGGTCCGCTCTGCGGTCACCCCCGGCGGCGAGCGCCTCCCCCTGCAGGCAGCCGACGACGGCACCATGCTCGTCACCGCGCCGGTGCCGGGCTGCGGCTGGGCTCGGCTCGACCTCCTGGCCGAGGAGGCTCCGCCGCAGGCCCTCGAGCATCCGGTGGAGGTCGAGGGCCTCACTCTCTCGAACGGGATCGTCTCGGTCACGCTCGACCAAGACGGGCTGGTGACCTCGCTCGTCGACCTCGTCGGGCGGCGCGAGACGATCGCTCCGGGCCGGCGCGGGAACCTCTTCCAGCTCCACCACGACCTCCCGAACCACTTCGACGCCTGGGACGTCGACCTCGGGAGCTTCGACCGGGCACTCGACCAGGTCGCCGGGGCCGAGGTCGAGGTCGTCGAGCGCGGACCGGTTCGGGCAGCGATCCGGGTCACCCGGCCGATCGGACGCTCGTCCCGGCTCGTGCAGCACGTCCGTCTCGCCGCAGGCAGCCGGCGTGTGGAGTTCGCGACGGAAGTGCGCTGGGAGGAGCGCCACCGCTTCTTGAAGGTGGCCTTCCCCGTCGACGTGCGCGCCCCTCATGCGACCTACGAGATCCAGTTCGGCCACGTGGAGCGCCCGACCCACGCCAACACCTCCTGGGACGCCGCCCGGTTCGAGGTGCCCGCGCAGAGATGGGCGGCTCTTACCGACGGCACCTTCGGGGCCGCCCTCCTCAACGACTGCAAGCACGGCTACGACGTGCGGGCAGGTGTGATCCGGCTGTCCCTGCTGCGAGGGCCGGGCTGGCCCGATCCGGAGGCCGACGCCGGCACACACCTGTTCTGCTATGCCGTCACCCCTCTGAGCGGCGGAAGCCTCGAGTCCGCAGCGGTCCAAGCCGAGGCCCTCAACCTCCCGCTCCGGGTCGTGCCAGCGCTCGGCGGGGGCAAGGGCGAGCTCGGACCCGAGGGAGCGCTCGTCACGGTCGACGGCGCCCTCGCCTCGGCGGTGAAGCGGGCGGACGACGACAGCGGCGACCTCGTCGTGCGCCTCTACGAGCACCGCGGCACCCGCTCGGCAGCAACGGTGTCGTTCGCCGCGGCTCCGGCTCGGGCGGCCCGAGTTGACCTCCTCGAGCGCGAGCTCGCAGAGGTGCCCGTGACCAATGGAGCCGTCTCGCTCGACCTACGCCCGTTCGAGCTCGTGACGGTGCGCGTCAGCGGCGGATAGGTCGCACGACGAGGAGGCGGTCGGCCGCCGTCACGACCGGGTCCTCTCCGAGGCCGAGCTTCACGGCGCCGTCCTGGACGAGGCCGAGCACAAGGTCCTCGCGGTCCGCCCTGACGGCGGACAGCGGCTTGCCGGCCGCTTCGGGAGGAGGCGCCAGCTCGTCGAGCGTGTGCTCCTCGGAGTCGAGCAGCTCGATCAGGAGCTCGCCCGCGTGGGGTGCCTCGAGCACCTTGGCCAAGGTGTGGCTGAGCAGCTCGTCCGCCGAGAGGGCGACCGTCACGCCGAGGTCGTGGAGCGCGTCGGCTGCGGAGCTCGAGTGGACGAGCGCGGTCATCTCGAGGTCGCGGCTGCACTCCCGAAGCAGCACCGCCGAGATAAGCACCTCGCCGTCGGTGTCTCCCGTCACAAGCGCATGCTCGGCACGCTCGGGGTGGGCCGAGCGCAGCGAGTGCAGGCTCGTCGGGTCGCCCTTCACGTGGTGGACCTCGACTGGCACGGTGGCCGCGTCGACGTCGGCGACGAGCACCACGTCGTGCCCGGTGCGCACGAGCTCGTCGAGCATGCCGGGCACCACCGGGTGCATGCCGACGACCAGCCGGAAGCGTCCCGTCGGGAACGAGCGGCCCATGTGCATCAACCTCCTCAGGCGGGCGGCGGCCGCCGCGCCGGACCAGAGCGCGAATACGGCGCCGAGCATCGGGATCGTCGTGAGCATGACGATGACGGCGACGACCCTGCCGGTGCCGTTCTTCGGCGTGACGTCGCCGTAGCCGACCGTCGTCGCCGTGGTGACGGCCCAGTACCAGCCGGTCAGGACCGAGACGTGGTCGACCGCCGCGAAGACGATCCCGCCGACGACGACGACCGCGGCAGCAAGCCCGATCAGTGCTGCCGCGTGCTTGCGCGTGGGCTCACGAAGGAAGCCAACGAGCCAGATGAGCACGGCCACATCCTGTCTCGTCGGCGACGCCGGCGCGGGGACCGGCAACCTGTCGGGCTCAGGAGCCCGACGCCGACCTCTGCTTGGTCACGCCCCCGGTGGTGAGCTCCCGCAGGAACGCGCTGATGTGCGCCTCAGGTTGTGGCGGCGACCAGAGATATCCCTGCCCGAGCTCGCAGCCGAGGAGCGCAAGGGCGGCCTTCTGCTCCGAGGTCTCGACCCCTTCCGCCACCGCTTCCATGCCGAGCGCGTGGGCGAGGTCGATGACAGCGGCCACGATGGCGGCATCCTCCCGGTTCGACGGGACGCCCGAGACGAAGCTGCGGTCCAGCTTGACGACCTGGACCGGAAACCGGCGCAGGTAGACCAAGGACGAGTAACCGGTGCCGAAATCGTCGACCGCGAGCCGCACGCCGAGGCGGCGCAGCTCCTCCAGGGCGAGCACGGCGGCCCCGGAGTCCCGCAGCAGGGCCGTCTCGGTGAGCTCGAGGCAGAGCGCCTCGGGATCGAGGTCGTAACGCTCGAGGAGGCCGGCGACGAACAGGGGCAGTCCGGGATCGTCGAGCTGGCGGGCCGAGATGTTCGCGGAGACCGAGAGGGTGGGGCTCACCTCCCTGCGCCAGAGCGCAAGCTGCCGGGTCGCCTCCTCGAGCACGTACTCCCCGAGCGGCACGATGAGCCCGGTCTCCTCGGCAAGGGGGATGAACTCGACCGGCGCCATCGTCCCGAAGCTCGGATGCTCCCAGCGCACGAGTGCCTCGAGGCCGACGAGAGGGCCGTCGAGGGCGTAGATCGGCTGGTAGTGGAGCTCGAGGCGGCCGGCGGGCGCGGGCGCCGCAGGCGGCACCGCGCGAGTTGTCTCGATCGCCGTGCGCAAGTCGCGCTCCAGCTCGAAGCGCACGATGGCACGCGAGTCCATGACCGACTCGAAGACCTCGGCGCACTGGCCGCCACGCTCTTTCGCCCGGTACATCGCAATGTCGGCGTCTCTCACGAGGTTGTCCGGCGGCGAGGTGCCGTCCTCGGTCGCCGCCACGCCGATGCTGACCCGTGGCCGGACCTCCCGCCCTGCGAGCAGGACCGGCTGGCGGACGCTGTCGAGGATGCGGTCCGCAACGGCAAGGACGTCCTCGACAGCGGCGACCTCCTCCATCACGACGACAAACTCGTCGCCGCCGTAGCGAGCGACGGTGTCGGTGTCGCGCACGGCCACCCTCACGCGCCGCGACACCTCGACGAGGAGCTCGTCGCCGGCGTCGTGCCCGAGGCCGTCGTTCACGAGCTTGAAGCGGTCGAGATCGAGGAACATCACCGCCACGAGGCCACCGTGGCGGCCCATTCTGGCGACGGCGCGAGCGAGCCGGTCCCGAAGCAGCGTGCGGTTCGGCAGGCCCGTGAGAGAATCGGTGAGGGCCTGGTGGGCGAGGCGAGCCTCCGCCTCCTTGCGCTCGGCGATGTCGCGGACGAAGGCGCGGAAGTACAGGTGGTCCCGCACCTTCACCTGCACGACGGAGACCTCGACGGGGAAACGCCGGCCCGACCGGCAGAGAGCGGTCATCTCGAAGGGCCGCTGGAGGAACTGCCCGTCCTCCCCGCGGGCGACACGCCCGAACCGGAGGCGGAACACCGGCCGGTCCTCCTCCGGCACGATGAGCGCTGCGAGGTCCTGGCCGACGGCCTCCGCCTCGGTCCAGCCGAACATCTGGCTCGCGGCACGGTTCCACTCCGTCAGGATCCCGTCGTGATCGATGCCGAGGTAGGCGTCGCTCGTCGCCTCGATCACGCGGCGGAGCACGAGCTCGCTCTCACGTCGGGCCTCGTCAGCCTCGTGCCGCTCGGTGACGTCGCGGAAGTTGCCCACGATCCCCCCGATCGCCGGCACGTGGGAGAGGTTTGTGAGGGTCTGCTCGAACCAGCCGTAGCTCCCGTCGGCGCGTCGCATCCGCCACTCGCGGGTAACGGTCCGGCCTTCCACGAGCGCCGCCTCGACCTCGGCGCGATCGGCGGCGACGTCGTCGGGGTGGATGAAGCTCCACCCGTCCTTGCCGACAAGGTCCTCCGGCCTCCAGCCGACCCGCTCGATCGATGGGCTCACGAACAGGATGCGACCTGAAGGGCTCGCGACGATCGCGATGTCGCTCGAGTACCTCGAGAGCGCCTGGATGCGCTCCTCGCTCACCTCGAGGGCCTCCCGGGCCCGGATCTCGCCGATCGGGTCGACGGCGAGGCTGAGCGCGGCAATGACGGCTCCGTCGCGATCGCGCACGGGCGAGCGGAGGACTCGAAGCCGGCTGTGGCTGCCATCGAGGTTGGCCGTGCGGACCTCGCCGACGCAGACCCTGCCCTGGCGGAGCTGCTTCCACTGCTCGGCCCAGGCGAGCTCGTTCGGGCCGGCCGGGTCCGAGAGAGTCGAGACCTGCCGGTCGAGGATCTGGTCGGGGCTCTCGGAGTGAAGCAGGTCGACGGCCGCCTGATTGCACCACACGACCGTGCCATCTGGAGCGACGATGACCGCCGCCTGCGGGATCGAGCTCAGCGTCCCGAGCAACGAGCCGTGCTCAAGCGCCGCGCGAACGTCGTCGCCGTGTCGGCCCATCAGCCGGGGTATCGGCAGATTGGTCCCCCAGATTTAGATCAGTCGGCCCAAGGACAGCATCACCGTCTACCCTCGTGGGCGAGCTCCTGCCTGTCCGCTACACCCGCTTGCGCAGCAGCACGACCGAGCGCTCCTTCGTCGTGAGGGCCACCGGTGGGCCCTGCAGCTCGGGTTCCTCCGCGCTCGAGGCGGCGGCCAGCTCCCACTCCGAGCCGACCTGCGCCGGCAGCTGCCAGGTGACCGGGTGGTCGTAAGCGTTGAACAGCAGGGTGAACGATCCGTCGCTGACCGGCTGGCCCCGGGCATCGCGGTAGTCGATGGCATCCCCGTTCAGGTAGACGCAGATGGCCCTGGCCGAGCCGGAGACCCAGTCATCGTCGGTCATCTCGGCACCATCGGGCCGGAACCAGCCGAGATCGAGGGTGCCCCGTATCGCCCTGCCCCGAAAGAAGCGCCGCCGATGGAAGACCGGGTGCTCGCGGCGGAAGGCGATCAACGTCCGCGTGAAGGCGAGCAGTGCCTCGTCGGCGTGCTCCCAGTCGTACCAGGAGAGCTCGTTGTCCTGGCAGTAGGCGTTGTTGTTCCCGCCCTGGCTGCGGCTGATCTCGTCGCCCCCGAGGAGCATCGGGACGCCCTCGGACAGCAGCAGCGTCATGAGGAAGTTGCGCTGCTGGCGCGCCCTCAGCGCGAGCACGGCAGCGTCGTCGGTCGGGCCCTCGACTCCACAGTTCCACGACCGGTTGTCCGAGGCGCCGTCACGGTTGTCCTCGCCGTTGGCTTCGTTGTGCTTCTCGTCGTAGGAGACGAGGTCGGCGAGGGTGAACCCGTCGTGCGCCGTGACGAAGTTCACGCTCGCGGTCGGGTGGCGGGCGTCGTCCTGGTAGAGATCGGAGCTGCCCGTGAGCCGGGAGGCGAACTCGCCCACGGTCCGGTCCTCGCCCCGCCAGAAGTCGCGCACCGTGTCCCGGTAGCGCCCGTTCCACTCCGACCACAGCGGCGGGAAGTTGCCGACCTGGTAGCCGCCCTCCCCGACGTCCCACGGCTCGGCGATGAGCTTGACCTGGCTCACGATCGGATCCTGCTGGATGAGGTCGAAGAAGACCGAGAGGCGGTCCACCTCGTGGAATTGGCGGGCGAGGGTGGCGGCGAGGTCGAAGCGGAACCCGTCCACGTGCATCTCGGTCACCCAGTACCGCAGCGAGTCCATGATCAGCTGCAACGTGTGAGGGTGGCGGACATTGAGGCTGTTGCCCGTCCCGGTCGTGTCGAAGTAGTAGCGGGGGTCCTCCGGCACGAGCCGGTAGTAGGCAGCGTTGTCGATCCCCTTGAACGACAGAGTCGGGCCGAGATGGTTGCCCTCGGCCGTGTGGTTGTAGACGACGTCGAGGATGACCTCGATCCCCTCCTCGTGCAGCGTCCGCACCATCTGCTTGAACTCCTGCACCTGCTGGCCCCGTGAGCCGCCGCTCGAGTAGCCGTTGTGGGGGGCGAAGTAGCCGATCGAGTTGTAGCCCCAGTAGTTGCGCAACCCGCGCTCTACGAGGTGGGCGTCGTGGACGAACTGGTGCACCGGTAGCAGCTCCACCGCCGTGACGCCGAGCGACTTGAGGTAGGAGGTGGCGGCGGGATGGGCGAGACCGGCATAGGTCCCGCGCAGCACCTCGGGGATCTCCGGATGGCGCATCGTGAACCCACGCACGTGGGTCTCGTAGATCACGGTGTCGTGGAGCGGGATGTCGAGCGGGCGATCGTTCCCCCAGTCGAAGAAAGGGTGGTGGACGACCGACTTCATCACGAACTTCGCCGAGTCCTCGCCGTCGGGCTGGTCCGGGTCGTCGAGGCGGTGCGAGTAGCACGCCGTGCCCCAGAGGACCTCCCCCTCGATGGCGTGCGCGTAAGGGTCGAGGAGGAGCTTCGCCGGGTTGCAGCGCCGGCCCGCGGAGGTGTCCCAGGCTCCGTGCACGCGGTAGCCGTACCGCTGCCCGGGCACGATGCCAGGGAGGTACGCATGCCAGCAGAAGGCGTCGATCTCGTCGAGCTCGAGCCGCTCCTCAGCGAGCCCGCCCTCCCCGTCGTCCTCGAACAGGCAGAGCTCGACCGCCTCGGCGACCTCGGAGAAGATCGAGAAGTTCGTTCCGGCCCCGTCGTAGTGCGCCCCGAGCGGGAACGGCCGGCCGGGCCACGCCTCGCGTGTCATGCCACGCCCTCGGGCCTGCCGCATCGTCCCATCCCCGCCTGCCGGAGCTGTCAGCGGGCGCCGAGGACCGCGACGGAGTCGGGCGGCAGCACGACGGCCGCTCCGGCCAGGGTCACTGCGCCGTCGGAGGCGGCGAGGAGGTCGGTCTCGCCGGCGTCGAGCTCGAGCGTGACCGGCCCCGCACCGAGGTTGGCGGCGCTGAGCAGGCCGGGCCGCTCGACCACGAGCCACCCGTCCTCCCCGTCGCAGGCGGTCGTCGTGGCAGCAGGGTCGCCGCCGGCAAGGGTGCCGAGCTCGCGCCGGAGGCGGATGAGGGAGCGGTACCAGTCGAGCATGGCGGAGTGGAAGGGATCGTCGAGCTCGGACCAGTCGAGCTGCGATTGCTCGAATGTACTCGGCGCCTGCGGATCGGGCACCTGCTCAGGCTGCCAGCCGAACGGGGCGAGCTCGGCTCGCCGCCCCTCTTGGACCGCTCGGGCGAGCGCAGGGTCACGATGGTCGGTGAAGTAGCAAAAGGGCGAGCTCGCGGCCCACTCCTCGCCCTGGAACAGCAGTGGCACGAAGGGGGAGAGCAGGACGAGCGCGGCGGCGATCTTCGCCCGACCGGGGGTGACGAGGTGGCAGAGCCGCTCGCCACGAGCCCGGTTGCCGACCTGGTCGTGGTTCTGGGAGAACACGACGAACCGATCCCCCGACAGCCCCAACGGGGGGCGGCCGTGGTGCCGGCGGCGGTAGGGGGACCACTCGCCGGCATAGACCCACGCCCTGCGCAGGGCCGTCGCGAGCTGCTCGAGCTGGCCGTAGTCGGCGTAGTAGCCCGACCGCTCCCCGGTGAGAACGGCGTGGAGGGCGTGGTGGAACCCGTCCGCCCACGCCGAGTCGAGCCCGTACCCGCCGGCGAGCGGGGGCCGGACGAGGCGAGGGTCGTCGAGGTCGCTCTCGGCCACGAGGAACTTGGGCCGCCCGAGCGCGGCGGCGAGCCGCCGCACCTCTGCGGCGAGCTGCTCGAGGACGTTCACGGCCGAGTTGTCGCAGATGGCATGGACGGCGTCGAGGCGCAGACCGTCGCAGTGGTACTCACGAAGCCACATCGTGGCGTTGTCGACCACGAAGCGGCGCACCTCGTCGGAGTAGGGGCCATCGAAGTTGAGGGCCTCTCCCCAGCTCGTCCGGTACCGGTCCGTGAAGTAGGGCCCGAGCTCCGCGAGGTAGTTGCCGACGGGTCCGAGGTGGTTGTACACGACGTCCATCACGACGCCGATGCCAGCCGCGTGGGCGGCGTCGACGAAGCGCTTCAGGCCGTCCGGTCCGCCGTAGGCGTGGTGGGGGGCGTACCAGTCGACGCCGTCGTAGCCCCAGCCGCGCTCCCCACTCGCCTCGGCGACGGGCAGCAGCTCGACGGCGTCGATCCCGAGATCGGCGAGGTGACCAAGCCGGCTTGCGGCGGCGTCGAAGGTGCCTTCCGGCGTGAACGTGCCGACGTGCAGCTCGTAGAGCACCGCAGACGGGAGGTGCACGCCGCGCCATGAGCGGTCGTTCCACTCGAAGCTCGAGTGATCGACCACCCTCGAGGGCCCGTCGACCCCGGCCGGCTGCCACGGGCTCCGGGGATCGGGCCGCGGGGTGCCGCCGTCGAGCCTGAACAGATAGTCGGTGCCGGGCCCGGCCGCCTCGACCTCGGCGGCCCACCACCCGGGACGGTCCGCCGACATGGTCTGGTCCGGCGACATCTCGACCTGCTGCCCGCTCGCGGGAAGGACGAGGTCGACCCGTGCCGCGTGCGGAGCCCAGAGCGTGAAGCGATGCACCGCTACCGTCTACCCGCTCCGGGCGACGGCCAGGCGCGGGCAACTAGGCGCGATTTGTCTGGCAAGCGGCTGCTCAGACCGGCGCCTGGAGCACGAGCCGTGGAGTGTGCTCGGGCGGCTCGCGGTCGCGCAGGTCCGCGACGAGGTCGGCCTTCACGCTCCTGCACGCCCGGTCGTTGAAGCGGTTCTCCCTCTGGAGCGGGTCGCCCTCGAGGTCGTAGAGCTCGCCCTCGCTGCCGTCATGCACCGTCCCGGGGCGGTAGGTCGTGAGCACCCAGCCGTCCCTCGTGATGGTGCGCAGGTGCACCCCGACCCCGAACAGCTCGCTGTCCCACTGCGTGAGCGCGACCGCCTCTCGGCGCTCTCCGTCGCTCGCCGACAGCACCCTGCCCTGCATCCACTCGGGCGGAGGGATGCCGGCGATGTCGCAGAAGGTCGGGGCCAGGTCGACGAGCCCCACCGGAGCCGAGACCCGGTTGCCGGGCGTGCGATCCGAGCTGGAGAGGTGTGCCGGGGCAGGCCGCCAGATGAGCGGCAGCCGCATGAGGGCATCGACGTGGTAGGGCCCTTTGAACATGAGGCCGAAGTCGCCCTGGAGCTCCCCGTGGTCGGTCGTGAAGATTACGTCGGTGTCGTCGCTCCAGCCGCGGGCGTCCAGCACTGCCAGCACGCGGGCGAGCGCCTCGTCGATGAGCTCGACCTCGACGGCGTTTCGCGCATTGATCTCGCGCACCTGGTCCGAGGTGAGCGTCGCCGGGATCCACTTCGCCGGCGCCTCGTAGTTTGACACCAGCGCGCCGTCGTACCACTGCCGCCAGTGCCGCGGCTTTTGGTCCAAGATCGCCTCCCGCTCCTCGCGACGCTCGGGGTAGCCGGCCGGGAGCGGGACGTCGCGCCAGTCGATCCGGCCGACCTCGGACTGGGGCGGGTCCCACGGGTGGTGGGGATCAGGGAAGCTCATCCAGCAGAACCACTCCTCGTCCTCGGCGAGGCCGTTCAGCCACTCGATGGTCCGGTCGGCGACCCAATCGGTGTGGTACCACTCCCGCGGGACCGGGTTCACCTTCACCTGCGGCGCGCCGGTGTCGCCGCCACCCTCGCCGTTCACCTCCAGCTCACCGTCGAGCACGGGGTAGAAGCCGTCAAGCGCCTCCGGGTGCTCGCTCTGCATGAAGCGCGCGTAGTGGAGCTGCCCTCTCGGACTGTGGGTGGCGAGCTCCATGTGCTCGAAGCCGCGGTGGGCGCCGCCGCGGGGCATGCCGCCGAGCCGGGCCAGGGCGTTCTCGGGAAAGCGGAGGAAGGGATCGAGGAAGGGCTCGAAGTGCGCCTTGCCGATGAGCGCAGTGCGGTACCCCGCCACGCGGAGCACCTCGGCCACCGACGGCGCGCTCGCGGGAAGGGGCACGCCGTTCATGAAGACGCCGTGAGTGCTCGGGTGCTGGCCCGTGATCATCGTCGAGCGAGAGGGCATGCAGACGACGGACTGGGGCACGGCCCGGTCGTAGACCGTCCCCGCCGCCGCGAGCGCGTCCGCGGCCGGAGTGCGCGCCAGCGTGCCCCCGTTGCAGCCGAGCGTGTCGTAGCGCTGCTGGTCGGTCGTGACGAAGAGGATGTTCCTCCGCCTCGCCCGGTCCTGTCGCCCCGGGGAACCGCCGGGTGCCCTGTCCAGGTCGTTCCGGCTGCTCAACGCTCCTCCCTTCCCGATGACGGCCCCTGCTCGAGGAGCCGCTTCAGCTCCTCGAGCGCGCCCCAGCCGGCGCCGCCGATGACAAGGGCCATCGTGGCCGGCACGGCGTCGACGGAGTAGACGGCAAGGCTCGTGCTCTCGCCGAGGTCGATGACGTCGACCGTCGACAGATGCTCGGACACGAGCCCGCCGCGGATCCGGTACTGGAAGCGACGCTGCAGGGGATCGAGGGTGACGATCTCCTCGGCGATGGCAAGGCCGGCCGAGGTGGTGACGGTGCGAACCCCGTCAGCGACCTCGACTCCGGCAACGCCGGGCCACCACTGCGCGAGGCGAGCCGGGTCGCCGACCACCTCCCAGACCGCGGCGGCCGGGCAAGCGATCCTGATCTCCCTGCGGATGCTCGCCCGTCTCGCCGTCACAGAGCGACGATAACTTTTGACAGTCAGTCAAGAGTGTTCGACGCGCTCACACGTTGCCGAAGATCGGCCCCACGGCCTCGCACGACGGGCTGAACGTGGGGCTGTCGGGGCCGAGGGCGTTCAGGACGTCCTGCAGGGCGTTCGAGTCGTAGGGGATGGAGAGATGGTCGCTCCCGTCCTGCGGGCACTGTGCCTGGAGCGTGATGTCCGATACGTTCGGGGCCGGAGGGAGGAACGCGTTCGTGTAGGGAGTCACGACCTCGTCATGGGTCGTCTCGATGACCACGTACTTCACGCCCGGGACGGTCGGCGTCCGGTTCAGGGCGGCGAGGAACGCCGAGCCGGCGAGTTGCTCGGTGCATGCGGCACAGGTGAGCGAGAGGAGGTCCGTGGCGAGGCCGAGCAGTCCGAGGCCCGCAACCAGGTTCACGAGCCCGTCGAGGTTCGTGCCGTAGTTCGATGGCGCAAGCCCGACCAGCATGTTGACCTTCGCCGCCCCGCCGAGGTCGTTGATGTAGTACCGGGGCATCATGCCGCCCTGGGACCATCCGACGAGGTCCACCTTGCTCGCCCCGGTGTGCGCGAGCACGGCGTCGACCTCGCTGCCGAGCTCCCCTGCCGAGGTCGCGATGCTCCCCATCGCGTAAAGACCGGTGAAGGGCAGGGTCTGGCCGTAGTTGAAGCTGTAGACGCAGTAGCCGTTGTCGGCGAGATCCGGTGCGAGAGCGCCGAAGCTGTTGTACATGCTCGCGAAGGTGCCCTCCACGAGCACGACGGGATAGGGGTGCGCGGCACTCGGCTGGCAGCCCGTGTTGGCCCCGGGCGGCGGCGCCTGGTAGTTCCAGAACAGCGTCGAGCCGAGGAAGGCCGACGCTTCGCTCTCCTCGGCGACCGACGCGCTCGCCGGCAGCGCGCCGGCGACGAGGCTCGCCACGACGACGACGGTCGCAACAAGCACGATCTGCGGCAACCGCACGGTGCGACGGGCATGGCGCACGGTCAGTCTCATGTGTTCCCCCCCGATGGCCGGTGGGGTCGCCCGCACCACAGGCGGCCCCAATGTATGGGCAGCCGCCCCCTTGCGGCAGGCCGCACGGCAGTCGCAGCGCTCATGGTGCTGGCGAGGCAACGACAACTGTCGCGCGGCGACCGAAAGTATCCCCGTCGCCAAGGTAGCCGTCAACCGTCCGCACGGGGGAGTCCGCGCGGCCGGCGGTGCAGCTCATGGCCCCGATGTCTCCGCGCGGACCCGGCTGTGAGCCGGCAGCGCCAGCAAAGGGCAGCACCCCAGGCCCCCTGGAACCCGGATGCCGTCGCCAGCCCGAGGCCGCGGGCAGCTGGGTCCTGAGGAGACGGGCTGGGGGGGTGCCGAGAGGTCGGGGCGCGCACCCTCTCGCGTCAGGGCAGGACCGGGTGCCACGCGCGAGACACGGCGGCGTCCGCCGCGCCGCCGTCGTGAGAGCTAGCTCGGGGGGGAGGACTCGAACCCCCAATAACAGGGCCAGAACCTGTCGTGTTGCCGATTACACCACCCCCGAAGGGCTCGGTCATCGTAACAGGGCGGCCGGCCGATCCGCTCCGAGGGAACCACCGATGGCATCGCTCGCGAACGCCCGAGCCGCACGACGAGAGCTCATCCAGCGATGAAACCCGTCGAGGCGAAGCCGGCGATCCTCCCCCACGCGACGGCGGCCGCTTGCACGGCGACGGCCCTTGCCTCGTCGAGGATCCCGTTCCGGGGTGGCGTCACCGGCGACGCCGCCGCCTCGAGCCCGGCGGACTGAGCGACGTGCACGACCCAGAGTGTCTGCCAACTGTCGGCCACCACGAGCACGCCCGTTCCACCTCGTGCCCGCGCGGCAAGCTGGTGGAGCTGCGCGGGGAGCTCCGGCGCGACGACCGATGAGACGTCCCCGGCCGGGACGCCGTGCCGGACGAGGAACGCCGTCTCCCTTCTCGCTTCGCCACCGTCGGCGCACGCCACGACGACGGCCGGTGCCCGCCCGAGCGCTCGCAGCTGCGCCGCATGACGTAGCCGGAGGCGCAGGTCAGCGTCGAGGCTCGCGGTGCCAGCACTGACGACGACCACCGCCTGCGCCCGGGGTGCGATCCCGGCAGCCTGAGGAGCCTCCGAGGCGTTGACGACCTGCACCCCGCTCACGACGTAGTACGCCGCCGCCGCCAGCACGATGAGCGAGATGACCCGCCGGATCCAGCGCAATGGGTGGAGCATGGGCGCGATCCTGCCGCTCGCGAGGCGGCGTCTGGCGTCAGGCCGTCATCGAGAGGTGGCCGACACTCGCTCCAGCGCGGCGTCGAGGCGGCCGAGGGTCTCGGTCCGCCCGAGGACCTCGAGTGACTCGAACAAGGGCAGACCGACGCTCCGGCCGAGCGTGGCGACCCGGACCGGTGCTTGGGCCTTGCCGAGCTTGCGGCCGTGGGCCTCGGCCACGGCCTCCAAGGCCGCCTTCAGCGCAGGGGCCGACCAGTCCGCCTCCTCGCCGAAGCGTCTCCGGGAGTCCGTGAGGATCGCCGCTCCCTCCGGGTCGTTCAAGATGGCGCGCTCGTAGGAGTCCGCCTCCATCTCGAACTCCGGCGCGAAGAGGAACTCGATGTTCCGTGGGACCTCTGACAGCGTCGCCACACGCTCCTGGACGAGCGGGGCGAGAGACCGCCAGGCGGGCGTACCGTACAAGTCGGTCCCGAGCGGATGGCCCGTGCGACCGGCCCACTCCCGTACCCGCTCGGTGAACTGCTCGGGCGTGAGCGCACGGATGTAGATGCCGTTGAAGTGGACGAGGCGCTTGTCGTCGAAGAACGCGGGTGAGTGGTTGACCTCCTCCAGGCGGAACTCCCTCACGAGGTCCTCGAGGCCGAACAGCTCGGCCCCGTCGGGCGGCGTCCACCCGAGCAGCGCGAGGTAGTTCGCCATCGCCTCGGGCAGGTACCCGTCGGCCTCGTAGTCCTCGAGCGCGACCCGGTCCCGGCGCTTGGAGATCTTCTGACGCCGCTCGTTCACAAGGACCGGTAGGTGCGCGAAGGCGGGCAGCTCCACGGGGTCGCCGCCGGCGCCGTTCAGCGCCTCCCAGAGCATGATGCCCTTCGGGGTCGTCGGGAGGTGCTCCTCGGCCCGGATGACGTGGCTGATCCGCATGTCGCGGTCGTCGACGACGACGGCCAGGACGAACAGCGGTGCACCGTTCGACTTCACGATCACGAAGTCCTCGATCGTGGCGTTCGCGAACTCCACGTCCCCCCGCACGAGGTCGTGAACGACGGTGAGGCCCTGGTGGTCGACTGCAAAGCGGAGCGCCCTTCCCGGTCCTGGCTCCAACCCCCGTTCGCGGCAGTAGCCGTCGTAGCCCGGCACCTGGTTGTCCTTCGTCCGCTCAAGCACCTGCTCGCGGGTGCAGTCGCACGCATAGAGCCGGCCCGCCTCCCAGAGACGCTCGGTCGCCGCCTGGTAGAGGTAGCCCCGCTCAGACTGTCGGTAGGGGCCCTCGTCCCAGTCGGTGCCGATCCATCGCAGCGCGTCGAGGATGCCGTCGACCCACTCCTCCCGGTTGCGCTCGGCGTCGGTGTCCTCGATCCTCAGCACGAACACTCCGTCGTGCTGGCGTGCGAACGCCCAGTTGTAGAGCGCGGTCCGGGCCCCGCCGACGTGGAAGTACCCGGTGGGAGAGGGTGCGATGCGGACCCGTACGGGCCGGTCGGCCTGGAGGTGGCCTGCGCTCACTCCTCGACCACGGAGATGGCCTGCTTCGGGCAGGACCGCACGCACTCCATCAGCCGCTCCCGGTACTGCTCGCCCGGATGGTCGTCGAGGACGTAGAGGAAGTCGTCGTCGCGCACCTCGAACACCTCGGGCAGGATGCCCATGCAGACGGCATTGGACTCGCACAGGTCGTAGTCGACGACGACGCGCATCTCTGCCTCCTCCTTGCGGTTGACGTCCCGTACGCTACCGTCCCCGGCAGTGGACCTCACACTGCCGGACGAGAGGGACGAGCGCCGGGCACGCGTGCGGCGCTTCCTCGAACAGCACCCCACGCCGAGCGGCCGCGAGCTGGCCGAGGCCGGCTACGTCGCTCCGCACTGGCCACGGCCGTGGGGCCTCGACGCGGACCCGGTCGAGCAGCTGATCGTCGACGAGGAGCTCCGCCGGGCCGGAGTGCGCCGCCCCGACAACGTCATCGGGATCGGCTGGGCCGGCCCGACGATCATCCATGCCGGCACGCCGGAGCAAAAGGAGCGCTACCTCTGGCCGCTCCTCGCCGGCGAGGAGCTCTGGTGCCAGCTCTTCTCCGAGCCCGGAGCCGGCTCGGACCTCGCCGGGCTCTCCACCCGGGCCGTGCGCGACGGCGACTGCTACGTCGTCTCGGGCCAGAAGGTGTGGACCTCCGGCGCGCACCTCGCGCACTTCGGCATCCTCATCGCCCGGACCGACCCTTCGGCCCCCAAGCACCAGGGCATCACCTACCTCATCTGCCCGATGGACTCCCCCGGCATCACGATCAGGCCGATCGTCGACATGACGGGCGCCCACAGCTTCAACGAGGTCTTCTTCGACGAGGCGCGCATCCCGATCGAGAACCGCGTCGGGGAGGAGAACCAGGGCTGGGCGCTCGCGAAGGTCACGCTCGGCAACGAGCGGGTCTCGCTCTCAGGAGAGGGCGCCCTGTGGGGTCGAGGCCCCACGGCCCACGAGCTGATCGAGCTCGTCCGGCGGCATGGCGGCGCGACCGATCCCGTCATGCGCGACCGTCTCGTCCGGCTGTACGTCGAGGCGGAGATATTGCGGCTCATCCGCCTCCGCACGGTCGCCGCCGCCGTCGCCGGCCGGCCGCCCGGGCCGGAGGCCTCCGTGCGCAAGGCGCTCGCGGACGCGCACGGCCAGCACGTCATGGGCCTCGCGAAGGATCTCTGCGGCGCCGGAGGGATGCTGGCTGACCGCGCACCCTTCGATGACCCCAACCCCACCTGGGCCTTCGGCTACCTCTTCTCCCCCGCTCTCACCATCGGCGGCGGCACCGCCGAAGTGCAGCGCAACATCGTGGCGGAACGGGTGCTCGGGCTGCCCCACGAGCCAGATCCCGACTCGGGACGGCCCTGGGAAGAGACCCGAAGCTGAGCAAGGGGAAACCTTCCCGCAGCACACAGCGGCTGCGCACGCGATCCCGTTCGCGACGACGGGCGACCTTGCGGGCATCGATGACCTCGCTCAGGCCCCCGGCAGGTCGGAGCGCGACACGCTCACCGAGACAGGCAATGGCAGCCTCTTGCCAACTATGCTACGTATCAGTATCATCGCGATCCAAACGGCGGTCCGCTCCTCGAGCGGAGGTGAGAAAGGCGGAATATCTTGACTAGCAGCACCATCTCTTCGCGCTCGACGACGTTGCGTGCGCGTCGGCGTCGTCTTCTCCGGATTGGTTCGGGCATGATCCTCGTCAGCGCATCCGGAGCCCTCATCGTCCTTGGTCTCCCGGCAGCTGCCGGTGCCTCGCAGGCCGGACAACTGCGAGGCACAGCGCCGCAGTGTGGCATGGGTGCCGTCATCTACTCGGTCGGCTCGGCGCAGCCAAAGTTCGTCCCGGACCCGGACAAGATCGCCACGGGCAGGTCCGGAGTGACCCTCAAGATCGACGTGGCGACCGGGACGACATGGACGGGCACGGTCGGGGGCTCCGGCTCGTTCGACGTCAGCGCCATCATCGCATCGGCACAAGCGTCGATCGACGCCAGCATCAGCTACTCCCGGACGACGACCACCGACATGAGCGGCTCGTGGACGGTCCCGAGCAACCAGAGCTGGGGTTGGTTGGCGCTCGGCGCGATGGGCTACACGATGGACTGGTACAAGTACGCGCAGCTTGACTCCTGCAAGTACGAACTCGAAGGATCGGGCGTGGCTCAGCTGCCCGCGCACTCACCCGCGTTCGATCACTCGTGACCCGTCCTTCGCAATCGCAGGGTGTTCGGCGGGCGCGACCTGCCCGATCAGTCGTCGCTGCGGGATTGCTCAGCATGGTCGCGATCTGCGCGACTTCATGTGACCATGTGGCCGGTCCGCAGCACCGTCACGGGAGCTCCCCGCCTACGTCGGGCCCGACTCGTACGTCGTCTGATGGCCACGCCGACGGGAGGACTCTGCCGAACCCGGTTCCGCACCCGCTCTCCGCGGGAACGGCGGTCGTCGGCACGAGCGCCGGCCGAGGGCGCTCTGTGATCACTCTCGACCTCCCGTCGGGAGCCACGAGGTTCAGCATCTGGTGGACCTGTGTCGGTCCATCAGGACTTCGGATCGACGCTGGCCACGAGGCGCTCGCGGGGAGCCGCTGTGCCCCGACGGCCGCAGCCGCGGTCGTCTTCGGAGCCCAGATCCCGGTAAAGGACATCACGTCACCCGTCCTCGTCGTCGTGGCCGGGAAGCGGGTCGACTACCGCATCGCCGCCACCGCGGCTCGATCGACGCGGTGAAAGGGTACGAGTCGCCCGCCCCTCGGTCGCTGGCGAGGCCTTGCGCTCGTGCGGCCTTCGCAAGTGGGCGTCGCCGGCACGTGAGGCTCCCGGCAGTTCTCCCCGCGCCGCGGTCAGGCTGCCGACGCTGCGCAACGTCGAGCTCGAACCTGCGCTCCGTCTGACTGACAAACGAGAGCGGACCGAGATCACGGCGAGGGCAAGCACGGATCGCTGACTTTCCCCACACCTGAGCCGTCGGCCAACCGCGCGTGGCAGTGTCAGCATATCGCCAACTTCAGCATGAAACCGGTGTCGCAACTACATCGCGAGGCAGGACCTTGACTAGCCGTACCAATTCATTACGCAGGCTCGCGATCTCCGGGCGAAGCCTGCTCTGCTGGGCGAGCTCCGGGCGACCGACGGCGCAGGTCGACCCGGAGTCGAGCGCTAGCGCCCCGACATCCGGCTGCCCGTGCTCCGCCCCTGCCGACGAGACCATGTCTGCCACAAATGCTCCGCGGGTCGCCCGACGCCGGTCGTCGGAGTCGGCATGCCATCACCCCGAACGGGAGCCACATCGGCGGCGTCGTGGGCGCGGGCTCCTCGCGGACGCAACCGGCGAGACGCTCCGGGAGAGTCGAGACAACCGGCGTCATCCTTTTGAACGTGCCAGTCGGAGTAGCGGGCGGCTACAACCCGTCACCGACCCCACCCTGACCGCAGGCAACCCTCGCCCGCTGACGGCAACCTTGCGCCCCATATGGAGGGGGCCGGCGCCGGTGCTTCGGGCATCGGCGCCGGCTCGGGCCATGCTCGCCCTCGTCGTGGGCGGGCTGGCTCTCGGTGCCTGCAGCGGCAACGGCTCTCGGACGGCTGGCCCACGACCCAGCACGACTCATCAACGCGACCACGCTCACAGCGGCGGGCCCAGCACGCGCGCGCTCGCGAAGCTGCCGATCGCCGGGCTCGAGAGCTCGACCTGGCCGAAGCTCGCCATGCTCACCGGGCGGGGCGACCACGCCGCCGTCGCCGTTCGGGTGCATAGCGGGCGCGTCTATGTCCAGACGGTCTGCTCGGGCCCGGGCGCCCTCTATCTCGTCGGGCTCTTCGGCCAGGGCCCGTGCGACAACAGGACCGGTGTGACGTCGTTCGTCACCCGTGCCGGGGAGATCAAGGTGAAGGTGGAGGCACCTGCAGGAACGAGGTGGTCCATCTTCATCAGCCAGCCCTCCTGACGTCCGACCGTGCAGGGCGCCCTCGTCCGTGTCGTCGGCGTCGCCCATCGCTATCCGGCTCCGGACGGCGGACACGTGATGGCACTCGACGGCGTCACGCTGTCCGTAGCGCCGGGAGAGTCCCTCGCTGTCGTCGGCAGCTCAGGCGCCGGGAAGTCGACGTTGTTGCGCATCCTCTCCGGTGCGACCCGACCCACGTCCGGCACAGTCAGCCTCGACGGCGCCGACCTTGGAGCCCTCAGCCGCAGAGAGCGCAGCAAGCACCTTCGCCGCGTCGCCACGGTTCCACGCGACGGGGAGCTCGCAAGGGAGCTGAGCGTCCTCGGCAACATGATGACCCTCCTCTCCACGGCCTGCCTGCGCGCTCCTTCGCTGTCTCGCGCCGCGGAGGCGCTTGCGGCCGTCGGCCTGGAGGCCCGCGCGCACTGCCTGACGCACGAGCTCTCGAGCGGCGAGCAGCGACGGCTCGCGGTGGCGCACGCGATCGCGAGCCACCCTCGCCTCTTGCTGGCCGACGAGCCAACCTGCGGTCTGGACCCGTTCACCGCGCGGGCCCTGCTCGCCGTGGTGTGGCAGGCGCGAGAGCGCCTCGGCACGACCCTCGTCATCGCCACCCACGATCCGCTCGTCGCTCGAAGCTGCGAGCGAGTGGTCCGGCTCCACGACGGCCGCCTCTGCGCCTGACGCGCCGCCGGACTCGATGGCGAGCGGCCGCCGGGCCCGCCTCAGCCAGCCGGTCCGAGCAACGCCGCGAGGCGGTCCACGAACGCCACCTGTGAGGGGTTGAGACGGCGCCGAGCCTCGGCGAGGTCGAACCACTCCACGCGGTCGACCTCCGGAAAGCTCTCCTTCCGCCCCGATGAGAGCGGCCACTCCATCTCGAAGAGGTTGCTCGTGCTGCCGGTTAGGTCGAGATCGCCCTCGACTGCGAACGCGCGCACGAGCTTGCCGCTTGCCTGCCGCACCTCCCCGAGGTCGAGGCAGGCGCCTTCAGGGGGAGCGAGGCCGACTTCCTCTGCGAACTCCCGCCGTGCCGCTGCGAGTGGCGGCTCGGAGTCGTCGTGCTCACCCTTCGGGACGGTCCACGAACCGAGGTCCTTCCTCGCGAAGAAGGGGCCGCCGGGGTGGGCGAGGAGGACCTCTACCTGCTCGGAGGGGCGCCGCCGGTAGACGAGCAGCCCCGCGCTTCGCCGTGGCACCGTGCGGTGAGACCCGGACGGGCTCAGATCGAGGGCGTCTCGCGCCAGCGGCCGAAGACGTCCGCCATCGCCGACATGATCTCGCCCACGCTCGCGTAGGCCGTGACCGCGTCGTGGATCGCCGGGACGAGGTTGCGCGTCGGGTCCGCGGCCGTTTCCCGCACCTCGGCGAGCGCCGCAGCGACCGCCTCGGCGGAGCGCCGCCGGCGCACCTCCGCCAGGCGCTTGCACTGGAGCTCCTCGACCTCCGGGCCGATGTGGAGGATCTCCGGCGGCTCCTCCTCGTTGCCCTCGAGAAAGGCGTTGACGCCGACGACGACCCGGCGCCCTGTCGAGACCTTCTGCTCGAAGGCGTAGGCGGAGTCTGCGATCTCCGACTGGAACCAGCCCTGGTCGATCCCGGCGTACACGCCTTCGAGGATCGAGCCTCCTCCGAGCTCGTCGAGATGGGCGAAGATCGCCTCCGCCTGGCGCTCCATCTCCGCAGTGAGCTCCTCGACGAAGTACGACCCGCCGAGGGGGTCGGCGACGTTCGTGACGCCCGTCTCGTGAGCGATCACCTGCTGGGTCCGCAGGGCGATGCGGGCCGCCTTCTCCGTCGGGAGGGCGAGGACCTCGTCCATCGAGTTCGTGTGCAGGCTCTGTGTCCCGCCGAGGACGCCGGCGAGGGCTTCGATGGCCGTCCTCACGATGTTGACCTCAGGCTGCTGGGCGGTGAGCGAGCAGCCTGCGGTCTGGGTGTGGAAGCGCAGCTGCATCGAGCGCTCGGACGTTGCCCCGTAGCGCTCTTTCATCCAGCGCGCCCAGATACGCCGCGCGGCCCGGTACTTGGCGATCTCCTCGAAGAAATCGAGATGAGCATTGAAAAAGAAGCTCAGCCTCGGGGCGAAGTCGTCCACCGCCGCCCCCGCCGCCATGGCCGCCTCGACGTAGGCGAAGCCGTTGGCGAGGGTGAAGCCGAGCTCCTGGGCTGCGGTCGAGCCCGCCTCCCGGATGTGGTACCCGGAGACCGAGACCGTGTGCCACTTCGGCATCTCGGCCGAGCAGAACCGGATCATGTCCGTCACGATCCGCATCGAGGGCCGGGGAGGGAAGACGTACTCCTTCTGGGCCTGGTACTCCTTCAAGATGTCGTTCTGGATCGTCCCGCCGAGCCGGGCCCGCTCGGTCCCGGAGCGCTCCGCGGCGGCGACGTACATCGCGAGCAGGACGGCCGCCGGCGAGTTGATCGTCATCGAGGTCGTGACCTCGCCGAGGTCGATGCCGGCGAAGAGGTCCTCGACATCGGCCAGGGTGTCCACGGCAACGCCGCAGCGGCCCACCTCGCCGAGCGAGTGGGGATCGTCGGAGTCCCGGCCCATGAGCGTCGGAAGGTCGAAGGCCGTCGAGAGGCCGTCCCCACCGGAGCGCAGGATCTCCTTGAAGCGGACGTTGGTGTCCTCGGCCGTGCCGAAGCCCGCGAACAGCCGCATCGTCCACAGCTTCGATCGGTACATCGACGCGTAGGGACCCCGAGTGAACGGGTAGACGCCCGGCATCTCGCTCCCGGCAGCGGCGTAGACGGGCTCGACCGCCACGCCAGAGATCGTCTCGAAGTCGGCGTCCCGCTGCCGAGCGGCGGCGAAACGCTCCCGCCAGATGCTGCGCTCGTCCACGCAGCAAGTCTACGGGCGCCTCAGGCGGGAGCTTCCGCCACACTCACCCGGTTGCGCCCCTCCCGCTTCGCCCGGTACATGGCGGCGTCGGCCGCTGCCAGCAGCGAGGCGGCGTCAAGCAGGCCAGGCCCGATCCCGGCGACACCGATCGAGACCCGGATGGGGAGGTCGCCGCAGACGTCGTGCAGGTCGAGGGCCTCGATGCGCTTGCGGAGCGACTCTGCAAGGGCGGAGCCCGACTCGATAGTGGAGTCCGGGAGGAGGGCGACGAACTCCTCGCCCCCGTAGCGGGCGATGAGGTCGCCCCGCCGGAGCCGCTCGCGCAGCGCGGCGCCGACCCGCTGGAGGACCCCGTCGCCGACGGCGTGACCGAACGAGTCGTTCACGTCCTTGAAGTGGTCGATGTCGATGAACAGCAGCGTCGCCGGCTCGCCGAAGCGCTGGTAGCGGTTGACCGACGCCTCGATGACGTCCTCGAGCGCCCGCCGGTTGGCGAGGCCCGTGAGGGGGTCGGTGAGCGCCTCGACCCGGACGACCTCGAAGCGGCGGGCGTGAAGGATCGCCGTCGCGCACTGGTCGGCAAAGAACTCGAGTGCCTCGATGTGGGCGCGGTCGGGAAGGAGGCCGTTCGAGGACTCGTCGAGCGAGATCACCCCGAGCATGGAGCCGTCCTTGTCCACGAGGGGCACCGTCAGCATGTCCTCAGGGTGCCACTCCCCTTCCTTGCACTCCCGGTCGACGGCGGGCACGTTGAGCTTCGCGTCGAGCTCGGCCGGGAGGACGAACCGCCGGTGGTCGAACAGGTAGGACCGGCTGATCTGCATCTGGGGCAGCATCGCCGGGGCGAACTCGGCGAGCGAGATGGTGCTCGACCGCAGCTCCTCGTCCTCGGCCGCGCTGAGCCCGACCGTGGCGCGGCACTCGAGCACGTCGTCGTCCCGCAACAGGTAGACGGCGGCCCGGTTGAACCCCCCGGCCGAGGTCATCGCGATCGCGATCTCGTGCAGCACGTCGTCGAGCACGAGGCCGCCCCGGACCTGGGCGCTCGCCGTCATGAGCGCCTCGAGCTGGCGGCGCTGGGCCTCCACGACGGCGATGCTCGAGCGCTCCGTCGCCCGGGCACGGACGAGCTCGAGGCCGACGACCGTGAGCTCTGCGAGAGCCTCGAGGACGGTCACGTGCTCGCTCGTCGGGAGCTCCCCCGACAGTGGGTCGTCGGGGTTGATGAAGCCGACCGGCTGGCCGTCGCTCCCGATCAGGGGCACGAAGAGCATCGAGCCCTGGCGCCACGAGCGGGAGGGCACCGAGACCCCGGTCTCGATGATGCCGGCACGGACGTCCTCGCGCTGGCGCACGGGGTGGCCGGGGGGCACGAGATAGACCTGCCCGCTCTGCATGGCAGCGTGGCTCAGCGCCTCGAAGGCGCTCATCGACATCCGGCGGCCGCGCAGGGTGAGCTCCTGCTCCGGGGTGAGGCCCGACATCGAGACGAAGCGGAAGTTCCCGTCGTCGCCCCGCAGGGCGAGGGCGCAGGCCGTGTAGCCGAGGCGCTCCCTTGCCGTCAGGCAGACGAGCCTCAGCAGCTCCTGCTCATCGGTGACCGAGATCAGTCGGCGCGCGAGGCTCATCACGCCGCGCAGCTGGGACGCGACAGGATCGAACTCCGTCGGAACGGAGTCCGGCGGCTGAGCGTGGAGTTGTGTCTCGACGCCTCAATGCTAAGCCCTCGCCGCCTCCTTTGCCGGGAGAAGCCGGCCTTTGCTAGAACGCGTGGATGCAGCTAGCGGTCCCGCGGGAGCGTGCGGTCGGCGAGCGCCGGGTTGCCGTCACCCCGGACGTCGTCGCGAAGCTGTCGGCGGTGGGCTTCGAGGTGGTCCTCGAGACGCAAGCGGGCGCCGGCGCCCTGTTCTTCGACGACGCCTACGCGGCGAAGGGGGCGAGCATCGCGGAGAGCGCCGAGGCGGCGCTCTCCAAGGCCGACCTCGTCTGCAAGGTGCAGGCGCCGACGGCCACCGAGGCCCGTGAGCTCCGGCCGGGCTCGGCGGTCGTGAGCTTCCTCCAGCCCGGTGCCGACCTCGAGCTCGTGAGGGTCCTCGCCGAGCGGCAGATCACCGCCTTCAGCATGGACCTCCTCCCCCGCATCAGCCGGGCACAGTCGATGGACGCCCTCTCCTCCCAGGCAACCGTCTCGGGCTACCAGGCCGTGCTCGTCGCCGCCACGAGACTGCCCCGCTTCTTCCCGCTGTTCATGACCGCGGCCGGCACGGTCCCGCCCGCGAAGGTGCTCGTGCTCGGCGCCGGTGTGGCGGGTCTCCAGGCGATCGCGACGGCCCGCCGCCTCGGTGCCGTCGTGCGGGCCTACGACGTCCGCCCCGCCGCTCGCGACGAGGTGCGCTCGCTCGGCGCCACCTTCGTCGAGCTCGAGCTCGAAGCCCAGGAAGGCGAGGGGGGATACGCCCGCGAGCAGTCCGAGGACTTCCTCGCCCGCCAGCGCGAGCTCATCGGCAAGGAGGTCGCGGCGGCGGACGTGGTCATCACCACTGCCGCCATCCCCGGCAGGAAGGCTCCCGTGCTCGTCACGGCCGACATGGTCCAGGCGATGTCGCCGGGCAGCCTCGTGGTCGACCTCGCCGCCGAGAGCGGCGGGAACTGCGAGCTCTCCCGGCCGGGCGAGGAGGTGGCCGTGGGCAACGTCCTCGTCTACGGCGCTCGCAACATGCCGAGCACCATGGCGCAGCACGCGAGCTTCCTCTACTCGCGCAACGTGGCCGAGCTCGTCGCTCTTCTCGTCCACGACGGCGCACTGGCCCCGGACTTCGACGACGAGATCGTCGCCGGGACCTGCGTCACCCACGGGGGCGAGGTCCGCCATGGGCCGACCCGGGCCTTGCTGGAGGGAGCGCCGGCGTGAACGACATCCTCAACTTCCTCACGGTCTTCGTGCTGGCGGCCTTCGTCGGCTTCGAGGTCATCTCCAAGGTGCCGAGCATCCTCCACACGCCCCTCATGTCGGGCACGAACGCCGTGCACGGCGTCGTCCTCGTCGGCGCGATGCTCGTCCTCGGCACCTCCCACGGCGGCATCGAGCTCACGCTCGGCTTCATCGCCGTGGTCCTCGCCACCTTGAACGTGGTCGGCGGGTTCGTCGTCACGGATCGGATGCTCGAGATGTTCAAGGGCCGCCAGCCCGGCCGAGCCGTCGGGCCCGCAGCCGGCCCCCCGTCCGCGAGCGCGACGGCGAGCGCTCCCGCGGCGGCTGACGACGCCAGCGCGGCTCCGGCCGCCGAGCCGGCGCCAGGCCCATGAGCCTCGGCACCGGCATCGACGTCGCCTACCTCGTGGCGGCGATCTGCTTCATCCTCGCCCTGAAGGGGCTCTCGGGGCCGAAGACCGCCCGTGCGGGCAACCTGGTCGGGGCGGCCGGGATGGCGCTCGCCATCGCCATGACCTTCGCAACGCCGGGGCTCACGAACTTCCCTCTCATCATCGTCGCCATGGTCGTCGGCGCCGTCATCGGCCTCCCGGCGGCCCGGCTCGTCAAGATGACCGCCATGCCGCAGATGGTGGCGGCGTTCAACGGCGTCGGCGGTGGGGCCGCGGCCCTCATCTCCCTCAGCGAGTTCGCCCGCTCCAACCCCGGGCAGCTCGCCGTCTACCAGGTGGTGGAGGTCCTCTTCGGCGTGATCGTCGGCTCGGTCTCGTTCTCGGGCTCGGTGGTCGCCTTCGCCAAGCTGCAGGAGCTCATGACCGGGAGGCCGGTCACCTATCCGGGCCAGCAGGTGATGAACGCGGTGGTCGGCGGCGGCATCCTCGGCCTCGGCATCGCGGCGTGCGTCTCCCCCCACGCCTGGCTCGTCGCCGTGGTCGGCATCCTCGCCCTGTTGTTCGGGATCGCGTTCGTGCTGCCGATCGGAGGCGCGGATGTCCCGGTGCTGATCTCCCTGCTGAACTCGTTCACCGGCCTCGCCGTCGCCGCGAGCGGCTTCGTCCTCCACTCGTACCTGCTCGTCGTCGCCGGGACCCTCGTCGGCGCCTCGGGCACCCTGCTCACCCGCATGATGAGCGCCGCCATGGGGCGATCGCTCCCCAACATCCTGTTCTCCGCCTTCGGGTCGGTGATCACGGCCGGGACCGGAGACGGGGCTGCCGGCGACCGCTCCGTCCACTCGGCGAGCGCCGAGGATCTCGCCGTCCTCCTCGCGTACTCCCAGAAGGTCATCATCGTCCCGGGGTACGGGCTCGCCGTCGCCCAGGCCCAGCACGTCGCGAGGGAGCTCGCCGACCTCCTCGAGAGCCGCGGCGTCGAGGTCTCCTACGCCATCCACCCCGTGGCCGGCCGCATGCCCGGCCACATGAACGTCCTCCTCGCCGAGGCGAACGTCCCCTACGAGCAGCTGAAGGAGATGGACGAGGTCAACCCCGAGTTCCATCTCGCCGACGTCGCCCTCGTCGTCGGGGCGAACGACGTCGTGAACCCTGCCGCCAAGACCTCGCCGGGCAGCCCGATCTACGGGATGCCCATCCTCGCGGTCGACGAGGCGAAGAACGTCGTCTTCCTGAAGCGCTCGATGCGGCCGGGCTTCGCCGGCATCGACAACGACCTGCTGTTCGACCCGAAGACGACGCTGCTGTTCGGGGACGCGAAGGACTCGCTCACCAAGCTCGTTGGCGCCGTCAAAGCGCTCTGACGGGCGGGGGGGCGCCCTCGCCGGCACCGTCGTCGAGGCGGGCGAAGACGAGCATCCCCTGGGCCGTCGGCCGCGTCGAGAGCACGAGCACCTCAACTCCCTCCCGTCCGACGAGCTCCTCGGCGCCGTTCACCACCACCATGTCGCCGTCGGGCAGGTAGCCGATGGCCTGGCCGGGCTGGCGACCAGGGCGCACGAGATCGACCGAGAGGCGCTCTCCCGGCACGTGGTCAGGGGCGAGGTCGGCAACGAGCTCCCGGAGGTCGACGATCGGTACCTCGGTCCTCGCGGCACTGCGGGCGAGCTCGCCCGAGCAGGTGTAGCACCGAACCCCGAGCCGGCGAGCGATCTGGAGCACCTTCTCCTCGGTCAGCCCGACTTCGGGGACGTCGCCGGGCACGATGCTGACGGCAACCCCGGCCTGGCGGACGGCGTCGATCGCTTCGAGCCCCCGGCGAGCCCTCCTCGAGGCGACCGGATCAGGGCTCTCGCCGAGCGTGGTCAGCTCGTCGAGGACCGGCTCGGGGACGAGGATCTCCCGCCCGAGGAGGCCGGCCGTGGCGAGGACGAGGAACGAGCGGTCCATCACGGCCGAGGTGTCGACGAGGACGGCGCCCGGGGCGACCTCCTGGAACGGCTCGAGCCTGCGGGTCATGCGAGCTGCTTCGGCGAGCCGGCGGCCGTTCACCGAGCCGATCTTGAGGCCGATGGCACCCACGACCCAGCCGGCGGCAGCCGCGATCGGGTAGTCGTAGTCGTGGCGGAAGAAGATGAACAGGGGCAGGCAGAGCACCACCCCGACGAGGAAGCCCAGCCCGGCGAGGAAGGACCCGGCGAGGACCTCGGGCGCCGACACGTCGAGCAGCGACCGGTCCGCCCGTCTCACGCCCCGGTCGACGAGGCGGCCCGCAATGCCGCCCGCCACGTAGCCGGCGAGCACCCCGACCACGGCTCCTGCGACCCTCGCCCCCGCCGAGGCGCCGGAGGAGGCCGCGAGCCCCACGAGCGCGCCGGTGAGCACGACGAGAAGGCGCAGGATCTCGACGAACACCACTGCACGCAGCGTACTGAGCCGGGCGGCACCGACCCGGGCACCGCCTCCGGTACGCTCCCCGGCGTCATGGAGCCTCGGCGCCGGTGTCGACGCGGCGGCGCTGGCGTCGCCAGCCTCGCGCTCGTGGCGGCCGGCTGTCTCGGCTCTGCCTGCTCGGCCGGCGGAGCTCCCGGCGGCGGCTCGTCCGGAACGATCCCGGTGAGCCCGTACGCCCCCTACTCGGCCGCCGAGCAGCGAGCCGTGCGGGCCGCCCTCGCCGACGTCCACGTCACGCTGCCCACTCGCCCGGGTGCGCCGGCGCCGGACCTCCCCGCCCGTCCCTTCGGTGCAGGTCTCGGCTCCCACGTGGTGCTGGGCTTCCTCCCGAGCTGGGAGATCGCCGCCGCGGCCACGGTGGACTACGCCGCCCTCTCGGAGGTCGCCTACTACGCAGTGGTGGTGCGCTCGGGCGGCCGCCTGCTCCGAAGCGGCCAGGGCTGGGACGATCTCGTGAACGGCGACGTCGCCCCGGTGGTGTCGGCCGCCCACGCCGCCGGGACGCGCGTCCTGCTCACCGTCTCTTCGGTGAGCGAGAGCGTCCTCGCCCGCCTGGCGGCGGACCCGGCTTCCGGCCGGAGGCTCGCCGGGACGGTCGCACAGCTCATGCGGGCGGACGGCTTCGACGGGGTAGACCTCGACCTCGAGGGCCAGCTCGCCTCGGCGCGGGCGGGTTTCGTCAGGTTCATGGCGGCGTTCTCCTCCCGCCTTCGCGCCCTCGAGCCGTCCACCACGATCGTGCTCAACACGCTGCCCCAGTCGGCCGTCGACGAGGAGGGCTTCTTCGACGTGCGGGCGCTCGCACCCTTCGTCGACCAGTTCTTCGTCATGGCCTACGACATGTCGGACCTGCGCTCGCCCGGTCCGACCGCCCCCCTCGTCGGCGCCGAGCTCTGCGACGCGAGCTCGCTCGCGAGCTATGTCGCCACGGTGCCGGCGTCAAAGGTGATCCTCGGCATCCCGTTCTACGGCTACGACTTCACGCTGTCACGGTCCGGACGGGCGGCCGGCACCGTCGGCGAGCCCGAGGCCGTCAGCTACGACCAGGTGCTCGCCGCCGGCCGGCCGGCGGCGTGGGACCCGTCGACCGAGACCCCGTACATCTCCTTTCGCGACAAGGGGCGGTGGCACGAGACCTGGTACGACAACCCACTCTCGGTGGCGCTCAAGGTGGCGCTCGCAGCAGCCTTTCGGACCGCCGGCGTCGGGGCGTGGGAGCTCGGCATGGCGAGCGGCCAGGACGAGATGACGGTCCTGCTCGACGGCGGGTCGCCGCCGCTGCGCCCCGGGGGAGCTCCGGCGTCGTAGGCGGTCCGGGGCCCGCCTTCCGCCGGGGGTAAGCTCGATCGGTGAGCTCGCTTGCGAGCGGGACGAGAAGGACGACCCGCTCGGCGGGGCACATGGGGGGCAGGTGACAGCGGAGGCGACACGGTTCGCGATCCCGGAGTTCGAGCTCGTGGAGGAGCTCGGCAGGGGAGCGACGACGGCGGTCTACCGTGCCCTTCGCGCCGGCGAGCAGTACGCCGTCAAGGTCCGAGAGCTCTCCGGCCCCGAGGACCCCGCCCGCATCGCGTTCCGGCGCGAGGCGGCGATCCTGGCAGCGCTGCGCCACCCGTGCCTTGGCAAGGTGTACGAGGTCGGGGACGACGGCCGGGTCGCCTACCTCGTGATGGAGCTCATCGGTGGCCGCACCCTCGCCCAGCTCATCGACTCGCACGGCCCCCTCTCCGAGCAGCAGGCGACGGCCATCGTCTCCGACGTCGCCTCCGCCCTCGACGCCGCCCATCGGGTCGGGCTCGTGCACCGGGACGTCTCGCCCCGCAACGTCGTCATCCGCGAGGACGGGAACGCCGTGCTCATCGACTTCGGTCTCGCCACGCCGACAGGGACACGCCAGCCCGAGGACTCCGTCGTCGGCACCGTCCTCTACAGCGCACCGGAGCAGACCGGGATGGTGCGCCGGCCCGTCGACCGGCGCTCGGACCTGTACTCCCTCGGCGCCGTCCTCTTCGAGTGCCTCGCCGGCCGGCCCCCCTTCCGCTCGGCCGACGCCGGCGAGGTCGTCCGCCTGCACGCCGTCGCCCCCGCCCCTGACCTCTCAGAGCTGCGAGGAGACGCGAGCCCCCAGATCTGCCGCATTGTCGCCAAGCTCCTCGCGAAGGACCCGGACGATCGCTACCCGGACGCGCAGCGCCTCCTCTCCGATCTCACCGCGCTGCGCCGGGGCACCCTCGGCACCGCCTCGCCCCTCGCGCAGCTGAGTGGGGAGGAGCGGCCGGCGGCCGAGGACCCGCTCATCGGCCGCGACACCGAGATGGGCGTGCTCGTCGAGCTGCTGAGCGAGACCCGCTCCGGGCGCTGCGGCGCCGCAGTGCTCCTCGAGTCGGAGCCGGGAGGAGGAAGGACCCGGCTCGCCGCCGAGCTCGTCAGGGTGGCCCGCTCCGGCGGCGCCACCGTCGTCGAAGCCCAGCTCACGACGGACCACCTTGCGCCGATCGGCCCACTCGCCGAGGCGATCGGGCGGTGCCTCGGCGACCTCGAGATACGGGCTCCGGCCGAGCTCGACCGCCTCCGCTCGCAGCTGCGCCTGTTCGACCCGAGCACGGCGAGCTCGCTCGTGGGGCTCTCGCCCGAGCTCGACCGCTACCTCGCTCCCACCCGCGCGGACGACGGCGCCCCGGCCTGGCACGAGTTCGCCGTCGTCGAGGCGGCCCACCTGTTGATCGCGCTCGCGTCGGCGAGCGCCGCGGGCATGGTCCTCGTGCTCGACAACGCCCATCTCGCCGACGACGCCACCTATCGCGTCCTCGCCTACCTCGCCCCCGAGCTCGAGCGGATCCCCCTCCTGCTCGTCGTGACCTCGCGCAATGACCCGGCGAGCGGAGCCAGCCTCGCGAGGCTGCGCGACCAGCTCGGCGAGGCCATGCGGCGGCGGATCGAGCTCGCCCCCCTCTCCGACGACGACATCGCGCAGATCCTCCGGCGCCAGCTCGGCGGCGACACGCTCGATGCGGGCCTCGCCTCGGAGATCATCCTGCGGGCGAACGGCAACCCGGCTGCCGCCATCGAGTACCTGCGCAGCGCCCTCGACGCCGGCGTGCTCCGGCCGAGCTGGGGCACCTTCTCGGTCGACGGCGAGGTGCTCGCCGGGCTCGACCTGCCAGGCGACGTGCTCGGCCTCGCCCTCCGCCGCCTCGAGACGCTCCGGCCGGCGACGCGCTGGCTCCTCACGGAGGCGGCCGTGATCGGCACCCGGTTCAGCCTCGATCTCCTTGCGAGGGTGACCCGCTGGCCGCTCGGCGACGTGCACGTCGCGCTCTTCGAGGCGGCACGGGCACGGGTGGCGGAGCCGGCCGGGGCGGACCGGTACCGCTTCCTGCACGAGGGCACCCGCGAGCGCCTGCTCGCCACGCTCGACCCGCCCTCGGCCCGGCGCAGCCACCAGCTGCTGGCCGAGGCACTCGAGGAGGGTGGCGACGGCCGGCCCGACGCGATCTACGAGATCGCCCGGCACTATGCCCTCGGCGAGGTTGACTCGTCGCCGCTCAAGGCCTTCCAGGCGAACTACCGTGCGGCCCGCCTCGCCCTCGCCGCGCGGGCGGACGACGAGGCTCTCGGGTTCTTCGCAGCCGCCGACACGATCGCCCGGGATCACTCGCTCCCCCTCGGCGGCGCCTTCCACGCCGACTACGCAAGCGCGATGGCCCGGACGGGCGACGCCGCCGGCGCCCTCGGCCGGTACGAGGTCGCCCTCGGCCTCGAACAGGACGGGCCCGAGCGCGCGCGGGTCCACGAAGCGGTCGCGCGCCTTCGATTCGCCCTCGGGGACGGCGAGCAGTGCCTCGACCACGCCCGCATGGGCCTCCGCTCTCTCGGGCGGCCGCTCCCGTCCAACCGCCTCGCGCTGTGGCTCTCGAGCCTCGCCGCCGGGGCCGCCGCCTTCGCGATGCTCCTCACCCGGATCGGCTTCGGCCGCGCCTCGATGCCGGCGCGCGAGAAGCTCCGGCTGCAGTGCCGGATGCTCGAGCTCGCCGGGTACGCCTCTCAGCAGGAGCACCGCTGGGGGACCGAGATCGCCGTCGCGATCCGCTCCACCCTGCCGGCGAACCGGCTCGGCCACTCCCGCGAGTACGTCGCGGTCTACTCGGGCATCGGCTCGCTGCTCGCGCAGACCCGCCTGAACGGTCCGGCGAGGCTGATGGCCCGCCACGTCCGGCGCGTCGCCGAGGCGACGGGCGACCCCTACGCCAAGGCCCACGCGAAGCTGCTCGAAGGGATGAGCCTCGAGTACCAGGGCGACTCGATCCGCTCCGAGGAGCTGCTCGCCGAGACGCTCCGCCAGGACCTGAGGTGGCTCTCGACCGGCGAGATGGTGACCGGGGTGGTCCAGCTCTGCCACGGGCTCGCGCTGCGGGGCCGGGTCCTCGAGGAGATCTCGTGGCTCGACGAGGCGCTGTGGCACGTCCGGCCCGAGGCCGCGGGCGGCGGCGAGCAGGAGATCCGGTCCTTCGACTTCGTCGGCATCTCGCTCGCCGGCTTCCTCGACCAGCCGAGTGCCGGGCTCGACCGCATCCGGCGCGTCGAGGAGTACCTCGCCTCGGTGAAGCCCTCCCGGATGATGCTCGCCTCCTACCAGCTCGCCCTTGCGAGCTTCCACTTCGGCCTGAACGAGCTCGGCGAGCCGTTCGACAAGGCGGTGGAGAGCTTCCGGGCAAAGAGGCTCCCCCCGTGGAACTGCCCGTACACCTTCTCGTCGTTTTGGGCCGTGCAGGCCTACGGGCGGGTGGCCCAGCTCCTCGCCGCAGAGGGCGCCGACCGCAGGAGTCGCAGGCGCCTTGCGCGGCGGGCCGTGGCCGAGCTCCGCATCGCAGCGAGGACGCCGGTGCTGCGGGCCTATCACCTCACGGCCAAGACGGGCTACCTCGTCGCGACCGGGCGGCACCGCCGTGCCCTCCGCGTCGCCGCCCGGGCCGAGCAGCTCCTCGTCGGCCAGGACGCGCCCGGCGTCGAGGTCGCCCTCGCGATGGCGCGAGCCCGCGCGCTCGACGGCGCCGGCTACGAGCAAGAGGCCGAGCGGACGGCGATCACCGCGAGCCGCCTCGCCGAGGACCTCGGCCTCACGGCCTACACCCGCTGGATCGAGCCCCGCTCCACGGCGACGCTCACCTCGACCCGCCGCTACCCGACGCAGACGACGAGCCTCGCCCACCTCGCCCGCAGCGGCGCCGGCCACCTCTTCGACGCCCGGGAGCACGCCGGCGCCGCGCGCGTGCTCGCCCTCGCGGCTCCGACCGGCGGGCCGGGAGCCGGACCCCTCCGGGGGGCGACGAGGGCGGCCCGGCAGCTCGAGGCCCTCCTCCAGGTCGGCGCCGCGGCCGCCCGCGTGCTCGACCCCGAGGAGCTGATCCGGCTCGCCCTCGACGAGACCGTGCGCATCCTCAACGCCGAGCGGGCACTGCTGTTCCTCTGCGACGGGGAGACCGGCGCTGTGCGCCCCCACCTCGGCCGGGACGCGAGCGGCAACGACCTCGTCGAGCTCACCGGCTACTCGACCACCGTCGTCGACAAGGTGGCGGCGACCCGCGAGCCCATGGTGCTCACGGGCACCGAGCAGGGCGCGGCCCTCGGCTCCGACTCGGCCGTCACCCACGGCCTGCGCTCGATCCTCGTCGCGCCCCTCGTCATGGAAGAGCGCCTCCTCGGCGCCGTCTACCTCGACAGCCGCCTCGCCAAGGGCATCTTCACCCACGACGACGTCGAGATCCTCGCCGCCATCACGAGCCACGTCGCCTTCGCCCTCGAGACGGCCCGCCTCGCCGAGATGGAGCTCTCGGTCGCGAGCGAGCGACGCCAACGGGAGGTCGCAGAGCTGCTGCGGGACTCCATGCACACCCTCGGCCAGAGCCTCGAGCCCCGCGGCGTGCTCGACGCAATGCTCCGCATGGCCATGGAGGCCCTCTCGGCCGACGCAGGGGCCACGCTGCTCGCCGAGGGCGAGCGCCTCGAGGTGGTCGCGGCCGCCGGCGCCGACGTGGGCCTGCCCCCCGAGGGCTACGACATCGCCCGGTCGGACCAGCCCGAGATCGCCGAGGCGCTCCGGTCGCGCAGCCCGATCTCCGTCGCGTCGGTGATCTCCGAGCGCAACTCGCCCCTGTTCGGCCTGCTCGGGCGGGCCGGCTCGTTCGTCATCGCCCCGCTCGTCGTGCGAGACGCGGCGGTGGGTGCTCTCGTCGTCGTCGCGAGGCGGCCGAGCGCCTTCGGCGACACCCAGACCAAGATCGTGGCCGCGCTTGCCGGCCAGGGCGTCGTTGCGTACGAGAACGCCCAGCTCTTCTCACGGGTCCAGACCCTCGCCCAGCGCGACGAGCTCTCGGGCATCGCGAACCGCCGCCACTTCTTCGAGCTCGCCCGCCAGGCCTTCGCCGAGGCGCGTCTCGCCGGCACGGCGCTCTCCGCGATGATGCTCGACATCGACCACTTCAAGGACGTGAACGACCGCTTCGGGCATGCCTCGGGTGACGACGTGATCCGGGCCGTCGCCCAGCGGATCTCCGGCGTGATCGGCTCCGGCGACCTCCTCGGGCGGTACGGAGGCGAGGAGTTCGCCCTCGTCGTGCGGGGCAACCTGCAAGTGGCGACGGACCTCGCCGAGCGGCTCCGCTATGCCATCTCCGAGTCGCCGATCCCGACGGCAGCCGGGCCGGTCTCGGTCACCGCCTCGGTCGGCGTGGCGCAGCTCTCCGACAAGGACCAGGATCTCGGACGGCTCCTCCAGCGCACCGACGGCGCCCTCTACGAGGCCAAGCGGGCAGGTCGCGACCGGGTCGCGCGCTCGGTCTGACCGGCCGACGCCGTCAGCCGCCCTCGGCGCCCGCCAGATCGCCGAGCGGCATGGCGTAGTAGTCCTCGGTCCCGATCGTGTCGAAGCCGCACGTCTCGTAGAGGTGGAGCGCCGCCTCGTTGGTCGAGAGCACCTCGAGCGAGACGACGCCGACTCCCGAGCGGTGCAGTCTCCTTGTCACCGCCGTGAGCGCAGCCCGGCCGTAGCCGCGGCCCTGGCGCTCGGGGAGGACGGCGAAGCCGTAGATGGAGGCCGCGCCACCCTCCCTCTCCACGCGCAGGACGCCGACCGGCTCGCCGGACCTCCCGTCGTGGATGACCGTGGTCCGGGCGACGACGCGCTCGGCCGCCTCGCGGTCCCCGGGGTCGAGCCGGGCGGGCTCCTCCCCGAACGCGGCCGCGACGCACCCGGCGACGAACGGGGCGTCCTCGATCCTGGCGCCCCGAAGCTCCACCCGCACCTTCTCCTCGCGCAGCTCAGGCTCCCGGCGCTGCTGCATGCGGTGCTCGGAGTGGTCGAGCCGGCCGCCGCGTGAGCGTGCGAGCTCGCGGCCGGCCTCGAGGGCCCGGTCCACGATGAGGAGCGCGAGGAGCGGCCGCCGGCCGGCCGCCTCCGCCGCCGCCGCCTCGTACAGGCAGCCGCCGATCCCCTGGCGGCGCCAGTCGGGGTGGACCATGCCGCACAGCTCGAGGTCGGTCGGCCGCCACTGGTAGAGGCCGGCGAAGCCGACCACCTCGCCGCCGACGACCCAGAGGAAGTCGCTCGTCGTCCCGGCGGGACGGTTCCGCAGCGAGGGCCACTCGAGCTTGAGGCGACCGCCGTCGTGGCTGAGGCAGAGCGCCTCGAGCTCCGCCACCGCCTCCAGCTCGGACGCGCTCAGCTGCCCGACCGGGACGAGCTCACCGGGAGGGGTCGTCACGCGCAACGCGTCACCATGTGCGCTCGCGCCTCGCCGCAGCCCCAGGGCGCGACCTGCTACCCGGCGGAGCGCTCGTCGACGAGCTGGGCGATGTGGCGGACGAGACGGGACTTGCGGCGAGCGGCCTGGTTCGGATGGATGATGCCCTTCGCCGCCGCCTTGTCGATCCGCTTCACGGCCTCCCGTAGGCGCTCCGCGACGTCGTCGGCGCCGGCCTCGGCCGCCCGCAGCGCGCTCTTGGTGCGCGTCTTCAGCTCGGAGCGGACGGCCTTGTTGCGGGCGTGACGGCGCTCGTTCTGGCGGTTCCGCTTGATCTGACTCTTGATGTTGGCCATGTCCCGGCGCGATCTTCCTCGGTGCTGGTCGTCCGTCAGGTCGATGGGCGCGTGGCGGCGCCCGTGCGACCGGTCACTCTATCAGGGAGGTGCCCGGCCCGGCCCCTCCCCGGGCAGTGGCACCATGGGTGCCTTGACCGAGACCGCGGCCATCCGGAACTTCTCCATCATCAGCCACGTCGACCACGGCAAGTCGACGCTGTCGGACCGCATCCTCGAGATGACCGGGACCGTCGACGCCCGCGAGATGCGCGAGCAGTTCCTCGACTCGATGGAGATCGAGCGCGAGCGCGGCATCACGATCAAGGCGCAGAACGTGCGGGTGCTCTGGCGGGGCCACGTCCTCCACCTCATCGACACGCCCGGGCACGTCGACTTCGGCTACGAGGTGAGCCGCTCGCTGGCCGCCTGCGAGGGGGTCGTGCTCCTCGTCGACGCCTCCCAGGGCATCGAGGCGCAGACGCTCGCCAACGCGTACCTCGCCGTGGAGCACGACCTCGAGATCGTCGCCGCCCTCAACAAGATCGACCTCCCGGCCGCCGACCCGGACCGCTACGCGGCGGAGATCGAGCAGGTGCTCGGCCTGCCTGAGCCCGAGATCCTCCGCATCTCCGCCAAGACCGGAGAAGGTGTCGCCGAGCTGCTCGACGCCGTCGTGGAGCGGATCCCGGCCCCGACCGGCGACGGCGCTGCCCCGCTCAGGGCGCTCGTGTTCGACTCCTACTACGACCAGTACCGAGGCGTCGTGAATGCCGTGCGGGTCGTCGACGGCACGCTCCGGACGGGAACGAGGATCCGGCTGTTCCAGGCCGGCAGCGTCCACGAGGTGGAGGAGATCGGCATCCGTGCCCCCCACAACCTGCCCGTCGACGAGCTCGGGCCGGGCGAGGTCGGCTACCTCATCGCCGGGATCAAGGCGGTGGCAGAGGCGCGGGTCGGCGAGACCGTCACCGACGCCGCCCGGCCGGCTGCGGCCCCGCTCGAGGGCTACCGGGACCCGAAGCCGATGGTCTTCTGCGGCCTGTACCCGGTCGACGGCGACGAGCTGCCGGAGCTGCGCGACGCCCTCGAGAAGCTCCAGCTCTCCGACGCCTCGATCTCCTTCGAGCCCGAGACCTCCGCCGCCCTCGGCTTCGGCTTCCGCTGCGGCTTCCTCGGCCTGCTCCACATGGAGATCGCGCGCGAGCGCCTCGAGCGGGAGTTCGACCTCTCCCTCATCGCGACGGCGCCGTCGGTCGCCTACCTCGCCCACCTCACGAACGGCACGACGGTCGAGGTCGACAATCCCTCGGCGATGCCGCCGGCGCAGAACATCGAGTACGTGGAGGAGCCGGTGCTGCGGCTCACCCTCATCACTCCCTCGGAGTACACGGGCACGGTCATGGACCTCGGGCAGTCACGGCGCGGGACGCTCGAGAAGATGGCGTACCTCTCGCCCGAACGGGTCGAGCTCGTCTACACCGTGCCGCTCGCCGAGGTCGTCGTGGACTTCTTCGACCAGCTGAAGAGCCGGACCAAGGGGTACGCCAGCCTCGACTACGAGCCGGCCGGCTACCAGCGGGAGGACCTCGTCAAGGTGGACGTGCTGCTGAACGGGGCCCCGGTGGACGCCTTCAGCGCCGTGGTCCACAAGTCGAGAGCACAGGAGTACGGGCGGCGCATGGCGGCAAAGCTCCGCCAGATCATCCCCCGCCAGCTCTTCGACGTCCCGATCCAGGCGGCGATCGGCGGCCGGGTGATCGCCCGGGAGACGGTGAAGGCCAAGCGCAAGGACGTGCTCGCCAAGTGCTACGGGGGCGACATCACCCGCAAGCGCAAGCTCCTCGAGAAGCAGAAGGAGGGCAAGAAGCGGATGAAGAGCATCGGCCGCGTCGAGGTGCCCCAGGAGGCGTTCATCTCCGCGCTCCGCCTCGACGACTGAGCCCCGAGCCACCGGCGCCCTCGTCGCGCCCTTGGCGGAGGTCGCCGGCGGGCCTGCCCCGGAGGGTGCCCCGGCATCCCGGTAAAATTGCCGATGCAGTGGACGAACAGGACGAGAGCCCGCCGACCGAGCCCGCCGCCGATGCCTTCGCGCTCGACGAGCGGAAGGCCGCCATCTTGAAGGCGGTCGTGACCGACTACGTCCAGACCTCGGTGCCCGTCGGCTCAGCCCAGGTCGCGAGGGACCCCGCCGTCGACGTCTCTCCCGCAACGGTGCGCGCCGACATGGCCGCCCTCGAGCGAGACGGCTTCCTCACCCACCCCCACACGAGCGCAGGGAGGGTGCCGACCGACAAGGGGTACCGGTTCTTCGTCGACCACCTCTCGCCTCCCCTGCCGCTCGAGGAGGCCCAGCAGGAGCAGGTGCAGGAGTTCTTCTCGCGTGCCCACGGTGAGCTCGAGCGGATGCTGGCCGACACGAGCCGGCTGCTCGCCCAGCTCACCGACACCGCCGCCATCGTCGTGCCCCCCGCCCACGAGCGCCTCGTCGTCATCTCGGCGCTCCTCACACGGCTCTCGCCGCATACCGCCCTGCTCGTCCTCGTCTTCTCGAACGGGTCGATCGACCGGCGCAGCCTTGCCATCGACGAGTCCCTGGCCGACGAGGACGTCCGGGCGGCGAGCAACTACGTGGAGCAGCACTTCACCGGCCACTCGGCCGTCCATCTCGCTTCGGCCGACCTCACGCTCCCGCCGAGCGGGCGGCCGGAGGTGGACGAGCTCGTGGCCCTCGCGCGGGCGACGCTCGACGCGCCGCCGGCGCCGGAGCTGGGCGACCAGGTCTTCGTCGGCGGGACCTCCCGCATCGTGGAGCACTTCGAGGCAGTCGAGCAGGTGCGCTCGGTCATGTCGATCCTCGAGCAGTCCTTCGTCGTCGTGAGCCTGTTGCGGGAGATGCTCACGAAGGGCCAGCACGTCTCCATCGGCTCGGAGCACGGGCTCGACTCGCTCGCCGAGTGCTCGCTCGTGATCGCCCCGTTCGGCACCGGTGGGGAGGCGGCCGGCACGATCGGTATCCTCGGTCCGACGCGCATGGACTACCCGAAGGCCCTCGCCGCGGTCGCCGTCGTCGGGCAGCGGCTCAGCCAGGAGCTGGAGCAGGGCCAAGGGTGAGCCGGGGCGCGGCGACGGGGTTGGAGCGACAGCGAGCCAGATGAGCGTGGCAACGGACTACTACGAGCTGCTCGGCGTCGGGCGCGATGCGACCGACGAGGACCTAAAGCGCGCCTACCGGAGGCTCGCGCGCGAGCTGCACCCGGACGCGAACCCGGGCGACGCGAGCGCCGAGGAGCGGTTCAAGCAGGTCACCGTCGCCTACGAGACCTTGCGCGACCCGGAGCGCCGCCAGCGCTACGACCTGTTCGGCCCCGAGGCCGCTCGAGGAGCAGGCGCCGGCGCCGGCCCGCACGACCCCTTCGGGTTCGGCGTCAACCTCGGGGACATCTTCGAGAGCTTCTTCGGCGGCCAGGCGACCGGCTTCGGCGGCGCCGGCCGGCCCGCCGCCCGGCGGGGCTCGGACGCCGAGGTCTTCTTGGACCTGACCCTGGCGGAGGCGGCCTTCGGGGTCGACAAGGACCTCACCGTGACGGTGCCCGTCGCCTGCGACGCGTGCGCCGGCAGCGGCGCCAGGGCCGGCACGAGCCCCACCACCTGCCCGGACTGCCGCGGCAGCGGGCAG
>DATGKK010000008.1:0-22087 GCA_035294725.1 Acidimicrobiales bacterium | reverse complement strand
CTCGAGGTGCTCGTCGACCGGATGCTGCGCGAGTTCAAGGTCGACGCCCACGTCGGCAAGCCCCAGGTGGCCTACCGCGAGACCATCCGCGACGCCGTCACGAAGATCGAGGAGCGCTACGTCCGCCAGACCGGTGGCCGCGGCCAGTACGGCCACGTCGTGCTCGACCTCGAGCCGACCGGCCCGGGCGGCGGCTACGAGTTCGTCGACAAGATCACCGGCGGCGTCATCCCGAAGGAGTACATCCCCTCGGTCGACTCCGGCATCCAGGAGGCGATGAACTCGGGCGTGCTCGCCGGCTTCCCCGTGGTCGACATCCGGGTCTTCCTGACGTTCGGTTCGTACCACGACGTCGACTCGTCCGAGATGGCGTTCAAGATCGCCGGCTCGATGGCCTTCAAGAAGGCCTGCCGGGCGGCCCGCCCGGTGCTGCTCGAGCCGATCATGGCCGTCGAGGTCGTGACGCCCGAGGACTACCTCGGCGACGTCATCGGCGACCTCTCCTCCCGGCGGGGCCGGGTCGAGGGGATGGAGCAGCGGGGCTCGAACCACGTGGTCCGGGCCCAGGTCCCGCTCTCCGATATGTTCGGCTACGCTACCGACCTGCGTTCGCGGACGCAGGGTCGAGCCACGTACACGATGCAGTTCGACTCGTACCAGGAAGTCCCCGAATCGGTGGCGAGGGAGATCATCGCCCGGGTCACCGGCGAGTGACGCACCTGGCGAGGAGCTAGCACCCCCGTCAGGCGAGGAAGAGCACCACTACGACGACGCGGCGCCAAGGGGGCGTCGCCCAGACAAGCAAACGGAGCGGTCGGCACCAATGGCCAAGCAGAAGTTCGAGCGGACCAAGCCGCATGTCAACATCGGCACGATGGGTCACATCGACCACGGGAAGACGACGCTGACCGCGGCCATCACGAAGGTCCTCCACGACCACAACCCGTCCGTGGCCTTCACGGCCTTCGACGAGATCGACAAGGCGCCCGAGGAGAAGGCCCGCGGCATCACCATCTCGATCGCCCACGTCGAGTACGAGACGGACAAGCGGCACTACGCCCACGTCGACATGCCGGGGCACGCCGACTACATCAAGAACATGATCACGGGCGCCGCCCAGGTGGACGGCGCCATCCTCGTCGTGTCGGCCGCCGACGGCCCCATGCCCCAGACCCGTGAGCACGTCCTCCTCGCCCGCCAGGTCGGCGTGCCCTCGATCGTCGTCGCCCTCAACAAGGCCGACATGGTCGACGACGAGGAGCTGCTCGACCTCGTCGAGCTCGAGGTCCGCGAGCTGCTCAACGAGTACGACTTCCCCGGCGACGACACCCCCGTCGTGCGGGTGAGCGCCCTCAAGGCGCTCGAGGGCGACGCCGAGGCGGCCGAGGGCGTCCTCGCCCTCATGAACGCCGTGGACGAGTACATCCCCGAGCCCATCCGCGAGATCGACAAGCCCTTCCTCATGTCGGTCGAGGACGTCATGACCATCACCGGCCGCGGCACCGTCGTGACCGGCCGCGTGGAGCAGGGCGTCTTGAAGGTCGGCGACGACGTCGAGATCGTCGGGCTGCGCCCGACCCAGAAGACCGTCTGCACCGGCGTCGAGATGTTCCGCAAGCTCCTCGACCAGGCGCAGGCCGGCGACAACATCGGCGCCCTGCTGCGTGGCACGAAGAAGGAGGACGTCGAGCGGGGCCAGGTGCTCTGCAAGCCGGGGTCCATCACGCCGCACACCAACTTCGAGGCCAACGTCTATGTCCTCACGAAGGAAGAGGGCGGCCGGCACAAGCCGTTCTTCTCGAACTACCGGCCGCAGTTCTACTTCCGGACCACGGACGTCACCGGGACGATCCAGCTGGCCGAGGGCACGGAGATGGTGATGCCGGGCGACAACACGACCATGACCGTGGAGCTGCAAAAGCCGATCGCCATGGACGAGGGCCTGCGCTTCGCCATCCGCGAGGGTGGCCGGACCGTGGGTGCCGGCCGGGTCACGAAGATCCTCAAGTAGAGGATCGGAGGCTCGCCCCACCATGGCTGCTCAGCGGATCCGGATCCGGCTCAAGGCATACGATCACGAGATCATCGACCAGTCGACGAAGAAGATCGTCGAGACAGTGCTCCGCACCGACGCGAAGATCCGTGGCCCGGTGCCCTTGCCGACGGAGAAGCACCGCTACACCGTGATCCGCTCCCCGCACAAGTACAAGGACAGCCGGGAGCACTTCGAGATGCGGATCCACAAGCGGCTCGTGGACATCGTCCAGCACTCGCCGAAGACGGTCGACTCTCTCCAGCGCCTCGACCTGCCGGCCGGGGTCGACATCGAGATCAAGATCACTGCCTAAGGACGCCCCTCACCGGGCGCCAGGTCGCGGATCTCATTGCCGAGCTCGGCAAGCGCTCCAGAAGCCGGCGTAGCTGTGAGCAGCCTGTCGCGGCCCTGACGAGCCCGTTCGTCCAGACGCAGGGGACGCGCCCCCGTCATCTCATCGAGGCGGGGGTGCGCTCGTCGTCAGCGGCCGTTGGCGCCCTCTCGCCAGCGACACCGTTCGCAACCGGCGTGGCGGCGACTGCACCCTCCTCAGGTGGTGCGTGCGGACGGGAGAAGCGGACCCTCTCTCGTGGAGACACCGATGAGCAGGGAGAACCCACTCCGCCGCACGCCCACCTGTGCGGGTCCAGGGCCGAACACCCCGACACCTCACCCGCATCCAGAAGGCGCTGGGCACGCCGACCCCGATGCGCTCCTACCTGGCCGACGCGCACCGAAGTGCTCGGGGCGGCAGCACGGTTGCTCGACCAGGAGCGCAGCCGTGTCACTCCACCGGGCCGAAGCGGGCCTCATAGGCCACCGCCAAGGCGTCGACGAGCTCGTCCCACCGCAGCCCCGACCCTGGTGGCGGCAGCTCGGTGCTGATGCCACCGGTCGAGGTCTCGTACACCACGACGGCGATTCCCTCGAGCAGGTGCGGAGCGTCGCCTTCGGTGCGCCGTCCACCGGCCCGAGCGAACCGAGCAACAGCCCGTTGCGCCAAGTGCAGAGTCTCCCGCCCCTGACAGAGCCATCTGTCCGGTCTTCAGCGCACCTGGCGACATGGAGGTCGCATCCCGCACGTACTGCGCTGCGGCCATGCAGTAGTCAGCGATCGTCGGCCACTCCAGCGCAAGGATCTCGGCAAAAGTGGGGCTTGCCTCCGTCACGCCTGGCGCTGCTTCGCCGGTGCCGTCTCCTGTGGCCGGCCAGCTCTCACGACCTCGATCTGCGCCGTCACGGCCATCTCCCGCAGGCGCCGCTCAGAGATGCTCACGTACTCGGGAGCGATCTCCACTGACACCGAGTTCCGGCCCGTCTCGATCGCGGCCACGGCCGTGGTGGCGGTGCCCGCGAACGGGTCGAGCACCGTGTCGCCCACGAACGAGAACATCCGGATCAGCCGCCGAGGGATCTCGACGGGAAAGGGCGCCGGATGCTCCCTGCGAAGCCGACCCGACACGTCCGACCAGATCGGGGAGAACCACCGGGCGTAGTCGTCCGTCTCGATGCGCGACCGCGCCTGCTGGTCGGGCGTCGGGCTGCGATAGCCGCCCGGCTTCCGCAGCAGCAAGATGTGCTCGAGGTCATTCTTCACGATGCCGTTCGGCAGGTTCGGCTTTCCGAGGAACCTGCTGGATCTCGATGCCTCAAGCCTGATGTTCGCAACCTTGAGCCACCGGATCGGCGTCAGGTTGTCGAATCCCAACCGGCGAGCACGCACCTGGATGTCGGCCGCCAGCGGCAGCACGTGATGCCGCCCGCCTTTCTTGCGGGAGATGCACACATCGCCGACGACGCAGGCGACCCGGCCGCCCGGCACCAAGACCCGCAGCGACTCCCGCCACACTTTGTCGAGCTCTTCCAGAAACTCCTCGTACACGGGCATGTTCCCGAGCTGACCAGGGTGATCCTCGTACTCCTTCAACGACCCGTACGGCGGGCTGGTGCAAACGAGATGGACGCTCTCCGTCTCGATGAACGACAGATCTCGAGCGTCGCCTTCTCGAAGCAGGTGGACGGTCGGACCTGGAAGGGCGGTCATGTGCGGGCAACGTATTCCACTCGTGTAACTTTCACGGCGCGACGGGCGCGAGGAGGCGAGTCGCCCTTGAGCTCCCTGGCCCGACCAGCAGCGTCGTAGCTGGTCGTCGCAGCCGAGCCGATGGGCAGCACCACCGTGCCGCCGCAGCTTCTTCCACGGAGCGGCTACCGGCTCGGGGGCGCCGTACCGGCGGAGCTGCGATTCGATCGGCCAAGGGAGAGGAGCATCAGCCTCGGCTCCAGCTCCGTGGCGACGTCCGGTGCACACTCCGAAGTCGCCCGTTGCGTCGGAAACCCTCCTCGGCTCGACGACGCCACTGTCTGATCGCCCCCTCCGTTGCGCGCACGATGACTGGCACTGACCCGGCCGAGAGCGGGCGTCGGGACCGGGTCGGCACCCTGGTCAGGTGCCCCCCGACTCGGGTAAGTTGGAGGAGAAGATCCACCAGCGATGCAGGGGCAGGCCATGAAGTTCGTCGGGGATGAGCCCACCGGCCACGACGGCGCAGCCCGGGAGCAGAAGGCGCCGAAGCGGCGCCGGCAGCCCCTCGTCGGCAAGGGGCCAGGTGGTGCCGGTGCCGAGATCGTCGCCTTCCCGAGCCCGCGAGCCCGTCCCTGGAGGGCTGGCAGCGGGCGGAGCCTTCTCGGTCTGTTCCGGCGGGCACGCCGGCAGCCGGCCGCCGAGGCGGGACGTGAGAGAGCCGCTGCCGACCGGCTCCACATCTACCGCCCCGACGACGAACGCCCGGTGAGGGCGGGGGAGTAGCGGCTCGGCGCCTCTCGCCCCATCGAGCCTGGCAGCCGCTCGCGGTTTCCGCTCGCCGGGTTCGGCCTGTCGGGGCGCCCGGCGCAGGTGGGGTCGGTGGAGGGCTGGTATAGTCTCGTTTCCGTTGGGCGCCCCCGCCCAGCGAGTTTTTCAGACGACGTCCGGGAGCGCCCCGGGGTAAGGGCAACGAGCCTGAACCTGGGGGACCTTCCGGCAAACCGAGAATGCGCTCCGCTCCGGCTGTGCCGGGCGGAGCGTCCTCACGAGATGGGGCGGTTTACCGCCCGGGTCGCCTGCAGCCGCACCGGAGGATCCGGTCCGTGCTGCGTGCCGTCCCGGGGGGCGGCGCCGAAGCGACGTAGAGAACGAGGACGGCACACGAGATGGCCACGAAGGCGATCGTCGGCGAGAAGGTCGGCATGACGCAGATCTGGGACGAGCAGCAGCGCGTCGTCCCGGTCACGGTCGTCAAGGTCGCGCCCGTGCGCGTCGTCCGGGTGAAGACGCCCGAGGCGGAGGGGTACTCGGCCGTCCAGGTGACCTACGGGATCCGCCGCAGCTCCCAGCTGAACAAGCCCGAGAAGGGTCACTTCGACGCCGCCGGCGTGGAGCCGGGACGGCGCCTTGTCGAGCTCCGGCTCGAGGACGCGAGCGGCTACGAGGTGGGTCAGGAGATCGACGCCGGCATCCTCGAGGCCGGGGAGAAGGTCGACGTCACGGCCATCTCGAAGGGCAAGGGCTTCGCCGGGGGCATGAAGCGCCACAACTTCCGGGGCCAGGGCGCCGCCCACGGCAACCACAAGAAGCACCGGGCCCCCGGCTCCATCGGCGGCTGCGCCACTCCTGCCAGGGTCTTCAAGGGTACGAGGATGGCGGGCCGCATGGGTGCGAGCAGGGTGACGACCCTCAACCTCGAAGTCGTGGCGGCCGACCCCGAGCGGGAGCTGATCCTCGTGAAGGGCGCCGTCCCGGGACCCCGTGGCGGCCTCGTCCTCATCCGCAACGCCGTGAAGGTGACCAAGTGATGGCTGCACAGCTCGCTGAGCGCGACGAGCTCCGTACCGTGACCGTCGAGCGCCGCACCGACGGCGGCGAGGTCCTCGGCACCGTCGAGCTCTCGCCGGAGATCTTCGGGCGCACGCCGAACGTGCCCCTCATGCACCAGGTCGTGACGGCCCAGCTCGCGGCCCGGCGCTCGGGCACCCACAGCACGAAGACCCGGGCCGAGGTTCGGGGCGGTGGGTCGAAGCCCTACCGGCAAAAGGGCACCGGCCGCGCCCGTCAGGGCACGATCCGGGCCCCGCAGTTCGAGGGCGGCGGCATCGCGCTCGGCCCCAAGCCTCGCAGCTACCGCCAGCACACTCCGCGGAAGATGACCCGCCTCGCCCTCTACGGCGCCCTCTCGGACCGGGCCGCGAACGCCCGCGTCTGCCTCGTCGACCGGTGGTCCTTCGACGTGCCGAAGACCAAGGACGCCCTTCGGGCGATCGAGGCGCTCGGCCTCGACGGCAACATCCTCGTCGTGCTCGGGCCCGACGACGAGATCGCAGAGCGCTCCTTTGCCAACCTTCCCGAGGTCGACCTCGTCGACGCGGCCCAGCTGACCGCCTACGACGTCTTGGCGAACGACTGGATCGTCTTTACCGACGCCACGCTTCCCGGCGCCACGACCGAGGGCCCCGAGAGCGCCCCCGTTGGAGGGACGGCCGAGGAGCCCACGGGCGACGGGGAGCCTGGCGCCGCGGCAACGGTCGCTTCGACCGAGGAGGCCAGCGCCGAGCTCGACGAGACCGGCGCCGGCGAGGAGAGCGGGGCGCTCGCCGCCGACGGGACCGAGGCGGCGGGGGTCTCCGGTGACGGCGACGGCGAGGAGGAGGCCGAATGAGCGAGCGCGAGATCCTGCTGCGGCCGGTCATCTCCGAGAAGTCCTATGCCCTCATGGATGACGGCACCTACGTGTTCGTCGTCGACAAGTCGGCGAACAAGATCCAGATCCGCACCGCGGTCGAGGGTGCTTTCGGCGTCAAGGTGGCGAGCGTCAACACGCTGAACCGCAAGGGCAAGCGCAAGCGGCAGGCGCGCCGGGCCACCTTCGGCAAGCGTCCCGACACCAAGCGGGCGATCGTCCGTCTCGCCGGGGACGACCGCATCGAGCTGTTCGAGGCCTGAGGACCACACGATGGCACTTCGCAAGCGCAAGCCCACGAGCCCCGGTCGCCGCTTCCAGTCGGCTTCCGACTTCGCCGAGATCACCAAGTCGAGGCCGGAGCGCTCCCTCACCGTCGCCAAGCCGGGCACGGGGGGCCGCAACAGCTACGGCCGCAAGACCGCCCGCCACCGCGGCGGCGGCCATAAGCAGCAGTACCGGATCATCGACTTCAAGCGGGACAAGGACGGCGTGCCCGCCAAGGTCGCCGCGATCGAGTACGACCCGAACCGCAACGCCCGCATCGCCCTCCTCCACTACCTCGACGGGGAGAAGCGCTACATCCTCGCCCCGGCCCGGGTCGCCGTCGGCGACATGCTCGAGTCCGGCCCCGGGGCGGACATCCGGCCGGGCAACGCCCTCCCGATGCGCTACATCCCGGTCGGCTCGGTCGTGCACAACGTCGAGCTCCGCCCGGGCGGCGGGGGCAAGATGGCGCGGGGGGCGGGCATGAGCGTGCAGCTCGTCGCGAAGGAGGGCCAGTTCGCGACGGTGCGCCTCCCGTCGACCGAGATGCGCCGCGTCCCGATCGACTGCAGGGCCACGCTCGGCGAGGTCGGCAATGCCGAGGCCGAGCTGATCTCCATCGGCAAGGCCGGCCGCAACCGCTGGAAGGGCGTCCGCCCCCAGACCCGCGGCGTCGCCATGAACCCCGTCGACCACCCGCTCGGCGGAGGCGAGGGCAAGACCTCCGGTGGCCGCCACCCGGTCTCGCCCTGGGGCCAGAAGGAAGGCCGGACCCGCCGGAGCCACCGGCCGTCCGACCAGCTCATCGTCCGCCGTCGCCGCACCCGCGGCGCCCGTCGCTGATCGGAGCCGCGAAGCGCCATGCCCCGCAGCCTGAAGAAGGGACCCTTCGTCGACGACCATCTCCTGAAAAAGGTCGACGACCTCAACTCCCGCAACGAGAAGCGCGTCGTGAAGACCTGGTCGCGCCGTTCGACGATCATCCCCGACATGGTCGGCCACACGATCGCCGTCCACGACGGGCGCAAGCACGTGCCCGTCTACATCACCGAGTCGATGGTCGGCCACAAGCTGGGCGAGTTCGCCCCGACCCGGACCTTCCGCTACCACGCCGGCCAAGAGCGGGCGGGGAGGCGCTGAGATGCCCGGTCTGAAGACGAACGAGCGGCCCGGGACGCGGGCCGTCCTTCGCCACTCGCACCTTTCGGCCTTCAAGGCCCGAGAGGTGCTCGACTTGATCCGCGGCGTCGACTACGTGCGGGCGGCCGAGATCCTCGCGAGCTCCGAGCGGGGCGCGGCCAAGGTCGTCGGCAAGCTGCTCGACAGCGCGGCGGCGAACGCCCGCCACAACGACCAGCTCGAGCCCGAGGAGCTGTTCGTCTCGGCCTGCTACGCGGACGAGGGCACCACGATGAAGCGGTGGCGCCCGCGCGCCCGGGGCCGTGCCACGCGGATCCGCAAGCGGACGTGCCACATCACCGTGATCCTCTCGCGCATGCCGGAGGACGAGCTCGCCCGGCGTCGCGCCAGGCTCGCCGCCGAGCAGGCCGAGCGGCGGGCCCGACGGGTCGCCGGCACGCGACGTGCCCGCCGCCAGGCAGCCGACCTCGAGGCCGAGGTGGCGGCCGAGGAGGCCGCCGAGATCGCCGCTGCCGAGGCGGCGGCCGCCGAGGCTGCAGAGGCCGAGGCCTCCGAGGCGGAGGCAGCAGAGACCGAAGCGGCAGAGGCTGCGGCGACAGAGACCGACGGCGGTGAGCCTGAGGCAGAGGCGGGTGCTCCCGCCGGCGAGGCCGCTGAGGCCGAGCCTGCCGAGGAAGCGGGCGAGCCGTCGCCGGCCGAGCCCGGCCCGGCTGCTGCCGACGTGGCCGAGACCGACCCCGGCGAGGAGAGGGCCGACTTCTCGGGCGCCGCCGAGGGTGACGAAGAGGAGAGCGAGTAATGGGCCAGAAGGTCAACCCCTACGGGTTCCGGCTCGGAGTCACCACGGACTGGAAGTCGCGCTGGTTCGAGGACCGGGGCTACCAGGACGCCGTGGTCGAGGACTGGAAGATCCGCGACTACCTGATGAGCCAGCTCGAAGCCGCCGCCGTGAGCCGGATCGAGGTCGAACGGACCCGTGACCGGCTCCGCGTCGACGTCCACACGGCCCGCCCCGGCATCGTGATCGGCCGCCGCGGCGCCGAGGCCGACCGGCTCCGCCGGCAGCTCGCCCGCATCACGAAGAACGCCAACGTCCAGCTCAACATCCAGGAGATCAAGCAGCCCGAGCTCGACGCCGCCCTCATCGCCCAGGGGATCGCCGACCAGCTCGCCCGCCGGATCAGCTTCCGCCGGGCGATGAAGCGGGCCATCCAGACGGTGCAGAAGGCCGGCGCCCAGGGCGTGCGGGTCCAGTGCTCCGGCCGCCTCGGCGGCTCGGAGATGGCCCGCAAGGAGTCGTACCGTGAGGGTCGGGTCCCGCTCCACACGCTCCGGGCGGACATCGACTACGGCTTCCGCGAGGCCCGCACGACGACGGGCCGGGTCGGCGTGAAGGTCTGGATCTACAAGGGCGACATCCTGCCCTACAAGACCTCCGCCGAGGAGAAGATCTCCCGCGAGGCGGCGATGGCCGTCGGCGAGACCTCCGGCCAGGGCCGGCCGCGCCGCATCGTGAGCGCCGGCGGCGGGCGCCGCCGGCCTGAGCAGGGCGAGCCCGGCTCGGCTGCGGCCGTCTCCGAGGCCGAGGCCCCCGTCGCGCCCGAGGCCGCCGAGGCGGCGCCCGTCCAGGCCGAGGCGGCCGAGGCCACCGCTCCTGCCGCTCCGCTGCCTGGCGCCGCCCAGGGCGACGACGCGCTCGAGCGCCTCCTCGCCGAGGAGGAGGAGATCGAGCGCCGCACTCGTGACCAGCACCACGACGTGCCGCACTTCCGCAGGGAGAGCGACTGATGTTGATGCCGCGCAAGGTCAAGCACCGCAAGCAGCAGCGGGGCCGCATGAGCGGGATGGCGAAGGGAGGCGACTCTGTCACCTTCGGCGACTTCGGCATCCAGGCGCTCGAGCCGGGCTGGATCACCGCCCGCCAGATCGAGGCCGCCCGTATCGCGATGACCCGCCACGTGCGCCGCGGCGGCAAGGTGTGGATCCGGGTCTTCCCGGACAAGCCCGTCACCCAGAAGCCCGCCGAGACCCGGATGGGGTCGGGCAAGGGGAACCCCGAGCACTGGGTCGCCGTGGTGAAGCCCGGGCGGGTGCTGTTCGAGCTCGCAGGGGTCGACGAGGCGCTTGCCGAGGCGGCCATGGAGCGGGCGATCCAGAAGCTGCCGATCAAGGCCCGCTTCATCGTGCGGCCTGGCGTCGGCTCGACTCCGGAGGTGCAGGTCTGATGCCAAAGCCCGTGAAGGCGGCAGAGCTGAGGGACCTCGACGACGCCGAGCTCGAGTCGCGGATCGAGAACGCCCGCAAGGAGCTGTTCAACCTCCGCTTCCAGGCGGCCACCGGCCGCCTCGACAACTCGGCGCGCGTGAGCGCCGTGAAGCGCGAGATCGCCCGTGCCCTCACCGTCCAGCGCGAGCGCGAGATCGAGGCGGCCGAGGCGCTCGCCGCCGGCCGGAGCTAGGAGGCGTCATGCCCGAGAACGAGATCGCAGAGCCGAGAGAGAACCGGCGCAAGGTGCGCGAGGGGATCGTCGTGTCCACCGCCATGGACAAGACGACCGTGGTCGCCGTCACCGAGCGGGTCCGCCACCCGAAGTACTCGAAGACGGTGCAGCGCACCCGCAAGCTGTACGCCCACGACGAGCAGAACGAGTCGAGCACCGGCGACCGCGTCCGCGTCGCCGAGACCCGGCCGCTGTCGAAGCTGAAGCGGTGGAGGGTCGTCGAGATCCTGGAGCGTGCCCGATGATCCAGCAGGAGTCGAGGCTGCGCGTGGCCGACAACTCGGGTGCCAAAGAGGTCCTTTGCATCAAGGTCCTCGGCGGCTCGCGCCGGCGCTATGCCCGCATCGGCGACGTCTTCATCGCCACGGTGAAAGACGCCGTCCCCGGCGCGGCGGTGAAGAAGGGCGACGTCGTCCGCTGTGTCGTCGTGCGGACCCGGAAGGAGAACAGGCGGCCGGACGGGAGCTACATCCGCTTCGACGAGAACGCGGCGGTGCTCATCAACGACCAGCTCCAGCCGCGCGGGACCCGCATCTTCGGCCCCGTCGGCCGGGAGCTGCGCGACAAGCGGTTCATGAGGATCGTCTCCCTCGCCCCGGAGGTGCTCTAGATGAAGATCAAGAAGGGCGACCGGGTCCAGGTGCTGAGCGGGAAGGACAAGGGCAAGGTCGGCACCGTCATGCGTGCCCTGCCGTCCGAGGGCAAGGTGATCGTCGAGGGCGTCCACCTCGTGAAGCGCCACCAGCGCCCCCGCGGCACCACCTTGCAGGGCGGCATCATCGACAAGGACCTGCCCGTCCACGTCTCGTCGGTCGCCCTCGTGTGCTCGAAGGACGGCCCGACGCGCGCCGGGTACCGGTTCGACGAGACCGGCCGCAAGATCCGGGTCTGCAAGAAGTGCGGGGGCGAGCTGTGAGCGCGACCACGACCACCACGCGGCCCCGCCTCCGGGAGCGGTACGAGTCGACGGTCCGGCGCGAGCTCGGCGAGCGCCTCGGCCTCTCGAACGTGATGGAGGTCCCCCGCTTCGAGAAGATCGTGATCAACATGGGAGTCGGCCGGGCCACCCAGCAGCAGTCGCTCCTCGAGGGAGCCGTGCGCGACCTCGAGGTGATCAGCGGGCAGCGGCCGGTCGTCACGAAGGCCCGCCGTTCGATCGCCGGCTTCAAGCTCCGGCAGGGCCAGTCGATCGGCTGCATGGTCACCCTGCGGGGCGACCGGATGTGGGAGTTCCTCGACCGGCTGATCTCGCTCGCGATCCCACGCATCCGGGACTTCCGGGGCCTCTCCCCGCGGTCGTTCGACGGCCGGGGCAACTACACCTTCGGGGTGACCGAGCAGCTCATCTTCCCCGAGATCGATTACGACAAGGTCGACACCACCCGCGGGATGGACATCACCATCGTGACGTCCGCCCGCACCGACGACGAAGGCCGCGCGTTGCTCGAGGCCTTCGGGTTCCCGTTCCGACGCGAAGGGCAGTGAGCCGTAGATGGCGAAGAAGGCACTGATCGAGAAGCAGCAGCGCACACCGAAGTTCAAGGTGCGCGCCTACACCCGGTGCCGCCGGTGCGGGAGGCCGCACTCGGTGTTCCGGAAGTTCGGGCTGTGCAGGATCTGCCTGCGCGAGCTCGTGCACGCCGGCGAGATCCCCGGCGTCACCAAGGCGAGCTGGTGAGAGGAGGCGTCCCGACATGACGATGACCGACCCGATCGCCGACATGCTGACGCGCGTCCGCAATGCCAACGTGGCCATGCACGACACGGTCCGGATGCCGAGCTCGAAGCTGAAGGAGAACCTCGCCGCCATCTTGGAGCGGGAGGGCTACATCGCCGGCTTCGCCACGAGCGAGGACCCGAAGCGGCCCGGCAAGGTGCTCGAGATCCAGCTCAAGTACACGACCGAGCGCGACCGCGTCATCGGCGGCTTGAAGCGGGTCTCCAAGCCGGGCCTGCGCATCTACGCACGGGCCGACCGGCTCCCGCGCGTGCTCGGCGGCCTCGGCGTCGCCGTGCTCTCGACGAGCCAGGGGCTTATGACCGACCGCGAGGCGCGCCAGCGCAAGGTGGGCGGGGAGGTCCTCTGCTATGTCTGGTAAGGAGGCCCGCTGATGTCCCGGATCGGCATCTCGCCCATCACGGTCCCGAGCGGCGTCGAGGTGACGATCGCGGGCGGCCGCGTCCGGGTGAAGGGCCCGCAGGGCGAGCTCGAGCGCGAGCTTCCGGGCGAGATCACGCTCCGCCAGGAGGACTCGGCGCTCCTCGTCGAGCGGCCGAACGACGAGCGCCGGAACCGCTCCCTCCACGGGCTCACCCGCACCCTCGTCGCGAACATGGTCACGGGCGTGACCGCGGGGTTCTCGAAGGACCTCGAGATCGTCGGCGTCGGCTACCGTGCCACGGCGCGGGGGCCGAACCAGATCGAGCTCGCCCTCGGGTTCAGCCACCCGGTCGTGGTCGACGCACCCGACGGCATCTCCTTCGAGGTGCCCGCCCCCACCCGGATCACGGTGCGGGGCATCGACAAGGAGAAGGTCGGCCAGGTGGCCGCCGACATCCGCAAGATCCGAAAGCCTGAGCCGTACAAGGGCAAGGGCGTGCGCTACGCGGGAGAGGTCGTGCAGCGCAAGGCCGGGAAGGCAGCGAAGTAGCCATGACGAGATCGCGTACCCACGAGCTGGCCGAGCGCCGGCACCGGCGCGTCCGCCAGAAGATCTCGGGCACGCCCGAGCGGCCCCGTCTCGCGGTGTACCGGTCGAACCGGCACATCGTCGCCCAAGTGATCGACGACCGGGCGGGGCGTACCCTCGTCGCCGCCTCCACCGTCGAGGCGAGCCTGCGCTCGTCGGCGACCGGGAACGCGGCCGCCGCCGCGGCCGTCGGCCGCCTCGTCGCAGAACGTGCCAAGGCTGCGGGCATCACCAAGGTCGTGTTCGACCGGGGCGGCTCCCGCTACCACGGACGGGTGGCCGCCCTCGCCGAGGCCGCCCGCGAAGCCGGATTGGAGCTGTAGCGAGATGCCCGAGTCGCAATTCGAGGAGCGGACGATCAAGGTCAACCGCGTCGCGAAGGTCGTGAAGGGAGGGCGCCGCTTCTCCTTCACCGCCCTCATGGTGATCGGCGACGGCAACGGCCGCGTCGGTCTCGGCTACGGCAAGGCCAAGGAGGCCGGCCTCGCGGTCCAAAAGGGCATCGACGAGGCGAGAAAGAACATGTTCGACGTCCCGCTCGCCGGTTCGACGATCACCCACCCGATCCTCGGGGAGGCCGGGGCGGGCCGCATCCTGCTGAAGCCGGCCGCTCCGGGCACCGGCGTGATCGCGGGCGGCGCCGCCCGTGCCATCCTCGAGATGGCGGGCATCCACGACGTGGTGGCGAAGTCGCTCGGGACCTCGAACGCCATCAACGTGGCCCATGCCACGATCGCCGGCCTGAAGGGCCTCCGCCGCCCGGACGAGATCGCCCGGCTGCGCGGGCTCGCCGTCGACGAGGTGGCTCCGGCCGGGATGCTGCGGGCCTACGAGGAGCGGCGCCGGCTCGGCCGGGCCGTCGCGCAGGCGGAGGTGGGCTGAGTTGGCCGGCACGGGCACGCCCGGGCAGGGCGCGATGATCGTCGTCACCCAGGTGAGATCCGCCATCGGGTCGAAGCCGAAGCACCGCGGGACGCTGCGGGCCCTCGGCCTCGGCCGCATCGGCGCCTCGAACGTGCTCCCGGACCGGCCCGAGATCCACGGCATGATCGCCCGGGTCCCCCACCTCGTCAGGGTGGACCGCCCGTCCGAGCACGAGGAAGGAAGCACGCGATGAAGGTCCACGAGCTCGCGCCGGCCCCCGGCGCCCACCGGTCCCGCCGCCGCGTGGCGCGCGGCATCGCCGGCAAGGGGGGCAAGACGGCAGGGCGGGGCACGAAGGGGCAGAAGGCGCGCGGCCAGGTGAAGCCCGGCTTCGAGGGTGGCCAGCTGCCCCTCACGCAGCGCATCCCGAAGCTGCGGGGCTTCGCGAACCCCTTCCGGATCGAGTACAACGTCGTCAACCTCGGCGTCCTCGAGTCCCTCGAGGAGACCGAGATCACGCCCGAGAGCCTGAAGGCGGCCGGCATCGTCCACCACAAGGGTCTCGTGAAGGTCCTCGGCGACGGTGAGCTGACGCGCAAGGTCAACGTCGCCGCCCACGCCTTCTCTCGCTCAGCGGTCTCGGCCATCGAGGCGGCGGGCGGCACCGTGACGGTCGTGCCGAAGCCCTTCGGCGACCGGAGGCCGCCTTCTCAGGGCAACGCCCTCGCCAACCGCTAAGGTTCCGAACACCCGCCGCCGGCTCTGGCTGCCCTGAGAGGCAGGCAAGGCACGGACGAGGAGAGAGATGCTCGCCACGTTCCGCAACATGTTCCGAGTGAGGGATCTCCGGAACAAGATCCTGTTCACCCTCCTCATGATCGCGATCTACCAGGTCGGGACGAACGTCCCGATCCCGGGCGTCGCGTTCCACAAGATCGCCGCGATCACGAACCAGGACCGGAGCAACGGCGTCATCGGCTACCTGAGCCTGTTCGCCGGCACGGGGCTCTCTCGCGCGGCCGTGCTCGGCCTCGGGATCATGCCGTACATCACGGCCTCGATCATCGTCCAGCTGCTCGCCGGGGTGATCCCGAAGTTCGCCCAGTGGCGGGACCAGGGGGCGGTCGGCCAGCGCAAGCTGACCCAGACGACCCGCTACCTCACGGTCGGCCTCGCCCTCATGCAGTCCTCCGGCATCGTCTTCCTCTACCACTCGGGGCGGCTCTTCCCGACCCTGCCCGCCTCGGAGGCCGACCTGATCCCTGACTTCACGCCGGGCCGGGTCGTGTTCATGATCCTCGTCCTCACCGCCGGCACCGCCTTTGTGATGTGGCTCGGCGAGAACATCACCCAGCGCGGCATCGGCAACGGGATGTCGCTGCTCATCTTCTCGAACGTGATCTCCGCCATCCCGATCTACGGCGAGTTCATCAAGAACGACCGAGGCTGGTTCGGCGTCGCCATCGTCCTCGTCGTCTGCCTCGGGCTGCTCACGGCCATCGTCTTCATGGAGCAGGGCCAGCGGCGGATCCCGGTGACCTTCGCGAAGCGGGTCCAGGGGCGCCGCATGACGGGGGGGTCGAGCACCTTCATCCCTCTCAAGGTGAACTCGGCCGGCGTCATCCCGATCATCTTCGCCAACTCGCTGCTGTACATCCCGGTGCTGCTCTCGAACGTGGTGCCGTCGACCGCCTACCGCAACTGGGTGCAGGACAACCTGCTGAACCCGATCGACGGCGTCTACCTCATCTTGTACGGGGTGCTCATCGTCGTCTTCACGTTCTTCTACGTCCACGTCCAGTTCGACCCCTACCAGCAGGCCGACCAGATCCGAAAGCAGGGGGGCTACATCCCGGGCTTCCGGCCCGGCCAGCCGACCCAGCGCTACTTCTCGTTCGTCCTCAACCGTCTCACCCTGCCGGGCAGCCTCTTCCTCGCCGCCGTCGCGCTCATCCCGTCGGTCCTCCTTCGGAGCTGGCACGTCAACAACATCCCGTTCTTCGGCACGACGCTGCTCATCGCGGTGGGCGTCGCCCTCGAGACGATGAAGCAGATCGACAGCCAGCTGATGATGCGCAACTACCAGGGCTTCCTCCAGTAAGTGGTACCTGGCGGGCGGCTCGTCGTCCTCGGCAAGCAAGGGGCGGGAAAGGGAACCCAGTGCGTGCGGCTCTCACACCACTACGTGATCCCGCACATCTCGACCGGTGACATGCTGAGAGCGGCGGTGAAAGCCAAGACGAAGCTCGGCCTCGAGGCGAAGCGCCACATGGATGCGGGGGAGCTCATCCCCGACGACATCGTGCTCGAGATGGTGGCGGAGCGCCTCGACCAGGACGACACGAGGACGAGGGGCTTTGTCCTCGACGGCTTTCCCCGCACGGTCGCCCAGGCCCGGGGCCTCGAGGAGCTGCTCGCGCCGGCGAGCCTCGACCTCGCCATCGACCTCGAGGTGCCGACCGACCTCGTGCTCGCCCGGCTCGCGAGCCGGCGGGTGTGCGAGGACTGCGGCACGATCTACTCGGTCTCGCTTCCTCCGGCGGTCGACTGGACCTGCGACCTGTGCGGCGGCGAGGTGGTGCAGCGACCCGACGACACCGAGGACGCGATCCGGCGCCGGCTCGCCCTCTACGAGAAGGAGACCGAGCCCCTCATCGCCTTCTACGACGGCCAGGAGCGGCTCGTCCAGGTCTCCGGCGTCGGAGGGCCGGACGAGGTCTTCCACCGCATCGTCGCCGAGGTCGACCGCCGCCGCCTCGACGGCGGCTTCGGCCCGCCGCTTGCCGAGGGGGAGGGCGCGCCATGAGGCGGACCCCGGCCGAGCTCGACAAGATGCGGAGGGCGGGCAGGGTCGTCGCCGAGATCCTCGAGGCGACCCGCGCCGCCATCAAGCCCGGGATCACGACCCTCGATCTCGACCGGATCTCCCGCGAGGTGCTCGAGCGCCGGCACGCCCGCTCGAACTTCCTCAACTACCACGGCTTCCCGGCCACGATCTGCACCTCGCCGAACGACATGATCGTCCACGGCATCCCCGGCTCCTACGTCCTCGAGGAGGGCGACATCGTCTCGGTCGACTGCGGCGCCATCGTCGAGGGCTACCACGGGGACGCCGCCTACACCGCCCCCGTCGGCGAGGTCACGCCCGAGGCGGCGCGCCTCATGGAGGTGACCCGCCGGAGCCTGTTCGCCGGGATCGAGCAGCTCTACGACGGCAACCGCCTCCACGAGGTGGGGCGGGCGGTGCAGCAGGTCGCCGAGGCGGCCGGCTACTCGGTCGTGCGCAACTACGTCGGCCACGGCATCGGCACCGCCATGCACGAGTCGCCGAGCGTGCCCAACTACTGGCCCGGCACGCCGGGCCCCCGGCTCAAGGTGGGCAACGTCTTCGCCGTCGAGCCGATGGTGAACGTCGGGGGGCCCGAGACCGTGGAGCTCGCCGACGGCTGGAGCGTCGTCACGGCCGACGGCTCGCTCTCGGCGCATTTCGAGCACACGATCGCGGTCACCGACGACGGTCCCGAGGTCTTCACCCTCGCCGACGTCTGAGTGAGCGCCGCCCGGGAGAGTCCCGGTCGGGGCGCCACCGGCTCGAGCCGCCGCCCCTGATCATGCCCGCGGCCTCGCCCGCTGCCAGCGGCTATGCTGTCTCGCGCCAGTCGTGGCCCCTCACGGCACGCCTCTGGTGCGAGCCGGCCGGCTCCTCCCCTTCGCAGGGCCGAGGGCAGGCCGCGACCTCGCGACAGCCCGAAGATCTGAGGAGGATCACCTGCCCAAGCCCAAGGAGGATGCGATCGTGCTGGAGGGCACGGTCGTCGAACCGCTGCCGAACGCCATGTTCCGCGTGGAGCTCGAGAACGGCCACAAGGTGCTGGCGCACAGCTCCGGCAAGATGCGGATGCACCGCATCCGGATCCTCCCCGGCGACCGAGTTCAGGTGGAGATCACGCCCTACGACTTGAGCCGGGGGCGGATCACGTACCGCTACAAGTGACAGCCCCGGACGTGGAAAGCGGGCCGGGTGGGCCGGCCGGCTGTGCTGCCGTGCCGGCATTGGGACAAGGGACACGAGCGTGAAGGTTCGACCGAGCGTGAAGACGATGTGCGAGAAGTGCAAGGTGATCAGGCGGCACGGCCGCGTCATGGTCATCTGCGAGAACCCGCGCCACAAGCAGAGGCAGGGCTGAGATGGCCCGCATCTCCGGCGTCGACATCCCCCGCGAGAAGCGGCTCGAGGTCTCGCTCACCTACATCTACGGCATTGGCCGCACGAAGGCGCAGGAGATCTGCGAGGCGACCGCGATCGACCGCTCGACGCGGGTGCGCGACCTCACCGACGAGGAGGTCGCAAAGCTCCGCAGCTACATCGACGCCAACTTGAAGGTCGAGGGCGACCTGCGCCGCGACGTCGCCCAGGACATCAAGCGCAAGATGGAGATCGGGTGCTACCAGGGCCTGCGCCACCGGCGCTCGCTCCCCGTGCACGGGCAGCGGACCCACACGAACGCCCGCACTCGCAAGGGCCCGAAGAAGACCGTGGCCGGCAAGAAGAAGGTTCGCAAGCACTGATGGGCAACACGACGAGGAGCAGCGACCGCTGATGGCGAAGACGACCAAGCCCGGAGGGCGCCGGCCGAGGCGCCGGGAGCGCAAGAACGTCGCCTACGGCGTGGCGCACATCAAGAGCTCGTTCAACAACACGATCGTCTCGATCACCGACCAGGAGGGCAACGTCCTCGCCTGGGCGTCCGCCGGCAACGTCGGGTTCAAGGGCTCCCGCAAGTCGACGCCGTTCGCGGCGCAGATGGCCGCCGAGCAGTGCGCCCGCCGTGCCATGGAGCACGGGGTCCGGAGGGTGGACGTGCTCGTGCGGGGCCCGGGCTCGGGCCGCGAGACGGCGATCCGGTCGCTTACGACCGCCGGCATCGAGGTCGCCGGGATCAAGGACGTCACCCCCATCCCCCACAACGGCTGCCGCCCGAAGAAGCGGCGCCGGGTCTGAGACGCGCACCGAGGAGATTGACGACATGGCCCGATACACCGGCCCGGTGTGCCGCCTCTGCCGGCGGGAGAAGACGAAGCTCTACCTAAAGGGCGCGAAGTGCGACACGGCGCGCTGCCCGATCGAGCGGCGGCCCACGGCCCCCGGCGAGCACGGTCGCGACCGGCTCCGCCAGGGCTCGGAGTACAACACGCAGCTGCGCGAGAAGCAGAAGACCCGCCGCATCTACGGCCTGCTCGAGCGGCAGTTCGTCAACCTCTACGACGAGGCGAACCGCCAGCAGGGGATCACGGGCGAGAACCTGCTCAGGATGCTCGAGCTGCGCCTCGACAACATCGCCTTCCGGGCCGGCTGGGGCTCGAGCCGGAACCAGGCCCGCCAGTTCGTCCGCCACGGCCACGTGAGGGTGAACGGCAAGCGGGTCACGATCCCGAGCTACCGCGTCCGCCGCGGCGACGTGATCGAGCTCTCCGAGAAGGCGAAGGAGTTCATCGTCATCCGGCACAACCAGGACATCCTCGACCGAAGGCCGCCCGCCTGGCTCGAGACGCTCGACGGCGGCCACGGCGTGCGGGTGCTCGCCGTCCCGGTCCGCGAGCAGATCGACACCCAGGTCCGAGAGCAGCTCGTGGTCGAGCTGTACTCGAAGTAGCCGTACCGAACGCTCACAAGGAGCCCAGCACCGACATGCTCATCATCCAGCGGCCGACCGTCGAGGCCCTCGACGAGGCCGACCAGCACCAGCAGCGGTTCGCCATCGGCCCGCTCGACCCCGGCTTCGGCCACACGCTCGGCGCCTCCCTCCGGCGCACGCTGCTCTCGTCGATCCCCGGCGCAGCCGTCACCCAGGTCCGCTTCGACGAGGCGCTCCACGAGTTCACCTACATCCCGGGCGTGAAGGAGGACGTGAGCGACATCATCTTGAACCTGAAGGACCTCGTGCTGCGCTGCCACTCCGACGAGCCCGTCACGATGCGCATCGACGTGAAGGGCCCGGCGGAGGTGACCGGCGCCGACATCCAGGCCACCTCCGACGTCGAGATCCTCAACCCGCAGCTCCATCTCGCCACGGTCAACGCGAAGGGCCGCCTCGCCCTCGACGTGACCGTCGAGCGGGGCAAGGGGTACGCCGCCGCCGAGCGCAAGCAAGCCTCCTCGACGATCGGGGTCATCCCCGTCGACGCCATCTACTCGCCGGTGCGGCGGGTCGCCTTCGAGGTGGAGCCCACCCGGGTGGAGGTCTCGACGGACTATGAACGCCTCGTCCTCGACATCGAGACCGACGGCTCGATCACGCCCCGCGAGGCGCTCGCGTCCGCCGGCCAGACCCTTCGCGGCCTGCTCTCGCTCGTGGCCGAGCTCGCCGAGGAGGGCCACGGTCTCGAGCTCGGCGAGGCGGGCAGCACGACGAGCGGCTCACCCGACCTCGACCTTCCGATCGAGGACCTCGACCTCTCCGAGCGGCCCCGCAACTGCCTCAAGCGGGCCCAGATCAACACCGTCGGCGAGCTGATCCAGCGCACGCCCGACGAGCTGCTCGCCATCACGAACTTCGGCCAGAAGTCGCTCGACGAGGTGCTCGTGCGGCTTGACGAGCGGGGTCTTGCTCTGCGCGAGAGCCCCGGAGGCTTCTGATGCCGGCCGCCCCTCGCAAGGCGCGGCGCTTCGGCGGGGACGCCGCCCACCAAAAGGCGATGATGGGGAACCTCTTCGCCTCTCTCGTGGCGGCCTACCCGCGGCCGATCGAGACGACCGAGGCGAAGGCCAAGGCGCTGCGGCCCGTCGCCGAGAAGCTCGTCACGAAGGCAGTGAAGGGCGGCGTCCACAACCAGCGCCAGGTGGTCGCCTTCATCCGGGACAAGGAGATGGCCCACAAGCTCTTCGAGGAGATCGGGCCCGCCTACGCCGACCGTCCCGGCGGCTACCTGCGCATCTTGAAGCTCGGGCCTCGCCAGGGCGACGGTGCGCCCATGGCCAAGGTCGAGTTCGTCTGACCGTGTGAGCGGCCGACTCTTCGAACCGGACGAGACCGGAGCGGCCCCGCGGGGGCCGCTCCGTCGCGTCATGGCGCTCGTCGCCTACGACGGGACCGGCTTTCACGGCTTCGCCCCCCAGCCCAACCAGGCCGTGCGCACCGTCGGCGGCGTGCTCGCGGCGGCCCTCGGGAAGATGGCCGGCTGCGAGATCGAGATCACCTGCGCCGGGCGGACCGACGCCGGCGTCCACGCCCGGGGGCAGGTGGTCCACGCCGACCTGCCGGCGCCGCTGGTCGAGCGGTGGCTCGCCCTCGAGCCGGCGTCGCCGCCGCAGGCTCTCGCCCGCCTCGCCCGGTCGCTTACCGCCCAGTGCGGTCCGGCCATCTCGGTGAGGTGGGCCGGCCTCGCTCCTAAGGGCTTCGACGCCCGCCACTCGGCGACGGCCCGCCGCTACCGCTACGAGATCCTGCGCACGCCGGCCCCGGACCCGCTCGCGCGCTTCTCGACCTGGCACGTCCCCGGCGAGCTCGAGCTCGCCGCCATGCGGATCGCAGCCGACGCGTTCCTCGGCGAGCACGACTTCGCCGCCTTCTGCCGCCGGCCGCCCGGGCACGAGGGGGCGCTCAACCGGCGTGTCGTGGACGCCCGGCTCCGGCTGGGGGAGTGCGGCCGGCGCCTCGTCCTCGAGATCGAGGCGAACGCCTTCTGCCACCAGATGGTGCGTTCGGTGGTGGGAGCGCTCGTGGCCGTCGGCCAGGGCCGGATCACCGCCGCCGACGTGCACGCCCTCCTCAGGTCCGGCTCACGCTCGGGTGCGCCGCAGCCGGCGCCCCCGCAGGGCTTGTGCCTCGTGCTGGTCCGCTATCCGGAGGACCTGGTGCCCGGCGGCGTCGTGCCG
>DATGKK010000007.1:0-17662 GCA_035294725.1 Acidimicrobiales bacterium | reverse complement strand
GGGGGAGGGGCTCGTGCTCACGCTCGACGAGCCGCTCCAGTACGAGGTGAGCAAGGCCCTCTCGGCCGAGATGCTCCTCCAGAAGGCGACCGAGGGCGTCTGCGTCGTCCTCGACACGAGGACCGGCGGTATCCTGTCGATGGTGAACCTCGTCCGCCACGGGCGCCAGGTGCTCCCCGCCTCGCAAAACCTCGCCACCGACATCGTGTACCAGCCGGGCTCGGTGATGAAGCTCGCGACCTTCGCGGGCGCCCTGCAAGACCACCTGATCACGCCGGACGAGGAGCTCACCGTCCCGTTCACCACCTGGGTCGGCGGCTGGCCCTTCCAGGACGCGGAGTTCCACCCGACCGAGCAGATGCCCGTGACCCAGATCCTCGCCCAGTCCTCCAACGTCGGCACGATCGAGATCGCCCACCGCCTCGGCGAGCAACGCCTTCTGTACTACTTGCACGCGCTCGGCTTCGGGCGGCTCACCGCTCTCGACTGGCCGGGCGCCTCCGCCGGCCTCGTGCCCACGCCGGCCCAGTTCGCCTCCTCGGCCTCCGACATGGGAACCGTGCCGATCGGCACCGGCGAGGCCGTCACCCCCCTGCAGATCGCAGAGGCGTACAACACGGTCGCCGACGGCGGGGTCTACGTGCCGCCGCGCCTCGTCGAGGCCGTGGTCGAGCCGAACGGCCGCGAGCGCCCCGTGCCGGCGCCGGCCAGCCACCGGGTGCTCGACCGCTCGACGGTGGCGGAGCTCGTCCCGATGCTCGAGCAGGTCACCGCCGTCGGCACCGGCACGATGGCAGAGATCCCTGGCTACACCGTGGCGGGCAAGACCGGCACGGCGCAGATCCCGAGCACGACGGGGCCGGGTTACCAGCCGGGCGCCTGGAACGCCACCTTCGTCGGGTTCGTCCCCGCAAAGAACCCTCAGCTCACCGCCGTCGTGTTCCTCAGCCACCCGAGCGCGATGTACGGTGGCTCCGCCTCGGCCCCGGTCTTCGCCTCCATCATGAAGTACGCCCTCCGCCACTTCGACATCTCCCCTGACGGCGCCAGCGGTCTGGCTGGCACCACCAGCCCTTCGAGGCCGTGAGCAGCGCCGCCGGCCGGCCCGCCGAGGGCCTCCGACGACGGCAACCGGCGCCGCCGGCGCCGGTCCGGCTCTCGGACCTGCTGCACCGACTGGAGCGGCGCCTCGGCCGGGTGACGGGCCCCGTGCCGTGCGATTCCGTCGCGATCGCCCAGGTCCGCTACGACCACCGGATGGTGCGGCGGCCGGAACCTGGCGGGGCGGGCGACCTGTTCTGCTGCCTGCCGGGCGAGCACCGCGACGGCCACGACTTCGCCCGCGAGGCGCGGCGCCGGGGCGCCGTCGCCTTCCTTTGCGAGCGGGACCTCGGCGCCGGCGCCGGAGGGGCGCCGCAGCTCGTCGTCGGGCCCGGCAGGGCTCGGGCGGCGATGGCCGAGGCGGCCTGCGCGCTCTACGGGGACCCGGCGGAGCGACTCGTCACGGTCGGCATCACCGGGACGAACGGCAAGACCACGACGGCCTACCTCGTGGGCGCCATCCTCGCGGCTGCCGGCTACGAGACGACCGTCATCGGGACCCTCTCCGGCACCCGTACCACGCCGGAGTCGCCGGACCTGCAACGCGAGCTCGCGGCAGCCGCAGCCGCAGCGGCGGACGCAGCACGCCCCGGGGCGGTCGCCCTCGAGGCGACCTCGCACGCGCTCGTCCAGCACCGGGTCGACGGTTACGTGCACGACGTCGCCGTCTTCACCAACCTCTCCCAGGACCACCTCGACTTCCACAAGACGATGGAGGCCTACTTCGAGGCGAAGGCCCTGCTCTTTGGTCCCGAGCACGCCCGCAGGGCCGTCGTGAACGGCGACGACCCCTACGGACGGCGGCTCGCCGCGCGCGCCGAGGTGCCGACCGAGGTCTTCGGGCTCGCAGATGCCGAGCAGCTCGAGATCGTCGGCGACGGGAGCCGCTTTCTGCTGCGCGGCCACCGGGTGCACCTCCGCCTTGTAGGGCGGGTGAACGTCGAGAACGCGCTCGCCGCCGCCGCGGCCGCCCGTGCCATCGGGGTCGACGACGAAACCGTGGCGAGCGCTCTCTCGCAAGCGGGAGGGGTGCCCGGCCGGTTCGAGCAGGTCCCCAACGCGCTCGGCCTCGCGGTCGTGGTCGACTACGCCCACACGCCCGTCGGCCTCGGCCGGGCGTGCGCGGAGTTGAGAGAGCTCGTCCCCGAAGGGCGCCTCGTCGTGGTCTTCGGGGCGGGTGGCGACCGGGACCGGCAAAAGCGGGCCCAGATGGGCCACGCCGTCTCGGTCGCGGCGGACGTCGCCGTCGTGACGAGCGACAACCCCCGCCATGAGGACCCGCTCGGGATCATCGCCGAGGTCGTGTCGGGCTGCGATGGGAGCGCCGAGCTCCACGTCGAGCCCGACCGCCGCCTCGCCATCGGGCTCGGCCTCTCCCTCGCCCGGGCCGGCGACCTCGTGCTCGTGGCGGGCAAGGGGCACGAGACGACCCAGCAGGTCGGCGACGTCCTCGTCGAGTTCGACGACAGGGTCGTGGTCGCGGAGGAGGCCTCGCGCCTGGCAGGTGCGGCGTGATCTCGATCTTCACCGCCGGCGGCGTCGCACTGCTCGTGGCGGGCTTCGGCACGCCGATCCTCCTCCGCTTCCTCGTCAAGTGGCGCATCGGCCAGCACGTGCGCGAGGACGGCCCGCAGGCTCATGCGGCAAAGCAGGGAACGCCCACGATGGGCGGCATCGCCCTGCTCGGCGGGATGCTCGCCGGCTACGTCCTCGGCCACGTCGGCACGGGGGCGCCCTTTACGCGATCGGCCTGGCTCGTCGTGCTCGCCGTGCTCGCCACCGGGCTCATCGGGGCGGCCGACGACTGGATCAAGGTGAGCCGGCGCCGGAGCCTCGGGCTCAACAAGCGGGCGAAGGCCGGCCTGCAGCTCGCCGTCGCGGTCGGGTTCGGCCTGGCAGCGATGTACTGGGCCGGGATCAGCCGCGACGTGTCGTTCACCCGCTACGACTTCCCCCACCTCGTGCTCCCGGGCGTCCTCTACGTGATCTGGTGCGTCCTCGTGATCCTCGGGGGATCGAACGGGGTGAACCTCGCCGACGGACTCGACGGCCTCGCCGCCGGGTCGTCCGCCTTCGCGTTCAGCTGCCTCGCGATCATCGGCTACTGGGAGTTCCGGCACTTCTCGATCTACCACCTGGCCCGGCCCGCCGCGATCGACCTCGCGCTCGTCGCCGTCTCGATGGCGGGCGCATGCGTCGGCTTCCTCTGGTGGAACGCCGCCCCCGCCCGCATCATCATGGGGGACACCGGAGCGCTCGCCATCGGCACCGGCCTCGCCTGCCTCGGCCTCTCGATGAACCTCGCGCTCCTCATCCCGATCATCGGGGGCCTGTTCGTCGTCGTCACGCTCTCGGTCGTGATCCAGGTGATCTCCTTCCGGCTCTTCCACACCCGGGTCTTCCGGATGGCCCCCCTCCACCACCACTTCGAGCTCCTCGGCTGGCCGGAGACGACGGTCACCGTCCGGTTCTGGATCTTCAGCGGCTTGTGCACGGCGCTCGGGCTCGGCCTGTTCTACGCCGACTTCCTCTCTGCGAGCCGGCTCCGATGAGCGCCGCGGGCAACGACGCGCTCGTCGTCGGCTTCGCCGTCACCGGCCAGGCCGTCGCTCGCAGCCTCGTCGCCTCGGGCCGGCGGGTGACGGCCGTCGACGACGGCGAGCCGAGAGCCGACGCCGACAAAGTGGCGAGCTCTCTTGGGATCGGCCTCGTCTGGCGACCTTCGCGTGCGCAGCTTCGCGAGCTCGCGGAGCGCTCCGCTCTCGTCGTGCTCTCGCCCGGCGTGCCGCCCCGCCATCCCATCTTCGAGGTCGCCGACGGGGAGCGCATCCTCCCCGAGATCGAGCTCGCCGCCTCGATGGCGACCGTGCCCGTGGCCGCCGTGACGGGGACGAACGGCAAGACGACCGTGACCTCGCTCGCCACCGAGATCCTGCGCGCGAGCGGCCTCGCCGTCGAGGCCGTCGGCAACATCGGGCGACCCTTCATCGAGGCCGCCGGCGACTCGGGCGTCGAGACCTTCGTCGTCGAGGTCTCCTCCTTCCAGCTCGCCTGGACCAAGGCCTTCCACCCGAAGGTGGCCTGCTGGCTGAATTTCGCCGAGAACCACCTCGACTGGCACGCGGGGCTCGAGGAGTACGCCGCCGCGAAGGCTCGTGTCTGGGCCAACCAGAGCCCCGACGACGTCGCCGTCGTGAACGCGGCCGATCCCGTCGTCATGAGGTGGGCGGAGAAGGCGCCGAGCCGGCTCGTCACCTTCGGACCGGGCGGGGAGGTCACCGAGCGCGACGGCGTCATCACCTCCCCGGCAGGCGACATCTGCCCGGTCGCAGAGCTGCCCCGGCGGCTGCCGCACGACGTCGCCAACGCCTGCGCGGCGAGCGCGATCGCGCTTGCTCTCGGCGCCGGGCCTGAGGCCTGCGTCTCGGCGCTGCGGCGCGGGGTGGCGATGCGGCACCGGATCGAGCTCGTCGGCGTCCACGACGGGGTCTCGTACTTCGACGACTCGAAGGCGACGACGCCGTCCGCCGTCCTCGCGGCGCTGCAGGGCTTCGACTCGGTGGTGCTCGTCGCCGGAGGCCGCAACAAGGGGCTCGATCTCGGGGCGATCGTCGCGGGGCTCGAGGAGGAGCGCCGGGCCGGCTCCGGCCCCGGGCCTTCCCGGCTTCGTGGAGTGGTCGCCATCGGCGAGGCCTCCGCCGAGGTGGTTGCCGCCTTCTCACCGCTCCCCATCCCGTTGCGGCGGGCCACCTCGATGGCAGAGGCGGTCGCCCTCGCGAGCGAGCTCGCCCGGAGCGGCGACGCCGTGCTGCTCTCCCCGGGGTGCGCCTCGTTCGACTGGTACCGCAGCTACGGCGAGCGGGGCGACGACTTCGCCCACCAGGTCCGGCGCCGGTCGTCCCGGGAGGAGCGCGCACCGGCGACGGGGGTCGCCGACGCCATGGCGACCGAGCACAGGGGGGGTCAGCCGTGAGCCAGATCGCCATCGAGCGCCGCCAGGCGGGCCGGCCGGCGGCCGGCGCCGCCAGGAAGGGCCGGTCCATCGAGCGACGGGCTCCGACGGCCGGGGCGAGAGCGCCGGGCACCGCGCGGTCCGCCTCGCGGTCAAGGGCCGCTGCCCTCTCCCTCGAGCACCGGCTCCTCGTCGGGTGTGTGGCGAGCCTCTGCCTGCTCGGGCTCCCGCTCGTGCTCTCGGCCTCCTTCGTCGACGCCATCGAGGCCGGTGGCTCGCCCTACTCGCTGTTCGAGCGCCAGGCGCTGTTCCTCGGCATCGGCCTCGCCGTGGCCGTCGCCGCGTCGCGCGTCTCGATGGAGCAGCTGCGCCGCCTCCGCCTCGTCCTGCTCGGCGGGGGCCTCCTCCTCCTGCTCGCCGTCTTCGTGCCGGGGATCGGGCACGGCGCCGGCGGCTCGAGCCGCTGGATCGGCGCCGGCCCGGTGCAGATCCAGCCCTCGGAGCTCATGAAGCTCGCCGTCGTCGTCTTCGCGGCCGATCTCCTCGCCCGCCGGGCACGGCGTCCCGATCCCTGGCGGGCGGTGGTCGTGCCGCTGCTCATCCTCGTCGCCGTCGCTGGCATCCTCATCATGAAGCAGCCGGACCTCGGCACCTGCATGGTGATCGTCTGCACGACCTTCGCCATGCTGTTCGCAGCCGGCGTGCCGGCGCGCCTCGTCGCGACCGGCTTCTGCCTCCTCGCGGTCCCGGGGACGGCCCTCGCCCTCGACGCCGCCTACCGGCGGGCCCGCCTGCTCTCGTTCCTCGACCCCTTCTCCCACGCGAGCAGCACCGGCTACCAGGTGGTGCAGTCGCTCGTCACGCTCGGGCAGGGGGGCCTCCACGGGAGCGGGATCGGCGCCTCCCCGGCGACGTGGGGCTACCTCCCGAACGGCTACACCGACTTCATCTTCGGGGTCGTCGGCGGCAACCTGGGGGTGTTCGGCACGATCCCGGTGATCGCCCTCTTCGCCGCCTTCACCTGGGCGGGGCTGCGCGTGGCCCATCGCGAGAAGGATCTGTTCACCCGGTACGTCGCCGTCGGCGTCACCTGCTGGATCGCCCTGCAGGCCGTCATCAACATCGGCGGCGTGATCGACGCCCTCCCCGTGACCGGGATCCCGCTCCCGTTCATCTCCTACGGCGGCTCGGCCCTCATCGTGAGCCTGGCCGGCGCCGGCCTCCTCGCCGGCATCGCGCGGCGCCAGGCCCCGGCGCCGGCCCCGATCGTGCGACCGGCGGTGAGCGGCACCAGGTGAGCGGCCGCCGCTTCGCCGTCATCACCGGTGGCGGCACCGGTGGTCATGTCTCACCCGCGCTCGCGATCGGCGAGGCGCTCGTGGCGAGCGGCCGCAGGAGCGAGGAGATCGGCTTCGTCGGCTCGACCCGTGGGCTCGAGGCCCGCCTCGTGCCGGCGGCAGGCTTCCCACTCGAGCTCCTCCCGGGCCGCGGGCTCGAACGCCGGATCTCGCTCCAGAACCTCGGCGCCCTCGGCGGGCTCGGCCTCGCCGTGCTCGCTGCGCTTCGCCTCGCCCACCGGGACCGCCCCCGCGTCGTCGTCACCGTGGGAGGCTTCGCCGGCTTCCCCTACGCCCTCGCCGCGATCGCGCTCCGCATCCCGCTCCTGGTCGTCAACGTGGACGCCGTGCCGGGGGCGGCGAACCGCGCCGTCGCCCCCTTTGCCGCCGCCGCCGCCGTCGCCTTCCCGGGCACCCCGTTGCCGAGGGCGACCGTGACCGGCCCGCCGGTGCGGGCGGCCGTCTTGGCGGTCTCCCGCTCGGCGGACGAGCGGAGGGCGACCCGGCTCCGGATCGGCATCGAACCGGCTCGCCGGCTCGTCGTCGTGACCGGGGGCTCGCTCGGCGCCCGGACCCTCAACGAGGCGGCCCTCGGCCTCGCCGAGCTGTGGCGGTCCCGCTCCGACCTCGCCGTCTACCACGTCGCCGGCGAGCGCAATCTCGGCGAGGTGCAAGCCGCCGCGTCGGCGCGCGGGCTCTTTCGGGGCGGTGGTGGGCTCGACTACCGCCTCGTCGGCTTCGACCCCGAGCTCGTCGCCGTCCTCGGGGCCTGTGACCTCGCCGTCTGCCGCGCCGGCGCCTCGACCGTGGCCGAGCTCACGGCGATCGGGGTGCCGAGCGTCCTCGTGCCGCTGCCCGGAGCGCCCGGGGACCACCAGACGAGGAACGCGCAGGCTCTCGAGCGGGCCGGCGCTGCGAAGCTGGTCCCCGACGGCGCCCTCGAACCACGGCTGCTGGCCTCGCTGCTCGAGGAGTGCTGGGGCAGCCGGGACCGGTTGGCCGCGATGGAGCAGGCGGCGCGGGGGCTCGGGCGCCGGGACGCCGCCGAGCGGATCGCCGAGATGGCGAGCGAGCTCGCCACCCGGCCAGGGCGAAGGAGGAGCGGGTGAACGGGCAGGAGTCCTCGGTCGATCTGTCGGGCCGCCGCCGCGTGCACGTCGTGGGCGCCGGCGGGGCCGGGATGAGCGCCATCGCGCTCGTGCTCTCCCGCATGGGCCACGAGGTCACCGGGAGCGACCTGAAAAGCTCGCGGGCCCTCGAGCGGCTCGCGGCCGCCGGCCTCGACGTTCGGGTCGGCCACGATGCCGCCCTCGTCGAGGGCGCCGAGCTCGTGGCCATCTCGACCGCCATCGGATCGGCCAATGTCGAGCTGCAGCGGGCTCGCGAGCTCGGCGTGCCCGTGCTCTCGAGAGCCGACCTGCTCGCCGCCATCGCGGGCCTCCGCCGCAGCGTGGCGGTGGCGGGCACGCACGGCAAGACGACGACGACCTCGATGCTGGCGCTCATCCTCGTGCAGGCCGGCATGCGGCCGAGCTTCATCGTCGGCGGCGACGTGAACGACATCGGCACGAACGCAGCCTGGGACGACGGCGAGTGGCTCGTGGTCGAGGCGGACGAGAGCGACGGCACGTTCCTCCGCCTCCACCCCGAGATCGCCCTCGTCACGAGCCTCGAGCCCGACCACCTCGAGCACTACGGGAGCTACGACGAGCTGCGCTCGTCGTTCGCCCGCTTCGTCGCCGGCGCGGGCCGGGCCCTCGTCTACGGGGATGCGCCGGACTCGGCGGCGCTGCTCGGCACGGCGCCGGCCGGCTCGGCGCTCTACGGCCGCTCGCCCGCCGCCCGCTTCAAGGTGAGCGATGTCCACACGAGCCGGGCCGAGGCGACGTTCTCGCTGAGCGACGCAGGCGAGCCGCTCGGGCGCTTCAGCCTTCCCGTGCCCGGCGAGCACAACGCGCTCAACGCGGCTGCGGCCACGGGAGCTGCGCTCATGATGGGCGCCTCGGCCGAGGACGCCCGGCTCGCTCTCGCCCGCTTCGCCGGCGTCGCCCGCCGCTACGAGTTCCGGGGCGAGCGCCGCGGCGTCACCTTCGTCGACGACTACGCCCACCTCCCGGGCGAGGTCGCCGCCACCCTCGCGGCGGCGCGCCGGGGCGGCTACTCGCGCGTCGTCGCCGTGTTCCAGCCTCATCGGTACTCCCGCACCCAGGCGCTCGCCTCGCAGTTCGCGGACGCCTTCGTCGACGCCGACGTCGTCGTCGTCACCGCGGTGTACGCCGCGGGGGAGGCTGCCCGGCCCGGCGTCTCCGGCCAGCTCGTGGTCGACGCGGTCCGGGCCGCCCACCCGGAGGCGGACGTGAGCTACGTGCCGGACCACGAGAGCCTTCTCGAGGTGCTGCGCCAGACCCTCCGCCCGGGCGACCTGTGCATCTCCCTCGAAGCCGGCGACCTCGCCGGCCTGCCCGACGAGCTCCTCTCCGACGAGAGATGGTGAGCCCCGTCCCGACGGGGCAGGGCGCCGCCACCCTCGACAAGGCCGCCCGCCTCCTCGCCCCCGGGGTCCGGCGCGGCGTCCTCCTCGGGCCGATGACGACCTACCGGGTGGGCGGGCCTGCCGCCCTGTTCCTCGAGATCGGGGACGAGGCGGCTCTTGAGCGGGCCTGCCGGGCCGTGGCCACGACCGGCGTGCCGGTGCTCGTCGTCGGCAAGGGGTCGAACCTCCTCGTCGCCGATGCCGGCTTCCCCGGCCTCGCCCTGCGGCTCGGCGATCGCTACGGGGCGGTCGCCTGCGAGGGGGAGAGCCTCGTGGCCGGCGCAGCTGCCGCCTACCCGGTCGTCGCCCGCCGCAGCGTGGCAGCCGGGTTGGCCGGGCTCGAGTGGGCGGTCGGCATCCCGGGCTCGGTCGGGGGCGCCGTCCGGATGAATGCCGGGGGCCACGGTGCCGAGACGAGCGACGTCCTCGTCGCGGCCGAGATCGTCGACCTCGCAGCCGGGGTGCCCGCGCCCCGCCGGCTCGGGCGTGCGGAGCTCGGCTTCGCCTACCGGACCTCGTGCCTTGGTCCCTCGGACCTCGTCATCGGGGCGGAGTACCGGCTCGAGGCGGGGGATCGGGACGCGAGCGCCGCCCGTCTCGGCGAGATCGTGCGCTGGCGCCGGGAGAACCAGCCCGGAGGCCAGAACGCCGGCTCGGTCTTCACGAACCCGCCGGGCGACTCGGCCGGCCGGCTCGTCGACTCGGCCGGGCTGAAGGGGTTCAGGATCGGCACCGCCGCGGTCTCTCGCAAGCACGCCAACTTCATCCAGGCGGATCCGGGCGGCTCGGCCGACGACGTGCGGCGCGTCATCGACGCCGTGCGGGCGAAGGTGGCCGAGCGGACCGGCGTGGAGCTCGCGCTCGAGGTCCGCCTCGTCGGCTGAGCCCGCTCTCGCCCGGGGTAGGAACCTCGATCGCCCGCCGGCGCGCCCTGCCGGCTCAGTTGCGGTGGCCGGCGTCGTGGGGAGCGCGCGGCCAGGTCACCTCGACGAGTGCGCCCCCGAGGGACGAGGTGGCGATCCTGAGCTGCCCGCCGGTCGCGGCTGCCACCGACTGGGCGATGGCGAGCCCGAGCCCGTGCCCCCCCGCAAGGGGGGTGGCCCGGCGGAACCGCCCGGCCACGTGGGGACGCTCCGTCTCGGGGATGCCCGGCCCGTCGTCCTCGACGCGAAGGGTGAGCCGGTCGCCCGGCAGCTCGATCGCCGAGATGCGGATCGTGCCGCCTTCGGGGGCGTAGCGGCAGGCGTTGTCGGCGAGCGTGCCGGCCAGCTTGTCGAGCCACTCGGTCGGCGCGCTGACGTTCAGGGGACCCGCCGCCGGGGGGCAGGCGACCTCGAGGCGCTGGCGGCGGGCCTGGGCCACCGCCGAGAAGCGCTCGCCGCAACGGGTGGCGACCGCGCCAAGGTCCTCGGTCACGCGGGGCGGGTCGCCCGGCGTGGAGTCCAGGCGGGCGAGCAGGAGGAGGTCCTCCACGATCGCCCGCAGCCGGTGGGACTCCGAGGCGACCCGGTCGAGCACGGCTTCGTACTCGCCCGGGCTCCTCGGCTTCGAGCGGGCGAGGCTCACCTCCGCCTCGATCACGCTGAGGGGCGTGCGGAGCTCGTGGGAGGCGTCCGCCGTGAACTCGAGCTGGCGCCGCCGGGCGGCCTCGATCGGCCCCGCAGCTCGCAGCCCGATCGCGAGGGCGACGAGGAAGAACGCGAGGAGCAGGACCGGGAGGGCGATCGCCTCGGAGGTGACGAGCACGGCCTCGACGTGGCCGAGCTCGCTCAGGCTCTCGGCCGCGAGCAGCCACCCGCCCCGGTGCGGGAGCCAGGCGAGGCGGTAGGTGGTGCCGGCGACCTCGGCGTCGAGCTCGAGCGGGGCGCCAGGCGGGGGCGGCCTCATGCCCGCCGGCAGCACCGGATCGCCGGGCGCGCTCCGTGCGAGCACTCCTCGATGGTTGAAGTACCACAGCCCGATCGGCTCGCCGTAGATCCCGAGCCCGTAGCGGGCTCCGTTGGTCTGGACCCCCGCGCTCGCGAAGGAAGCCTCGGGGTTCGTCGTGGCGAAGGTGAGCCGGCTCCCGAGCTGCCGGTCGACCTGGCCGGTGAGGTGCTCGGCAACGGCGAAGTCGAGCGTGGCGACGACCCCGGCGTACAAGACCGCCATGAGGGCGGCGGTGACGGCGGCGACCCGGACCGCCCCGCCGAGCTCGCGCCGGCTCAACCGGCCGAGGCGGGCGAGGCGTCCCGGCCGCCCTCCCCGCCCCGGGATCATGAGCCGGCGGTCACGAGCCGGTACCCCGAGCCGCGCACGGTCTCGATCCGCAGCTTGGAGCCGGCGAGCTTGTGGCGCAGGTGCGCGACGTGCACGTCGATCGTGTTCGAGCCCACGGCATCGGCCTCATCCTGCCAGGCGTGGATCGCGATCGACGACCGTGCGACGACGCCAGGCGACCTCGTGAGGAGGAGCTCGAGGATCCGCAGCTCGGTCGGGGTGAGCGGGAGCGGGCGACCCGCCACCTCGGCGGCTCGCGCTGCCGGGTCGAAGACGAGGTCGCCGAGCTCGAGCGTCGCCGCCCCGCCCCCTGGCGGCCGCCGCCGCAGGGCGCGCAGCCGGGCGAGCAGCTCGGCGAAGTCGAAGGGCTTCACGAGGTAGTCGTCGGCCCCGGCGTCGAGGCCCTCGACCCGGTCGGAGGGGAGGTCACGTGCCGTCAGCATCAGCACCGGGAGGGGGTCGCGCCGCCGCCGCAGGGTCGTGACGAGATCGAGGCCGCTCAGCCCGGGCATCCTCCAGTCGAGGACGGCCACCTCGTACTCGTAGGTGTCGAGGTACGCAAGCGCCTCTAGCCCATCGGCGGCCGCGTCGACGACGTAGCCCGCCTCCTCGAGGCCGCGGGCGACGACGGACCGCAGGCCGGGGTCGTCCTCGGCCACGAGCACCCTCACGGGCAGGGTTGTACCCGATCACGGCCGGCCGCGCGCGCCGGCTCCGCCTTCACGAGGTCTTCAGGTCGATCGTGCATGCTCCGTGCCGTGCCAGACGACCTCGAGCGGGACGCACGCGCCGTGCCGCCCGGCTACGGCCGGCTTGCGAGCCCTCGGGCGCGGCGCCGGGCGCGCAGCCGGGCCGGGCGGTGGCGGCGTCGGCTGCTCGGAGCCTTCGCCGCCGTGGTCGTGGCCTTCCTCGTCGCGGCCGGGGCCGGCTGGTGGTACCTCAACTACCAGCTCGACCAGGCGCACCGGGTGCACGTGGCGACGGGGCTTCTCGGCCCGACGAAGCCGGGGGCGCCTTTCAACGTGCTGCTCATCGGGTCGGACTCCCGCAGCTTTGTCAGCAATTCGGCGGAGGCGGGCGCGTTCGGCTCCGGCTCGGTCGTGACGGGCCAGCGCAGCGACGTCATCATCGTCGCCCGGATCGTGCCGGCCACGAACCAGGTCTACCTGCTGTCGATCCCGCGGGACACTTACGTCGACGTCCCGGGCCACGTCCAGTACATCTCGGGCCCCAACCGGGTGAACGCCGCCTTCAACAGCGGCCCGAGCCTGCTCATCGAGACGCTCCGGAAGGACTTCGGGATCACCGTCGCCCACTTCGCCGAGATCAACTTCGCCGGCTTCCAGTCGATGGTGGACGCCGTCGGCGGGATCCGGATCGACTTCCCCTACGCCGTGGAGGACGCCTACACCCGCCTCTCGGTGCAGCGAACCGGCTGCCAGCTCATCATGGGCGGGAACGCCCTCGCCTATGTCCGGAGCCGCCACCTGTACTACCGGCGAGACGGGGTCTGGACCCCGGACTGGGGGAGCGACTGGAGCCGGATCCGGCGCCAGGACGTCTTCTTCCACGCCCTCGCGGACCGGGTCCGCTCCGAGCTCTCCAACCTCGGCGCGATGACCTCCCTGCTCGGCGCCGTCGTGCGGAACCTCACCGTCGACTCCACCATGACGAACGCGTTCCTCATCCACCTCGCCCTCGAGCTCCGCCACGCCACCTCGGGCTCGATCCACAGCGAGGTGCTGCCGACGATCCCCTACGTCACGTCCTACGGCGCCGACGTCCTCCTGCCAGCCCAGCCCTACGACCGGCAGATGATCGCCCGCTTCCTCGCCATCGGCGAGCCCCGCCGCGCCACGGCGGGCGCGCCGCCGGCCACCGCCGGCTCCACGGCGTCGAGCACGCTCGCCCCCTCGACCACCACGACGACGGCGCCGGGCTCGAGCGTCGTGTTCGACCGCCAGCCCGAGCCGTGGAACGGCACCCCGTGCTGAGACCGCCGCCCGGGCCTCGCGAGCCCTGACGGCGCGGCACCCGCGAGCGGGCTCGAGCCGCGAAGGATCCCCCTTGCGCAGGGCGCGATCGGCCAAAGTGGAGCACGTGACGGACCCGCGGATCCACGAGCGCCGCGTCCGCGTCGCCCGCGAGAAGGGCCGCCGCCGGCGGCGATGGCTGCTCGCCGGCCTCACGGCGCTGGCGGCCGGCGGGGGCGCCCTCGCCCTCGTCCACTCCTCGCTCCTCGGGGCCCGGCACGTCGAGATCAGCGGCCAGCCCCACGCCCCGTACGCGACGGTGGTGCGGGTGGCCGGCCTCGAGGGCGCTCCGCCGCTCGTCGACCTCTCCGCCCAGGTGATCGCCGCTCGCGTGGAGTCGCTCCCGTGGGTGAAGACGGCGAGGGTGTCGCTCTCCTGGCCCTCCACCGTGCGGATCGCCGTGACGGACCGCACCCCGGTGGCCGCCATCCCCCTCCCGGGCGGCGGCTACGCCGTCGCCGATGCGACGGGGCGGGTCCTCGAGGACACGGCGGCGAGGCCACTCACCCTCCCCCTCGTCATGGCGGGCGGAGCCGTCCCGGCCCCGGGGGGACGGCTCGACGGGCCCTCCGCCGAGCTCGCCAGGGTCGCCGCCTTGACGCCCGAGGCGATGGTGGCGGAGATCTCGTCCATCGCCTGGGGCAGCGGGGGGATCGTGGTCCGCCTCGCCGGGGGCCGGACGGCCGTGCTCGGCGACGACTCGGCTCTCGGCGACAAGTTCGTCGCCCTCTACACGGTGCTCGAGAAGGCGAATTTGTCGGGAATCGTCACAATTGACCTGCGGGTCCCGTCCGCTCCGGTCTTGATTCGCTAGGGCGCCAGCCCTATCGTTGCCGAAACGTCGGCGGCTCCGGCCTGGAGACGACCACAGCCGAACAGGGGGGTGAGCGGTACACACCAGGCCGAGCCAGCAGCACCGCCATGCAGTAACGAATTCGCAGGTCACCGATAACTGCTTCCGGGAGCACGTCATGGTCAACGCCGAGGGCCTGCCGTGATCCACGCGGCAGGCTCGGCCGTCCCGCCCCGATCCGAGTGGAGGACAGAACGCTGATGAGCAGCCCGGGCCAGAGCTTCATCGCCGTCATCAAGGTCGTCGGTGTCGGCGGGGGCGGCGTGAACGCCGTCAACCGCATGATCGACGCCGGGTTGCAGGGCGTCGAGTTCATCGCCGTGAACACCGACGCCCAGGCCCTCCTCATGAGCGAGGCGGACATCAAGCTCGACATCGGCCGCTCGCTCACCCGGGGACTTGGTGCCGGCAGCGACCCGGAGGTGGGCCGGCAGGCCGCCGAGGAGCACCTCGAGGAGATCGAGGAGGTGCTGAAGGGCGCCGACATGGTCTTCATCACCGCCGGGAAGGGCGGCGGCACGGGCACCGGGGCGGCGCCGGTGATCGCCGAGGTCGCAAAGGGCCTCGGCGCCCTCACGATCGGCGTCGTGACGCGCCCGTTCGCCTTCGAGGGCCGCCGCCGCTCGAACCAGGCCGAGCAGGGGATCCAGCGGCTCCGGGAGAAGGTCGACACGCTCATCGTGATCCCGAACGAGCGGCTCCTCAGCATCGCCGACGAGCGCACTCCCATCGTCGAGGCCTTCAAGATGGCCGACGAGATCCTCCTCCAGGGCGTCCAGGGCATCACCGACCTCATCAACGTGCCGGGGCTGATCAACACGGACTTCGCCGACGTGAAGATGGTGATGAACGAGGCCGGCTCGGCCATCATGGGCATCGGCACGGGCACCGGCGAGGGCCGGTCGGTGAGCGCGGCCCGCCACGCCATCACGAGCCCGCTGCTCGAGGCCTCGATCGAGGGGGCCCGGGGGATCCTGCTCAACATCGCCGGCGGCTCGGACCTCACCCTGTTCGAGGTCAACGAGGCGGCCGCCATCATCCATGAGACCGCCCACCCCGACGCCAACATCATCTTCGGGAGCGTCGTCGACGACAGCCTCGGCGACATGGTCCGGGTCACGGTGATCGCAGCCGGCTTCGACCGCGTCGACGAGCAGCTGCCCCAGCGCCCGCCGGCCCGCCCGCAGCGACCCGGCCCACCCGCCGACCTCGGCCCCGCCCGGGCCGCCCAACCGCCACCGCCCGCCCGCAGCGAGGTGAGGAGCGACCCGCCCCTTGCAGCCCGCCCCGCGCGGCCGCTCCCGGACGTCTTCGGCCCCGAGCCCGGCGAGGACCGCGACGTCTTCAGCCCCGGTGACGACGACCTCGACGACTTCGACGAGGACTTCGACGTCCCGTCCTTCCTCAAGTAGCAGCGCCGCCGGCGAGCTGCCGGCCCCGACGGTCCTCGAGCTGGCGCTCGGCGATCCGCGCCTTCGCGTCCTTGTCACCACGCGCGTGCTCGGCGATCTCCGGCCGGGCCACCCCGGGGCGGACGAGCGCCGGGCGTGCGTGCTCCCGGGCCCGCCCTGGAGCACCGTCCGCCAGGTGCACGGAGCCGGCGTGGCCGACGCGGCCTCGCCCGGGGCCGAGGCCGACGTGCTCGTCGCGAGCGAGGGCGGGAGGCTGGCGGTGTTCGCAGCCGACTGCGCCCTGCTCGCCGTGGCGAGCGCGGAAGGTCCGTTCGCGGCCGTCCACGCCGGTTGGGCCGGCCTTGTTGCCGGAGTGATCGAGGCGGCGGCGGCCGAGCTGCGCCGCCGCGGGGCGACCTCGCTCAGGGCCGTGCGGGGGCCGTGCATCGGACCGGAGTGCTACGAGTTCACCCCGGCCGACCTCGACCGGGTGGCCTCGCGCTACGGCCCGCAGGTGCGCGGGACGACCTCGGCCGGCACCCCGGCGCTCGACCTCGCCGCCGGGGTGCGGGCCGCCTGCGAGCGGGCCGGGATCGAGCTCGCCGGTGAGGTGGCCTCCTGCACGGCCTGTGCCCGCACGGCCGACGGCGAGCCGCTCTTCTTCTCCCACCGCGCCCGGCGGGACACCGGCCGGCACGCGCTCGTGGTCGCGCGCGAGCCGTGACGGCACGAGCCTTGGCACCAGGCGAGCTGCGCCGGCGTGCGAGCGAGCTCGAGCCGCTCGTGGCGAGCCGCCTTGGCGCCCTGCGGGAGCGGATCGAGCGGGCCGGCGGGGACCCCGGGGCGGTGCGGGTCGTCGCCGTGACCAAGACCCACGGTCCCGAGGCCGTGCTGGCGGCCCTCGCAGCGGGGATCGTCGACATCGCCGAGAACTACGCCGGCGAGCTGCTCGCCAAGGCGGCGGAGGTCTCGGCGGTCGCCCAGGCGGAACCCGGCCGGCTCCCGAGCCCGGTCTGGCACCTGATCGGCGCCATCCAGCGCAACAAGATCGGCCGCCTCGCCCCGGTCGTCACCTGGTGGCAGTCGCTCTGGCGGCCCGAGGAGGTGGCGAGCCTCGCGCGCCACGGCGAGTCGAGCAGGGCGAAGGTGCTCGTCGAGGTGAACCTCGCCGGTGACCCCGGCCGTCCGGGCTGCGCCCTGTCGCAGTCCGCGGGCGTCGTCGCCCGGGCGCGCCAGGCCGGCCTCGACGTGCGCGGCCTCATGGCCGTCGCTCCGGTCGGGCCGCCGGGCTCGGCTGAGCCGGGCTTCAGGGCGGTCGCCGCCGAGGCGGCCCGCCTCGGCCTGCCCGAGCTGTCGCTCGGCATGTCGGGCGACCTCGAGGAGGCGGTGCGTGCCGGCACCACGATGGTGCGGATCGGCACGGCGCTGTTCGGCCCGCGGGATCCCCGCGCGCCTCGCTGACGGCTGCAAGAATGGGGAGTTAAGAGGAGGACTTCTGATGACGACTTTCATGCAGAAGGCGCTGCAGTACCTCGGTCTCAAGGATATCGAGGACGACGAGTTCTACGACGACGAGGACGTGGTCGAGCAGGCCCCGGAGCGCCGCACGACCTATCCCGAGACCCACGAGGCGCCGGCGGCGTCAGGTCCCGTGGCGGCGGTCCGCCCCCTGGTCCGGGAGGAGAGGGCCGACGCTCTGCGTCAGACGGGCACGATCCGGCCGCTCGTCGCCCAGCGCCAGAGCAAGCCGCAGGTGGTGGCGCCCCGGCGCTTCTCGGACGCTCAGGAGATCGGTGACCTCGTGAAGGCCAGCCACCCGGTCATCGTCAACCTGCAGGCGAGCGAGCGCGACCTCGCCCGGCGGATGATCGACTTCTGCTCCGGGCTCACCTACGCCCTCTCGGGCAGCATGGAGAAGGTGGCCGACCAGGTGTTCCTCCTCACTCCGTCTAATGTCGAGGTATCACCAGAAGAGCGCCAGCGGCTGTCCGAGCGGGGGCTGTTCCGCTCCTGAGGGGCCCCGCCGAGCACATCGGGACGGCGGGTAGATGACCCTGCTCGTCGACGCCGTCCGCTGGCTCTGCCTGCTGTTCCTCATCGCCTTGTTCGCGCGCATGATCCTCTCGTTCATGCCGCTCGGCTACGACACCCCGCTCGAGTCCGTCAACCGCGTCCTCATCAGGACCACCGAGCCCGTGCTCCG
>DATGKK010000006.1:0-53258 GCA_035294725.1 Acidimicrobiales bacterium | reverse complement strand
CTGCGCCACCTTCGCCACCATCGCGGGCGAGACCTCCGGCTACCGGACCTCGTGGGTGATCCTGCTCTACGTGATCGCCGTGATCGCGCTCGTCGGCTTCATCCACGTCGAGCAGCGTGCCGAGAACCCGATCCTCAACGTGCGCTACTTCCGCTACGGCCCCTTCGCGGGCTCCAGCTTCGTCGCCTTCGCCGCCTACTTCGGGGTGTTCTCCATCTTCTTCTTCGTCGCCCTCTACCTCGAGGAGGTCGGTTCGCAATCGGGGTACCAGGTGGCGCTCGACTTCGTCCCGATGGCGGCGGGCATGGTCATCGCGAGCGCCTTCACCGGCAAGTGGGTGGCCGAGATGGGACCGCGCATCCCTATGACCTTCGGCTGCCTCCTCGCCACGCTCGGGATCGTCCTCACCGCGATCGACCTCCACCCGACGAGCGGGCTGTCGACGATCGGCTGGACGATGCCGCTCGCGGGGATCGGCTTCGGCGTCGCCATCGTGCCCGTCACCTCGACGGCGCTCGCCGTCATACCCCCCGAGCACTCGGGGATGGCCGCCTCGGCGACGAACACGAGCAGGGAGCTCGGTGCGGTGGCCGGGGTGGCGATCCTCGGGTCGATCGTGAACGGGCAGCTCACCGTGGAGCTCGCCCGCCGCCTCGACCAGCTCTGCCTCCTCGGCACGAAGGCGCACTGCGTCGTGAGGGCCTCCTCGTACAAGAACGAGATCGAGACAGCAGTGGTGACGGGATCGCTCTCGAGCCAGGCGCGCTCAGCGTCGAAGAACCGGGCCCTCGCATCGATCGTCCACAAGGTCACCGAGGCCGCCTACGGAGCCTTCGAGCATGGGCTGCACCTCTCTCTCGCCATCGCCGCCGCTTTGATGCTCATCTCGGCGATCGTGGCAGTCCTGCTCATCCGCCGGCGGGCGAGGCCGCTCGCCGATGCCCCCTTCCCCGGCGGCGGGGCCACGGTGACCCTTGCCGGCGCCGGAGCTGGCGTCGACACCGCCGGAGGGGCCGGTGCGCTCGCTACTCGAGCACCAGGCGCTCCGGATGCGCGTAGACGACGGCGCCTCCCGCCCGGAGGAAGCCCACCAGAGTGATCCCAGCCTCGTCGGCGAGCCGGGCGGCGAGCGAGCTCGCCGCCGAGACCGAGGCCACGATGTCGATGCCGGCCGCCATCGCCTTCTGCACGATCTCGAACGAGGTGCGGCCGCTCACGACCAGCCCGCACCCCGACAGCGGCAGGCCCAGCCCTTGCTGGCGATCCGCCTGCTGGAGCGCCCAGCCGACGACCTTGTCGACGGCGTTGTGGCGCCCGACGTCTTCGCGCACGACGAGGAGCCGCCCCGACCGTCCGACGAGGCCGGCAGCGTGCAGGCCGCCGGTCGCCGAGAAGCCCGCCTGGGCGTCGCGCAGCCGCTCGGGCCACGTGAGCACCTCCCGGTAGGCGAACCTTGCCGACCCGGGGGCGGGAAGCGCTTCGTGCCGGCCGGCTCCTCGGTCGGGTCGGGAGCGTTCGAGGATCGAGGCGATCGAGGACGACCCGCACACGCCGCACGACGACGAGGTCGCCGTGAGCCGGGGCGTGATGGCGCCCCGGCGGCCGAGCGCGGCGCCAGCCGCCGGAGAGAGCTCCACGGTGACGACGTTGTAGCGCTGCTCGGCGTCGAGCACCGGGTCCTGGCAATAGCGCACCGACCTGATCTCGCCCGGGCCGGCCACGATGCCCTCGGCGAGCAGCCAACCCGCTGCGAGCTCGAAGTCGTGCCCCGGCGTGCGCATGGTGACCGTGAGCACCCGGGGTCGGTCGCTGGGCAGCCCGGCGATCCGGAGCTCGAGCGGCTCCTCGATCGCGAGCAGGTCCGGCCGGCGGGCGAAGCGGCCTTCCCGTTCCTCGAACACCAGCCACCTCTCGGTGGGCGTCGCCGGTGCCGCTGGATCCTCGCAAGGTCCCGTGGCGCCGCCTCCCGGTGAGGCAGCCGGATCGTCAGGGGTCCCGGCGAGAGCCATTGGTGCAGTTGTAGCCGAGTGGTGGGCCACGCTGCACCCGTGAAGCCCTGCGAGGCGCGGGCGGCGGCGACCCCCGAGCCCTCGAGGTTCCGCTCCTGTGCCCGCGCCCCTCGCGAACTGCTGGGTCGGCCCGCCGAGGTAACGACGGAAACGGCGAGCTGGGTTCGGTCACCTCGGCGCGACGGCGGGATCGAGCGGTCCGGCACCGGCCGGCTGCCAGCGCTCGGCTAGGTCGATCACGCCCGAGGGTCTCAGTCCCCTTCGGCCGCAAGCTCCAGGTCGACAGGATCGTGGTCGAGAACCTCGACGAGAGGACCGTCTGGCCGGGCCACGTCGGCTCCGGCCGCTCGGGCCTCGCCTGCCCGCCGAGGGAGCATCCCGAGGCGCGCCATCGCCGCGAGGCCGATCGCACCGGCGCCGAGCGCGGCCACGCCTCCGACGGCGAGCCCGACCCGGGCGCTCGCGGCCGCGACGATCCACCCGACGAGGGGCCCACCGACCGGCGTCGAGCCAAGGAACGCGACCGACCACAGCGCCATCACCCGACCCCGCATCGACGGATCCGCTTGGAGCTGGAGCGTGGAGTTGCCCGAGGCGAGGAAGGTGACGCTCGTCCATCCGACGGCGGCAAGCGCCACGATCTCCAGCCCGAGCACCGGTGAGACCGCAGCGAGCAGGATCATCACGCCGAACGCGCTCGCCGCGACGGTGAGGGTCCGCAGCCCCGTGCGACCCCGCGTCGCCGTCACGAGACCGCCGACGACGGCGCCGATGCCCATCGAGGCCGTGAGGAAGCCGAAGGTCGTCGCCCCTCCGTGGAAGGTCTGCTTCGCCACGACCGGAAGCGTGACCGTGAACTCGTACGAGAGAGTCCCGACGATCGCCATCATGAGGAGGGGCACCCCGAGGCGGGGCTCCCTCGCGACGTAGCGGAAGCCCTCGCGCAGCTGGCCCTTAGCTCGATGTGCAGGAGGGCTCGGCTGCAGCGCCGCAGTGTCCATCGACACGAGCGAGTAGACGACCGCCACGAAGCTGGCGGCGTTGACGAGGAAGCAGACCCCGACGCCGACCGAGGCAATGAGGACGCCGGCCACCGCGGGGCCGACGGCCCGTGCCGCGTTCACGGTGGTGGAGTTGAGGCTGACCGCGTTCCTCACCTTGTCCGGGCCGACCATCTCGAGCACGAAGGACTGCCGAGCCGGGTTCTCGAAGGTGTTGTTGAGGCCGAGCACGAGCGCGAGCAGGCACAGCTCCCAGAAGCGCACGACGTGGAAGACCGTGAGCAGCCCGAGCACGAGCGCCTGGACGCCCATGAGGGACTGCAGCACCACCATGAGGCGACGCTTGTCGACCCGGTCGGCGATCACCCCGCCGTACGGCCCGAGCACGAGCACGGGCAGGGTCTGGAGGGCGATGACGAAGCCGATGGCGGTGCTCGAACGCGTGAGGGTGTACACGAGCCAGCTCTGCGCGACGGACTGCATCCACGTGCCGACGAGAGAGGTCGACTGCCCGAAGAAGTACCGCTTGTAATTCGGCACCGAGAGGGCGTCGAAGGTACGCCGGCCGACCGACAGCACCCGGCTCATGGGACTGCTCCGGAGACCGCACGCTCGCCCGCATCCGGGGCCGCCGGAGCCTGCGTGCCGGCCAGGGTTGCGGGCGGACCGAGGAGGCGCTCGGCGAGCGCCTCGAGCACCGGGAGCGCGGCGGCGAGCGCGTGCCGCTGCTCGGGCGTGAGGTCGGCGAGTCGCCGCGAGAGCGCGTCGTTGCGCTCCGAACGGACCCGCTCGAGCAGACGCCGGCCCTTGGTGGTCGCCTGGACCCGTGAGACTCGCTTGTCGGCGGCGTCGGCGAACCGCCGGATGAGCCCCGCCTCCTCGAGCTTCGGCATCAGCCGGGAGAGCATCGTCGGGTTGAGACCGGCGAAGGCGGCGAGATCCGACATCCGGACCGGGCCCTCCCGCTCGGCGGCGACGAGGACGTCCACCTCGGTCGCCGTGAGGGAGCCGGCCGCTGTCGTCGGCCGGAGGCGCCGCGAGAGCCGGCCGACGGCGATGCGAAGCCGCGCCGGGCTGAGCTCGGCCTCCTCCGAGCGGCTCTGCCTCGCCGCCTCCATCACCCGCTCCACCCCTGGGTTCCCCAACGCTTGCGTCTCCAATACTTGCTTGCTGGCAAGCATTATAGCAACAGGGTCATCACGATGTGCGCTCCGCACGGTGGGGATCCGGCGCCGGGCCTCCGAGAACGTCGCTCCAAGGGTCATCGCGGCGAGAGGGCCGGGCCTCCTGCGACGAGCGGGAGGCGCTCGAGTCGGGTGAGTGCCCTTCAGATCGCGCCGCCGTGGCCCAGTGTGAGGGCGGGCAGAATGGCGACGTGGCTGGGACCAGTGACGAGTCGCTCGTCGGGCTCTACCTTCTGCTTCGCGACTTCGGTGAGTCCGAGGTCGTTCACCGTCACGTTCCCTCCGGCGCCGAGATCCTCGAGCTTGGATGCGGCACCGGCCGGATGACGAGGCGGTTGCTCGAGCTCGGACACCCCGTCACGGGCGTCGACAGCTCGGCCGCCATGCTCCAACACGTGCCGGCGCAGGCAGAAAGGGTGCTGGCGGAGATCGAGACCCTCGATCTCGGACGGACGTTCCCGGTGGTGTTGCTGGCCAGCAATCTCGTCAACCGGCCGGACCCGGCCAGCCGTCGGAGCCTTCTCGAGAGCTGCCGACGGCACCTCGCTGCCGAGGGTCAGGTGATCCTGCAACGCTGGAGCCCGAACCTCCAAGGGTGGGAGAGCCGGGAATGGGGTGCCGTCGGGGAGATCGAGCTTCGCGTCGCTCACTTCGAGCACGACGGCGACAGGATCACCGCGACGCTCCAGTACCGCTGCGGCGAGCGGCAGTGGGCACACTCGTTCTCGTCGGTGGTGCTCGACGACCATGCCCTCGGCGAGGCGGCGCGGACAGCCGGCCTTGCCTGGGCGCGCACGCTCACCATCGACGGACAGTGGGTCGAGCTCCGAGCGGCGGCGCGCTGAGGACCGAGGCAGTCGACGTCGGGGTGATCCGCTCCTTGTCGAGGCCTGAAGCCTCCTCGGCTCCCCGGCAAAGCGTCAGTTCGTTGGTGAGCCTCCACCCTCCGCCGCCGCAGGGGGCTCGGAGGCCTCCACCGGTGTCTCGCCTTCACGAAGCGCCTGCCCAACCGAAAGGTAGGCATCCAGGAAATCGGGCAGCCGCCGGCGTCTCGTCGGCCTCGACCGCCGCCACGGTCTGAAACGGCCGGCCCGAGAGCCCCTCCCCGGTTCGCTGTCATCCGGTTTCATCGCGCGCGCGCACGGTAGCAGCCTCACGGCCTCGCGCGGTGGATGAGGCCGCCTGGCTGGACCGAACGACGAACGGCCAGAGGTGGGGACCCGGCCCTCTCGTCCCGCCCCGTCGAGGTGAGACGATCCGGGGCCGCTCCCCATTCGGTTCGGGGAGGTGATCGAATAGATTGCCGCAGTGCGGTGCGAGCCGAACGAGTGAGCAGGAGACCTCGTGGCGGAGCCAACAGACCGGTACCCGCCCGGCCGTAGCACCCCTGATCACCCACCCGCGCCCCGTGGACCATCGCTGGTCTCCCTCACGGTGCGGGGGGCCTCCAACCTGGCGGTGCGCGAGGCCGTCGGAATGGGCATCCGCCTTCTCGGAGTGACGCTGGTCGTCCGGATCATCGGGCCGGCGAATTACGGGATCTACGCGGCGGCTGCGGCCTTCGTCCTCCTCATCACGACGCTGGCACAGGGCGGCACGGAGATCTTCCTCATCCGGCAAAAGGGGGAGCTCACGCAGGAGACGTACGGTGCCGCCCACGGCTTCCTGCTGCTCACGAGCTTGAGCCTCACGGCGGTGGGCCTGCTCCTTTCGATCCCGGTCGCCTCCTTTGTCCACTCCCCCGGCACCATCCTCACGTTCCGGATCCTCGTCCTGAGCGTTCCCGTCAACGTCTTATGGGCACCGGCCCAGGCGGCGATCGAGAGGCGGTTCGACTACCGGAAGATGGGCTACCTCGAGGTGGCAGGTGACATCGTCCTGTACGCGACCGCGGTCAGCCTGGCAGCCGCCGGCTTCCGCCAGTGGTCGCTCGTGCTCGGCTTCATCGCCTGGCAGGTGTGGCTCTTCGGCGCCAGCCTCGCCTGGTCCGGGCTCCGTTTCCGCCCCCGATGGTCGGCTCAGCTCGCGAAGCAGATGCTGCGGCACAGCAGCTCGTACGGACCCACCCAGTGGCTCGAGGCGCTCGGCCAGCTCTCGAACCCGATCATCGTGGGGTCGACGCTCGGGGTCACCGGCATCGGCTACGTCGCGTTCGCCTACCGGCTCGTGCAGACCGCTGCCTTCGCGCGGCGAGGCTCGTGGAGGCTCGGCGTCGTGTCCATGGCCCAGGTCGAGGAGAACCAGAGGATGAGACGGGCGGTGCAGGACGGGATGACGCTGCAGGTGCTCGCAGTCGGCGTGCCGGTCGGCCTCCTCGCCGCCTTCGCTCCCCTCGTGGTTCCCGCCGTGTTCGGCGTCAGGTGGTCGCCGGCCATCACGCTCGTCGCCTTCTTCTCAGTCGCGACCATCCTCCAGAGCATGGGTGGCTTCATCGCCACCACCATGTACGCGAAGGGCCGCAACATCCCTCCCCTCGTCGGGGGAGCGCTCCGGCAGGCGACCACGATCGCACTCGCTGCGGCGCTCGTTCCACATCTCCACCTTGCCGGCTACGGGCTCGCAGTGCTGTGCGGATCGGTCTCGCTCGTCTACCTCGCAGTGGTGCTCTTCCGCAGCTCCCTCGGAGTCTCGCTCTCCCGGCTCGCGCCCTTCGTCGCCAGCCTCGTCAGCCTTGCTCTCATGCCGCTCGTGGCATGGCCCTTCCGCTTGCTGCTGGTCGCTCCCGCGCTCGCGACGCTCGGCGCCCCGCGCTCACGCACCGAGTTGCAGACCCTCAGCCTCCTTGTCTGGAACGCCATGCGTCGGCGCCCTTCCGAACCGACAGTGATCGCGCAACAGTAAGGACGAGGAGCCGAGCGGGTCGGGCACTGGCCAGGCCCTCGGGCTGCGCCGTGCGCCGGCGTTTTCCCTTTCACCGCCACCGCCGGGGGCCGAGCCGGCGAGCGCAGGGAATATCCCGAGCCCGGCGTCAGAGCCGGGCGGTCACGCCCCGAGCCGCCCGGGCGGCACCTCCCTCCTCGGCCACGATCTCCCGTAGCCGGGCATGGAAGCTGCCCAAGGAGAACCGCTCGGCCTGTCCCACGAGGACGTCGGGGTCGACCGCCATGGCCTCGAGGCGGTCGAGTGCCTCCGCGATCTTGGCCCCCGTCGCCGCGTCGAACATGCAACCGGTCCTGCCGTCGACCACGGTGTCCAGGTACCCGCCGGCGCGCAGCGCGGCGGTGGGCTTGCCGAAGGCCGCAGCCTCAAGGGGGGTGAGCCCGAAGTCCTCGTAGGCAGCGGCGATGAGGCCCTTGCAGTTCGCGTAGCACCACCTCAGCTGCTCGTCGTCGACGGTGCCGAGGAACCGCGCCCCCGGCCCGGCGTGCAGCTCGAGCCGGGACCGCTCCGGGCCGGAGCCGACCACGACGAGCCGCCCGCCGTGGCGCCTGACACCATCCAGGACTGCATCGACGTTCTTGTACGGCAGGAGGCGGGAGACACACAGCCAGAACCCGGGTTCCACTCCCGGCACCTCTCTCGCCGGAAGGGTGGGGTCGAGGTCGATCGGCGGCATGAGCACCTCCGCCTCGAGCCCGTAGGCGGCGGCAACGGCCCGAGCCGTCTCGGTCGACACTGCCAGGTACCGATGCGCGCTGGTGGCCGCCGCCCGGTCCCAGGCCCGCAGCGCAGGACCGAGCGCGGCAAGGCCCGCCGTGGCGACCACCCTGGACACCGAGGCCTGGTCACCGAGGTAGCGCCGCGTCTGGTAGAGCCAGCGCGCGGGCGTGTAGCAGTAGACGATCTTCCGCCCGCTCGTCCGCAGCCCGTGCGACCAGCCGCTCGAGCTGCACAGCACGACGTCTGCCTCGACGCGAAGGGCAGAGAAGGTGGGGGCGAGGAGAGGCAAAAGGAGGCGGTGCCGGCGCCGGGCGAAGGGCAGCTTGTTGAGCCAAGTGACCCTGACGGGCACGCTCGCGAACTGGGGGAAGGTGGTCTCGGGCTCGTAGAGGGCGGTGTACAGCGGAGCGCCGGGGAACGCCCTCGCCATTGCCAGGGCCACGCGTTCCGCGCCGCCGCGCTGGTTCAGGTAGTCGTGAGCGATCGCAACCTCAGTAGGCACCTAGGCCCTTCAGGACTTCTCTCGGCGTGTGCCAGAGGATGCGCAGGTCCCACCAGAGCGACCACGACGCGACGTAGAGGTAGTCGAGGCGCAACAGGTCGTCGAACGAGAGGTTGCTCCGGCCGGAGACCTGCCAGAGACCCGTCAGCCCCGGCCGCACCTCGAAGCGACGCTCGCCCGCCCCCACGATCTGCTGGGACTCGGAGGGGACGAAGGGACGCGGCCCAACGAGCGACATGTCGCCTTTCAGGACGTTGAACAGCTGGGGGAGCTCGTCGATGCTGGTGCGGCGGAGCAGCCGCCCGACGCGAGTCACCCTCGGATCCCGGTGCATCTTGAACAGCGGGCCGTCAGCGTCGCTCGGGCCGCGGCACTCTTCCATCCCGACGGTCATGGAGCGGAACTTGAAGATGACGAAGGGCCGCCGGTGGCGACCGACCCGCTGCTGGCGGAACAGGATCGGCCCCGGCGACGTCAGCTTCACGGCGAGCGCCGCCGCGCACATGACGGGAGCAGCGAGGCCGAGCAGCACGAGCGAGCCCACGATGTCGAAGCAGCGCTTTGCCACCGGTGCGGTGGCGCTCAGGTTGCCTCGGCTGACCTCGACGACGGGAAGGCCGGCGAGCTCCTGGAGGCAGGAGCGGGGTGAAAGGAGCTCGAAGTAGCGGGGCACGATGGCGACGGCAACCTCCGGACGAAGGGCCCGTAGCCGATCGAGGGCCGAGGCCGGATGGGTGCGGGAGAAGCTGACGAGCACCTGGTCGACCGCGAGCTCCTCGCAGAGCCGAGGGAGGTCGTCGAGACCGCCGAGGACCTCCTGTCCCGGAGCCGGCTCGTCGTCGACACAGCCGAGCAGCGTGATGCGCGAGTCCCAGGACAGATAGCGGATGAGCTGGCGCGCGACCGTGCCGCTACCTAGCACGAGCACCCGGATGCCGTGGCGCGAGTCGGCGTGCTGCACCGCCATACGGCAGAGACCCCGGCCGCTCGGGAGTGCGACGAGTGACAGCCCGACCGCAACGACGAGCGTCAAGCGCCCCACGTCGGCGTGGACGCCGTGATGCTCCCACCACACCTGCCATGCGAAGCCGAGGATCCCTGCGACCGCGAGCGAGTTGACGATGTTCCGGAAGTCGACGAAGGAGTTCACGAGCAGCTGGTGGGACCAGCGGGTGTAGAGGCCGTTCGTGGCGAGGGAGGCGAGAGCGATCAGCGGGAACGGGGCGACGAGCAGGGCCACCTTGGCGAGCGAGGGCTCCCGGAGCACGACCGGGGGGTCCGAGGTGAGGTACACCGCAGCGGCTTCGGCGATGACGAGGAGGACGAGATCGACACCGACGAGGAGCAGCGGCGCCCCCTGCGCCGGCCTCGGGACACGTTCGCTGTCACGAATGTGTCCCGGGCCTGACGAGACCTCCGGTGGCGGGACCGACAACAGGGCGATGGCGTGGCCGTTCGCTTGGTGCGCCGACCGACGGGGCCGGGGCAACGAGCCCGTGGCGCGGTAGACGCCTGGGCGGCTTCCTGCGGAGTCTGCAGTCCCCTCTGCTGCGCTCACTCGAGCGCTCGGTCTCTGCCGTGCCCACTCCACTCGTGGCCCCCTCGTTGGCATGCCGCGCGAAGCCCTGGGCGGATGATACCGAGCCCTCTTGCGCACGGACATCGGACCCCGGGATACCTCACTCGTTGCGGGGGAACGAGCGCTAACAGTGACCGACTACACCCCTCTACCGCCAAATGGGCTGTGCCGTTCGTGCCCGCGTGACCGCTCAAAGTGATCTCCTCCCCGCGAGGTGGCGAGCAGGTATCGCTCGGTTACACTCGGCATCCGTCCGTCACAGTTGGTACGAGCGTGGCGACCGCTGCGCCAGCCAGGCAAGGGGGGGCCGATGACTGCAATGCGGGAGTTCGTCCGCCGGAGGGCCTGGATCGTGGTGGCCTGCCTGGTCGTCGCCCTCGGTGCCGCCGGGATCATCGAGCACACGATCCCCGTCTCGTACTCGGCGAGTGCTGCCCTGCTCGTGCCGTCGGGGTTCAACGCGAACGGCCCCGGAGCCGCGAGCGAAGCCGACAACCTGGCTGCCACATACTCGACGGTGCTTCCCGAGGACAGCCAGGTGCAGCAGCTCGTGGGCGCGGCGAGCGGTGTCGCTCCGACCGACGTCCCGAAGCACCTCATCATCACGGTTGCCACGGGCAGCTCCGTACTGGACGTGACGCTGTCAGCACCGACGCCCACCGGAGCTGTCGCCGGGCTGAAGGCGCTCGTCTCGGCCGTGACGGGCCGGCCACCGGTCGTCAGCGCGGTCGCCACCGGCTCCCTCCTGCCGATCCACGTGAACGCCACCGCCGCGCGCACGTCGACCTCGCTCAAGAAGGGGCTCGCCCTCGGCGGGGCGATCGGCCTGATCATCGGAATCGTGGGTGCCATCGCCTGGGATCGGGCTGATCCGCACATCGACCGCCTCGAGGACCTGCGCGCCGAACTGGCGGACTGCCCGGCGTGGAAGGGGAGTGGCTCGCCGGAGATGCTGTCGTCGATGGTCGACATGTGGAGGACCGGCTCCGATCACGTGGTCGAGGTGGCACTCCTCGGCATCGGCGCTCCCCACCGGGCTCAGGTCGACAACCTGGCTGCCAACTTCCCGGCCGGGACACCGGTGCACCGAGTGGACATCGACCCGGAGGCGGGCGGTCTCCTCCCGACCAAGCACCAGCGCCTCGTCCTCGCCGTCGCGCGGCGGGTGCCGACGGCTCGTGTCCGAGCCGTCGTCCATCAGCTCCAGGAGCTCGAGATCGAACCGGCACTGGCGTTTCTCCTCGACCCAGAACCGCGCCTCCCGACCCCGGCCGCCACCCCCCGCAGCAAGAGGGAGGCGACCGGCGGTCCCGTCAGGCCGCCGAGCGAGCAGAGCTCGCCTGGTGACCTCGACGGCCTCGGCAGCCGACGGCTCACCGCCGAGCGAAACGCAACCGCCGAGGCTCCACGCTGACCGCAGCGCTGCTCCGCCGCCCCCAGCCCCGGCCCCGGGAGGCGGCCGCCGCGCCTTTGAGAGCTGAGTGGCCGCTCACCACCCCGGTCCTTGTCACCGTCAGCCTCGCCCTGGCCGGGATCGCGGGCGGCGCCGCCGCCTACCGGCCCCTGTACGGGCTCGCCGCCCTCCTCGGGGCGTTGCTACTGATCGCCGTCCTTCTCTACCCCGCCTTCGGCATCTACGCCATGGTCGCCGTCGTACCCATCACGTCGGGCTTCCAGAAGGGCTTTCCCATCCACGGCGTGAACATCTCCGAGGCCTTGACCGGCGTCATCTCGGTGGTCGTGCTCCTCACCGTGCCCCGGAGCACGCGCCTCACATGGCGCGTCTTTGACTGGTCGCTCCTTGTGCTCTGCAGCGGGTGGCTGATCTTTGGGCTGCTCGACGCCCACCAGCTCGGGACACCCCTTGACGGCCTCAGTGCCCTCGATCCTCTGGTCGGGCCGTTCCAGTTCCTCCTCCTGCTGCGCGCCGTGAGCGCCGGCGTGCGGACACCGGCCCAGCGCGCCCGCGCGCTCGCCGTGCTGTTCGTCGCGTCGGTGCCGACCGATCTCCTCGCCTACCTGCAGCAGGCTCGGGTCGGTGCCGTCAACCGCCTCATCACCCGGATGACCGGGAGCACCATCCTGCAGAGCAGCGAGTACCACTTCTTCCGGCGGGCGACCGGCCCGTTCAACCACTGGACGCCCTTCGCCGGCTACCTCATGATCCTCCTCCTCGTCGGTCTCGCGTGCCTGCTCTTCGAGGTTCCCGTCGCGCTGCCCCGACGGCTCTTCGGAGCTCTGCTGCTCATGACGGCCGTCTCCCTCATCCTCACGGCTGAGTTGTCGGCCCTGGTGGGCTCGATCGCGGGAGCGGTCGCGCTCGGCGTCCTGGCGGGCCGGGGGCGGGAGGCGCTGCGATGGCTGCTGCTCGCCGTCGTGGTCGTCGGCGCCGTCGGCGGGGAGTACCTCGCAAAGCGGCTGGGCACCGAGTTCGGCAGCTCGGCCGGAACGACCAAGTCGCTGATCCCCCAGACGATCGCCTACCGCCTCCAGATCTGGACGGACCAGTACCTGCCGGCGATACGGCTGCGACCGCTGCTCGGCTGGGGGCAGGCACTCCCCTCCTTCGTCAGCTGGCCGTTCACCGAGTCGCAGTACGTCACCTATGCGATGGCTGGCGGCATCCCCCTCCTCCTGCTCTTCCTCGCCGAGCTGATCGCCCTGTTCCTGCACGGCCGGAGTTCAGTCGCACTGGGGAGGAGATGGCCCGACTCGCCGGACCGGGCCACCCTCGTCGGCCTCGGCTCGGCCGTCGCCGTCCTCGCCCCCATCGTGGCCGTCGTCTGCCTGATCTTTCCCTACCTCACCTCCGGGGGCCTACCCGACCCCCTCATGATCACCGTGGGCGTGCTGTCGGCCGCGGCGTACTGGCCGGCGCTCGGCCCGGCCGGGCAACCTCTTGCCCGGCGAGGCGACCTCGCTCCTGGTCTCAAGGAGCGGCGCCAAGGGCCGCTGCCCAGGGTCAGCTGACCGGTCCGAGCAGCTCCGAGACCACGACCCGGCCCCACCGGGTCAGACGGTGCGTCGTCGGGCTCGTCATGCTGTTCGGGTCCACCCACTCCCAGACGAACGCGATGGCACCGTTCATCCCGTCGGGGATCGCTCTCCGGGCGACATAGCGCAGGAACCCACGGCCCCAATTCACGCTCGGAGTGCCGAGACCGTCGTAGAGGCCGTACTCCGTCCCGACCACCGGGAAGGTCCGCAGGTACGGTTCGACGCTCCGGGTCCAGGTCTGCCGGTTGGCACCGCAGAAGCAGCTGGCGCCGTTTGGGTAGCGATGGTTGGCGAACAACACGTTGGGCGGGCGCTGGAGAAGCCGGGCGGCGTCGAGAAGAGCCTGCATGTAGAGGGGGCTCACGTCCCAGGAGTACCCGATGGTGTCGAAGATGAGGACGCCGTGATAGCCAAGCGAGCGGCGCCAGTACCGAAGGGCCCCCACCATCGTCGGGAGCCACTCTCCCCACGAGATGCCGTGAGGCTCGTTGTAGGGCTCGTACATCACGCCAGGGTCGTGCACGAACAGCCGGTGCACCGCCGCCATCATCGGAAAGAGGGTGCGCGAGCTTCGCAGGAGTTGGGCGCCGCGATCGGGGCTGTCCCACCAGACCAGGATCACGTACAAGCCCGCTGCCCGCGCCGCGCCGACGATCTGGCTGAGGCGCCGCAGGTACCCGGCGCCACCGCCGGGCAGGTACCGGTCGTGCTCGTAGACGCCGAGCGAGATCGGAATGCGCACGGCGTTCGCGCCGGTTCGCCGGATGGCCGCGAAGAGTCCTGCCCGGTGCGTCCACGCGTAGGAGGTGACCGCCTGAAGCGCCGGATCCCTGACACCTCCGGTGTCGTAGTAGAACGGCAGTGCGTACACCACGAACCCGCGCAGGACGACCCGGCGGCCATTGCTCGCGACGAGCTCGTTTCCCCTGACCGAGAGGGACGCCCCCTGGCCGGCCTTGGGGCCTGTCGAGCGAGCCGCGGCGTCGCACCCGCCAACGAGCACGGCCAGGGAGACGGCGACGACGAGCGGCGCACGCAGTCGACTGGGGCCGGCCCGTTGAGGTGTCACGTCGCGTGCCGGTACGCCCGGGCTGGCCTCACGATGCCGCCCCCGCTGCCACCAGCCGCCTCAGCTCGTCGAGCCGGTACTCCGGTCCCGCGAGCGAGCCGGCGGCCTGCGCCAGGGAGTACCCCGACTGGAGGGCGATCCGGCGTGCGAGTCGCTTGGCGTTGGCCGTCAGCACAGGTAGGTGAGCCCTCTCGGCGACCTGCGCCGTCAGAAGCAGGAACTGCTCGGCGAGCCCATGCACCCTCTCGCGGCCGAGCCCGCGCACGAGCAGCGAGCTCGCGGCGCCGAGACCGTCGAGCGGCTGCCACTCCGGCAGCGAGTCGACGAAGGCGCCGTAGCGCGCGGCGAGGTAGTAGCGGGCCGCCCCCTGCTCGCGAGCTGCGTGGAGGAACTGCGAGAGGTCGCGTTCGTGGCGGTGCTCGGCGTGCAGCGTGCGGTCGAAGACGCCCGTGAGACCGTGCCGCAGGCAGCGAAGGCCGAAGTCCTGGTCCTCGTGGGCGAGCCGCCACGGCACGAAGTTGACTCGTTCGCAGTGCTCCCGGCGGAGCGAGACGTTCCCGCCCCACAGGCAGCGCAGCACGAGCCCCGGGTCGGCCTCGAGGCGGAGGCAGTGCGCCTCGTACTCGCGCGCGTAGAGATCGGTGAGGAAACGGTCCCCTGCGAAGGGCTCCGAGCGGACGCAGGGCATGTACCCGACGACGACCAGGTCAGCTCTCCTGGAGTGGTAGGCGGCATGCCCGCGGACCAGACCCGGTCCGGCGATCACGTCGTCGTCGACGAGCAAGATCACCTCCGACCGGGCACTCGCAAGACCGGCCTGTAGGGCGGCCGCCTTGCCCTCGTGAGGGATCCTCTCCGCGACGATCCGCTCGTCGGTCGCCGCCAGCTCGCTCGCCAGCTCGAAGGTGCCGTCCTCGGAGCCGTCGTCGACGACGACGAGCTGGGTGAGCTCGTCCTGCGACGCGAGGGCGCGCAGGCAATGCTCGAGCTTGTGCCGGCGGTTGCGCGTGGCGACGATCGCGGTGACCGACGCCAACGCAGCAGGAGGCCGGTCGGGCTCTTCAGGCATCGGCCAAGTGTGCCCGGCGCAGCAACGCTTTCATCGTCAGGGTGCCGATGGCCAGCGAGCCCCGAGCGAGCCGGCCCGCAAGGCGGGGGTCCTGCGCGAGGCGCCACGCCCACTCGAGCGAGAGCCTGCACGCGAGAGGGGGCGGGGCTTTCCTTGTGCCGGTGACCGTGTCCACACCGCCCCCGATCACGGCGTACACCGCGGGGAGATGGCGATGGAGCTCCGACGCCCAGAGGAAGGCCTTGGGGGAGGGCAGCGCCACGAGCACCAGCTCCGCGCCTGCCGCACGCAGCCGAAGGGCGACCTCCCTCACGTCGCGCTCCGACGGCCGCTCGGAGAACGTTCCGCCCACTCTTTGCCAGGACGGCTTCAGCTGGCGGAGGCGTTCCTCCGTCTCGTCCTCTCCCCCGAGCACCACCACCGTCGACCCCGCGAGCAGCTCGTCGGCAACGGCTCGCTCGACGAGCTCCCTGCCGGTGAGGCGCCGGCCGGGTGAGTAGCCGGCCAGGACGAGGGGCAGCCGAACCCCGTTCCCGTCGACGAGCACGACGTCCGCGCCGCCGAGACGCCGCCGGTAGTCCTGCCGTGTCATGGCGAGGTAGGCCTGGTAGGGCGCGACCGTGAAGATGAGCCCGCCGCGCCCGGCGGCGAGGCGTTGGCGTGCCCACGCGTCGAGCGCCGGCCAGGTCGTGAACGTCGTCGGGAGCCCGAGCCGGGTCTCGGTCTGCAGTACCTCGGCCTCAGCTCGCACCTCGCCACGCCCGGCCCGGCCTGGCTGGCGGCCGCGGGGATCCGCCGGCGCCCACAGTGCGCGCAGGCGATCGAGCTGCCCTGCGACGCGTTCGATCTGGAGCTCCCGGGCGGACGTCGCCTCCTCTACGAGGCGGGCGTGCTCCGCGACCGCCCGGTCGAGCGCGCAGGCCACGGCCGGGGCGGTGTTCTCGGTGTGGACGGCCGTCGGGAACAGCTCCCGCAACGCGGGCCAGTCGCTCAGCACGAGGGGCCGGGAGGCGTAGACCGCCTCGTACGCCGCCCTCATCACCGAGGTGGGCTCGGTGCTCAACGTGAGGACGATGTCGGCCGCCTCCAACTCTCGGAGATAGGCGTCGTGGGGCAGGAAGCCGACGAACTGCACGTTCGAGGGCGCCTGCCGGCGCAGCGGCTTCGGGCAGCGCGAGAGCCGCCCCGTCACGCGTAGGTCCATTCCGGGCCGGAGCCTCGCGGCGCCGATGACCGCCTCGATCGGCTCGTCACCGCCGAAGGTGCCGACGAACAGCACCCGGGGCCGCCCGGAAAGCTGGCGGGCCGGTGCGAGCTTCCATGTGGGCGCCGCCTCGTGCAGGACAAGTCCCGTCGCACCGAAGCGGTCCAGCTCTCCAACCCAGTGAGGTGAGGTGACGAGGCAGGCGGTCACGCGTGAGGCGAGCCACCGGTGCGCACGCTGGAGCCGCCTCGACACCTCGTCGTTCTGGACGCCGAAGGCCGCAGGGTGGTCGTCGAGGATGACCGTGGCACCGCTCACGGTGCCGTACAGCCACGCGAGCGCCCCTGGGATGATCGGCGGGTTCGTCGTGATCACGACTCCCGGCCGCGCCGTGAGCAGGAACGCCACCGTGCGGACCGCGCTGATCAGGTACCGGAGCGGCGCAAGGCTGCGACGGTCGAGCCGCGGCAGGTACACGACGTAGGCCTCCCCGCCGAGAGCGCCAGCGATCTCCCTTGCGCGCTCGCCGACCGGCGTCCACGCGATGAACGCCACCTTCGGCGAGTGGCCGGATCGACGCCGTCCGGCAACGGTGCGCTCGGAGCAAGGGGGCGGCGGGGCCGGTCGTGCCGCTCCTCCCCCCCGTCGGTCGCCGTGCTCCCCGCTAGGTCGCCGGCTCCGCCAGTGGCCAGCCTGGGCCGAGCCCGAGAAGGAGGGAGGCGACCTCACGTCAGCGGACCGACGCGCTGCATGCCCCGGGTCGGATCGTCCCGCCGCAGCCGAATGAGCCCGGCCGGCGTGGCCCTTCGGACCGGGCAGCTCCGGTGACCACGGATCTCCAAATGGCGGAACGGCAAGCGATCACATCCAGTACTCCCGCCGTCACTCATCTCGGGTCGGTGCAACGAACGTCTACGACCGATGCCACCGCCAAGGAATGCTGGAACGCCGGCTCCCTGCACTGACACCGTCTATGGGCAGCGTCTCCGATTATGAGCGGGGACCGCGAGACGGTCAACCGGAGCGGCCCCGAGGTCACTGTGCGCGGGCTCGTGGATGCTCATAGTGGGACCGTTCTCTCGACTAGGCGGGGCCACTGGTCCGCTGCCGTCGCCACGACCCGCCCAATCCAGAACGCGGACGCTATCCTCCACCAAGGAGAGGGAGGCCCGTCATGACCAGCGAGGTTCGGCCGCCCGCGAGCGCGGAGATGCGCCCGGGGCCCGGGTTCCGGATCGCATCGGCGTTCGAGCGGCCGCCGCGCGATCTCGTCGACGGGCTGGCCGAGTTCTCGGCCGCTGACATCTCCGATTTCATGAACCGCCTTTATGCCGTCAGCTCCGAGATCCGGCCCGTTACCGATCCTCGCCTCCGCTTGGTTGGTCCTGCCTTCACCGTGAAGGTCTTCCCCGGCGACAACCTCATGGTGCACAAGTGCCTCGATCTGGCGAAGCCCGGCGACGTCGTGCTCATCGACGCGAGTGCCTCCCATTCCAACTCCGTGCTCGGCGACACGATCTCGATCAAGGCTCGGCACCGCGGCATTGCCGGCTTCGTCATCGACGGCCTCGTGAGGGACGTCGACGGGATACGCGAGCTCGGTGACTTCCCCGTCTTCGCGCGCGGCGTGTCCCCCATCGGCCCCCTCCATCGAGGGCCTGGCGAGATCAACTATCCCATCGCGATCGGCGGCATCGTCGTCCACCCCGGCGACATCGTCGTCGCCGAGGACGGCGGCATCGTCATCGTGCCCCAGGATGCCGCTCGAGACATCCTGGCAGCCCTCCGGGAAAAGCGCCCGGTGCTCGAGCGCTACCTCGCCGACGTGCGCCAAGGCGTGTTCTCGAACGCCTGGGTGGACCACATCCTGGCGAGCCAGGGGCTCGCTCCGGGTGGCTCGTCGCCGAGGTGAGCCGCCCCGGTGCGGCCGTCGTCCTCGGCGGCCGGGCGAACGCCCTCTCCGCCGTCCGATCGCTCGGGCAGCGGTCCATCGAGGTCACGGTGCTCGACCACGGCAGCGAAGCATGGGTGGCTGGCAAATCGAAGCACTGCGCCCGCTACGTCGCGGGACCGGCAGGGGCACCCACCTCGCAGTGGTGGCTGAGCTGGCTCGAGGAGCACGGCAGGGACCAGTTCCTCCTGCCCTGCAACGACATCGCGCTCGAGCTGATCGCCGAGAACTACGACCTTCTCGCACGGCGGGGCCTTCGCCCCGTGCTCCTCGACCCGGCGGCCACCCTGACCGCTCTCGACAAGGAGGCGACCTACGCCCGCGCCCGGGAGCACGGAGCTCTCGTCCCGGCCACCCACGAGCTCCACGAGCCCTCCGACATCGAGAGCGCCCTCGAGGTGCTCGGCCTCCCCTGTGCCATCAAGCCCCTCTCGACCCACCGCTTCTGGGCAGCGCTCGCCTCCGGCCCGCCGGAGCTCGACGAGTGGCGACGGCACGCGAAAGGCGCCGTGTTCCACGACGCCGGGACCCTGCGGGCCGCAGCAGGCCGCCTGGTCGGTGCCGGAGTGCCGGCCCTCGCGACTGAGATCGTCTCCGGGCCGGACAGCAACTTCTGCTCCTACTACACCTTCATCGACCACCGCGGTGAGCCCCGCCTGCACTTCACCAAGCGCAAGCCCCGGCAGTACCCCATCCACTTCGGCGACGGCACCTTCCACGAGACGAGGTGGCAGGCCGACGTCGCCGCCGCCGGGCTGGCGGTGCTTCGCGCGATCGGCGCGAAGGGGATCTGCAACGTGGAGCTGAAGCGCCGCCAGCACGACGGGGCGCTCGTGTTGATCGAGTGCAACCTGCGGCTCACGGCCTCGGACGTCCTCGAGCGGCGCGCCGGTCTCGATCTCGCCTGGATCGCCTACCAGGCGGCACACGGACTCGCGGAGCCGGTGCCGGCCAGCTTCGACGATGGCCTTCACCAGTGGGTGCCGCGGGCGGACTGGCGCGCGTACCGCAGCTACCGGCGAGCCGGGGAGCTGACGACGGGCGAGTGGCTGAGGAGCATCGCCCACTCCCAGGTCTTCCCGATCTTCGATCACCGGGACCTCGGGCCCACGGGAGCGCTCGCCCTGCGCCGTGCCCGGAGCGCGTCGAGGCGGCTCGGCAACCGGGCGCTGCTCAGGCGAGGAGGTGATCGAGCAGCGGAACGGCCACCCGCTCGCACGCCTCCGGTCGGCGCACTTGGTAGTGATAATGCAGGCCAGGCGTCGCGTTGACCTCCAGCACCACCCCGTGGCCCTCGAGCGCCGCCGCAGGGTCGTCGGTCACGAGGTCGATGCCAGCCAGGCGGAGGCGGGCGACCTCCGCCGCTTGCCTCGCGGTGGCCAGCAGTGCCGGTGAGAGCTCCCTCCAGGTCTCGTTCTCCTGAGCGCCGTTCGCGCTGACCGACTCGCTCACGGCGACGACCTCGCCCGCCGCCGGCACGGACTGCGGGTCCAGTCCCGCACGGCGCAGCGCGAGAAGGCACTCGAGGTTGACCGGGATGAGGCGGGAGACGCCATGGGGGCCGCCGGCCAACCGCTCCCGGTTGACGGCGTCGATCAGCTCGCGGACGGTCGCCCGGCCGTTGCCGGTCACCTGGGCCGGCGATCGCCGGACGGCCCCGAGCAGCTGGCCGTCGAGCAGGAGCAGGCGGTACTCCGCGCCGGTCTGCTGCTCCTCCCCGAGGACGACCGGGTAGTGCTGCCGAGCCACGAGCCAGGCTCGAACGGTGTCGTCGGCAGACCGCACCCCGCAGGTCACCCCTGCCCCCCCGCTCGTGCCCCGCGCCGGCTTCACCACCAGCCGCCCGCCGAGCTCCGCCCGGAAGGCGAGCAACTCGCAGAGACCGTCCTCGCCTGCGGACACCGAGCGGGGGACCGGCACGCCGGCCTCCGCCAGCAATCGGTGCAGTAGCTGCTTGTCCCCCGCGAGCGTGGTCGTCGCGGGCGAGTCGAGCATGACGTGGTGCCGCCAGGCCAAGGTCTCGACACGCCCTCGCCGGAAGCGGAAGTAGCCGGGGGCAAGCTCCTCCATGCTCGCCCCGACCTCACGCGCGGCGTCGGACCAGATGCGCCGGTAGGTGGCATCGTGGTTCGCCGAGAGCTGGGCGGCGGCTGCGGCCGCGCTGACGCTCCTCCTCCACCCCGATGCCGCCCGGACGCGTGCGAGCTCGAGCCGGCCGGCAAGAGCCCGCCCGGCGGGGCGGCGAGCGGCAGCCGCGAGGAGCCGAGCTGTCGGCCCCATGCCGTCGAGCTCGGCCCCGGCCCCGGGTCTCGCCCCGCCGGCCGGGCCCCCCGGACCGCTCACCGCGCCAGCTCGTCGAGCAGGAGATCGCCGAAGCGGGAGGTCCCGACGACCTCGCATCCGAGGCGGTCTGCGACGTCGTAGGTCGCTCCGGCACGGCGGCGGAAGACGCCGGCCACCGCCTCGCGCACCGCGGCGGCGGCCGGTTGCAAACCGAGGTGGTCGAGCAGCATCGCGGCCGTGAGCACCGCCGCCGTCGGGTTCGCCCTGTCCCTGCCGGCCAGCCTCGGGGCCGTTCCGTGGACCGGTTCGAACACTGCCACCGCCCCGCCGAGGTTGGCTCCGGGAGCCAGCCCGAGCCCTCCCATGAGGCCGGCGGCGAGGTCGGAGAGGATGTCCCCGTAGAGAGCAGGGCAGGCGATGACGTCGAAGTCCGCCGGATGCCGGCAGAGCTCCGCCGCAACGGCGTCGACGAGCAGCTCGTCCATCTCGATCGAGGGCTCTGCCGCCGCCATCTCCCTTGCGAGAGCGAGGAAGAGGCCGTCCGTCGAGCGCTGGATGGTCGCCTTGTGGGCGACGGTGACCCGGTGGCGGCCTGCGGTGTGCATCCAGTCGAACAGGAGCCTGAAAAAGCGCTGCGTCGCTGCCGGCGAGACGAGCTTCATGGAAACGGCGCTCGACAGGTCGAGGTCGGTCCCCGTCGCCTCGACCGCCAGTTCGAGCGCCCGCCGGGCTCCCGCCGAGCCGCTCGGAAACTCGGCCCCGGCCAGGAACTCCTCGGTCGTCTCGCGGGCAACGACGAGGTCGACGCCATCGGGGACACCGAGGCCGGGCCAGGTCCGGACCGTCCTCAGCTGGGCGAACAGGCCGAGCGGCTTGCGCAGGGCCACGTTGACGGAGCGGTACGACTGCGATGCCGACGGCGTGGCGACCGGGCCCTTCAGGGCAACCCCGTTGCGCGAGATGGAGTCGAGCGTGGAGGAGGGCAAGGCCGATCCGAGCCTCTCGAGCGCCCCACGGCCGATCTCGGCTCGTTCGAAGCTCACGTCCGAGACCGCCTGCACGACGCGCTCGGCAACGGCCATGACCTCTGGGCCGATCCCCTCGCCGACGAGCAGGGTGACGCGGCGCATCCCTACGCCACCAGCGAGTCGAGAAGGCCGACGTAGCCCTCGACCATCCCCTCAACCGTGTACCTCCCGGCGATGGCGGCCCGGGCCGCCTCGCCGAGCGCGGCACGGCGCTCCGGCTCGGCTGCGAGCACCCGGAGCGCCCCGGCCAGTGCCTCCGGGTCCTCCGGCGGCACGAAGACGGTCCCGTGGCGCCCGAGGACCTCTGCGATGCCGCCGACGTCGCTCGCCACGACGGGCAGCCCGGCCCGCATGGCCTCGACACCGGTGAGCCCGAACCCCTCGTTCCTCGAGGGGACAGCCACGACGTCGAGACCCAGCGCTTCCGGCCACGACGCGTCGACGAGACCGACGAAGGCGACGCGCTCCTCGACTCCGAGCGCCCGGCTGAGCTCTTCGAGCGAGCCGCGGCAGGGCCCCTCCCCGGCCAGGATGAGCCGGCAATCCGGCAGGGACGCCATCGCTCTGATCAGGATGTCGAGCCCCTTCTCCCAGGCGAGGCGGCCCACCGCGCCGATGACCATCGGCCCCTCATGTCGAGCCGGTCGTGCCGTGGCGTCGAGATCGGGCACGCCGTTAGGGACGAGGCGGATCTTGTGCACCGGCACGCCGAACTCCTCCTCGATCACGCGGCACACGTAGGGCGAGACGCCCACGAAGCCCGCCATCCGCCTCATGAGCATGGCGAGCAGGGGATCGCTCAGGGACCGGTGCTGGTGCGGGAGCACTCCGTGCACGGCGACGAGCGTCGGGATGCGTGCCGTGGCGGACGCTAACAGCGCGTACTGACCGGCGTACAGCTGGCCCAGGTGGGCGAGGAGAACATCCGGCCGGTAGCGGGAGAAGGCAGTGAGGTAGCGGGAGATGCCGAGCAGGTTCTTCTTGCCCGAGATCGGCGGCAACAGCAGCACTCGGCTCCCTGGGCGCTGCGCGACGAGGCGTTGTGCCATCGGAGCCGACACCGCGATCACCGTGACCTCGTAGCGTTGCGGGAGGCCCGCCAGGACACGGCCGGCGACGGTCTCCATGCCACCCCACTGCGCGGAGCTCCCGATGAAGCAGCCCAACCGCACCGCGCGGGGGCGGCCGTCCGGGCTCGGGCGGCCCGGCGCCGTCTCGATCCCCACGCGCCGCATGATACGGCCACGAGGGCCGGAGAAGAGGTGGCGCCGCTCCGCCTCGGCACATGGCGCCGAGGCGGTGACACTATGGGCCGATGGCGACAGGGCGGCAGGGCCATCTCGTGCGGGCAGTGCTCGAGGCGGTAGGGCGGCTGAGGCATCGGGCAGCGGCCTCCGTGGCCCCCGCCGTGCATGCTGGGGTCCGCCTCCTCGCTCGGGATGCCTCTCAGGTGGTGGGAGCCGGGAAGCTGCTCGTCGTCGCGCCGCACCCCGACGACGAGACGATCGCCTGCGGCGCCCTCCTCGCCGCCAGCGCGGCGCGGGGCCTCGAGCCGGTCGTCGTATGCGTCACGGACGGCCGGTACGGGCTGGCCGGGATAGAGCCTGACCGGTGTGCGGAGATCCGCCGCTCGGAGCTGGCGGCGTCGGCCGAGATCCTCGGGATCGCGCCCGGCGACGTCATCATGCTCGGCTACGAGGACTCGACGGTCGCCGCCCACGTCGACGAGCTCACCGAGGATCTCCGCAGGCTCGTCCGCCAGCACGAGCCCCGGGTGCTCGCCACCTCGAGCCTGTGCGACCTGCACGCCGACCACGCCGCGGTCGCGACGGCCGCACGCCGCGCCTGCCGGGGCTCGGAGATCCGCCTCCTCGAGTACGTGGTGTGGGGCTGGCAGCACCCCGTCAGCTGGATGATGCGGCTCGGGGGCCGGCGCCGGCTCGGTCGGGCCGTGAAGGTGAACGCCAGCTCGACGAATGCGACCAAGCTCGAGGCGCTGGCCTGCTATCGCTCACAGGTGGAGCCCGAGGGACCGCTCGGACCGGGGTTCTCCAGCTTCTTCGTCCAGCCCCACGAGGTGTTCTTCGAGCCCGCCGAGACTCCCCGGAGGTGCTGCCCGGCGAGTCGCTGATCGCCGGGCAGGACGGTCACCGCCGACGGGCGGCGGCCGGCACTCACCGACGTCGTCCGCACCTGCTCGCGAGCTCGGCACCTTGCAGGGCGCTCAGCTGAAGGCCACCCTCCGCGCCGGGGTCCCGAGCCTCCACGGCGCTCGCGCCGAGGCAGCGCCGGCAAGAGCTGCCGGTCAGGTGCCCGAGGGTCGGAACGAGTAGACCGCGCCCGAGGAGCTCACGAGCGAGTAGCCGGCGCCGCTCGCGAAGATGCTCACGATCGGGGAGCTGAGCCGCTTGCCACGCTCCGAGCCGAGCCAGGGAGCGCCGAAGGCGTAGACGTTGCCTTTCGAGGTCACGAGCCAGTAACCCCCCGTGCGGCCGTCCACGGCGATGCCGACGACGGGCGCGGGGACGTGCCCGTGCGCCTTCGAGCCGTACCAGGGCGTGTGGAAGTTGTACACGTTGCCCTTGACGCTGACGAGGAGGTAGCCCGTCGGGGTGGCGGCGATGCCGACGATGGCCGCCTCCACGCCCCTGCGGGCTCTCGAGCCTCGCCACGGGGCCGCGAAGGGGTACACGTTGCCTCTCGAGGTCGCGAGCCAGTACCCGCCCGTTCGTGGGTCCACGGCGATGCCGACGACGGGCGCGGGCAGTCGCCGCCCCGCCAACGAGCCGTGCCAGGTGGCGTGGAAGGCGTGCACTCCGCCCTTCGGGTTCACGAGCAGGTAGCCCGAACCAGCCGCCGCGATGCCCGCGATCGGGGTGGAGACCCTGGAGCTTGCCATGCCCGCCCAGGGCGTGTGCTCCCCGTACACCCTGCCCCGCGCCGTCGCGAGCCAGTACCCGGGGCTGGCCGGCGAGGCGGCCGAGGCGACGATGCCGCTGGGGGTGCTCGGAGTGGCGTGCGGCGAGAAGGCGTCGAAGAAGCTCTGCTCGGCAGCTGGGTAGTAGGACGAGATCATCGGACGGGATCCCCAGTCCCAGGCGACCGCGTTCGCGACGTCATGGGTCCGGATGAACTCGGCCATGTGCTCGACGAAGTAGGCGTTGTCGCCGCCGCCGGCGGGACCGTTCCCCCCGGTGCCCCAGCCGAGTCCCCACTCGGGGAACGAGATCGGCTTGCCGTGCGCCGCACCGAAGCTCGCCAGCCAGTCGAGCCCGTAGGGCTGGGTCAACATGTGCTGCCATTCGGCGACCGCACCCGGGTAGTGGCCCCATTCGATGTCGTAGACGTCGAGCCCGATGACGTTCACGTACTGGTTGCCCGGGTAGTACTCCGAGAGAGGGCCGACTCCCATGTCGCCGCGGGTGGGGTTCCATTCGAAGCGGAAGTGGCCGCCCGGAACAGAGCGCATCGTGTCGACGATGTCGCGCCAGTACTGGACGAAGGCAGCGGCCTGGCCGTTTGCGGCCCACGGGAACCAGCCGCCGTTGAACTCCCACCCGAGGCGGATGAGCGAGGAGCCCTGGCCGCCGGCGACGAGACGCTCGGCAAGGAGCCGGTACCAGGAGTCGTAGGCGCCGGTGGCGCCGACTGCGAGCGAGGCGCCGCTGTTGGGCAGCATGTCGACTCCCCAGATCATCTTCAACCCGGTGTGCCCCCAGACCTGCAAGAGCCAGTCGGGATCCGAGAGCGTGGACCAGCTGCTCCCGTCGAGGAAGTCCATGGCGTACATCGACCTGAGGCCGAGCCGATGCTCGATGCCCAGCACCTCGCTCGCCTGGCCAGCCCCGGCGTACACGCCGATCACCGACGACGGGTTGGTCACGGTGACCGTCGCCCGAGCCGGAGGGGCGTTGGCGAGCTGCCACGCGAGGGGGACCGCCACGAGGAGGCTGGTGACCCCCTGGAGCACCCGTGTGGCGCGCCGGTGCCGGTGAGCAAAGGAGAAGTCGTCACCACGCTCCCGGTTCGGCCGGGGGACGGCCTCGAGGGCACCACTACCACCACTACTACTACACGTGGTCATTTGACCACTTTACGTGATTTTTTGGCGGCTGCCAAGAGTCCGTCGACACCCCCGCCCTCGGAGTGGGCCGGTCGAGTTGACCGGCACGGGCGGATTGGGGCGGCGAGCGGCGGCGGTGGGACGCGAGGTCATGGGTGGCGCACGCCGGCAGCACGGGCCACGGCGTGCCGGCCCGAGGAGGCGGCCGCCGGGGACCGCGCACACGAGGGCGGCCCCGGCTGGCCGACGGGCTGCCCGAGGGAGCGCCAGCCCGCCGTGCGGGCTCGGCAAGCGGGGGGACCGACCGCTCGCTCTAGGGTGTCGGCCGTGAAGCAGCTCGCTCCCCGACGCCCGCTCGAGATCGCCGTCCGGGGCCGGCGAGTCCTCGGCGACCCTCGCCTCAACCGTGGCACCGCGTTCACCCTCGCCGAGCGCCGGGCGCTCGGGCTCATCGGGCTCCTCCCCCCTCAGGTCACGACGCTCGACCAGCAGGCCGAGCGCGCCTACGCCCAGTTCCGCCGCCAGGCCGGGGACCTCGGCAAGAACGTCTTCCTCTCGCTCCTCCAGGACCGCAACGAGGTCCTGTTCTTCCGGCTCCTCCAGGACCACCTGGCCGAGATGCTGCCGATCGTCTACACGCCGACCGTCGGCGAGGCGATCAGGAACTACTCCGGAGAGTTCCGGCGCCCGCGGGGTGTCTACCTGTCCGTGGACCATCCCGACGAGATCGAGAGCTCGCTGCGTGCCACCGAGCTCGGGCCCGACGACGTCGACCTCGTCGTCGCCACGGACGGCGAGGCCATCCTCGGCATCGGCGACTGGGGAGTCGGCGGCATCGCGATCTCGGTCGGCAAGCTCGCCGTCTACACCGCCGCGGCCGGCATCGACCCTGCGAGGACGCTCCCGGTCGTGCTCGACGTCGGCACCAACCGCGAGAGCCTCCTCGGCGACCCTCTCTACCTCGGCAACCGGCACCCTCGCGTCGACGAGGCGAGCTACGACCGCTTCGTCGACACCTACGTCGAGGCCGTCGGGCAGATCTTCCCGAAGGCCCTCTTGCACTGGGAGGACGTCGGACCGGCGAACGCCCGGCGGATCCTCGACCGCTACCAGGGCTCTCGCTGCACCTTCAACGACGACATCCAGGGAACCGGTGCCGTGACCCTCGCCGCGGTGCTCTCCGCCATGAAGGCGCAGGGCGGCCGTCTTTGCGAACAGCGGATCGTCATCCACGGCGCCGGCACGGCCGGGATCGGGATCGCCGAGCAGCTCGCCGACGCTCTCCGGGCCGAGGGCGTCCGCGAGCCGCACGATCAGATCTGGGCGCTGTCGAGCCGCGGCCTGCTCGTCGACTCCGACGGACACATCCGCGACTTCCAGCGCCCCTTCGCCCGTTCCGCGAAGGAGGCGGCCCGCTTCGGCCGGGACGCGGAGGGAAGGATCGGCCTGCTCGAAGTGGTGCGGGAGGTCCAGCCGACCATCCTCATCGGCACGTCCGGGCAGCCCGGCGCCTTCGGCGAGGAGGTGGTGCGTGAGATGGCTCGAGCGGCGAGTCGGCCGGTCATCATGCCGATGTCCAACCCGACGGAGCTCTCCGAGGCGGCTCCCGCCGACCTGCTCGCCTGGACCGACGGCGCCGCGCTCGTCGCCACCGGGAGCCCCTTCGACCCGGTGAGCGTCGGCCGCCACACTTTCGTCGTCGCCCAGGCCAACAACGCCCTCGTCTTCCCCGGCCTCGGCCTCGGGGCCATCCTCGCCGAGGCCAGCCGGGTCACCCCGGGGATGATCCGGGCGGCGGCGGACGCCGTCGCGAGCCGAGTCGACTCGTCGGTCGTGGGCGCTCCCCTCCTCCCCCAGGTCGACGCGCTGAGGGAGACCTCGGTCGCCGTCGCCGTGGCCGTGGCCCGAGCGGCGCGCTCAGAGGGCGTGGCTCCCTCCGACGACGGGCTCGGGGACGACGCGGGAGCGATCGAGCGGGCGGTGCGGGCATCGATGTGGACTCCCGAGTACCGGCCGGTCCGGGTCGGAGCCTGATCAGCCCGGGAGGGCCCGAGCCACCGGGAGCCCGTAGGCGAGCCTCGCGTACTCCCTTGCCATGCGCTCGGTCGTGAAGAACGATCCGTTGAGGGCGATGGCGAAGCGCCGGATCTCCACGAGGCGGTCCGGGTCGCCGTAGTAGAGCGGCAGCACCACCGACTCGAGGGCGCGGTAGAGATCGGCCGCGTCGTCGCCGGGCTCGAGCCCGCCTACCGACCACCCCGTCACGCCGTCGAGGCAACCCTCGATCCACCAGCCGTCGAGGGTCGAGAGGCTCGGCACGCCGTTCAGGGCGGCTTTCATCCCGCTCGTCCCCGACGCCTCGTTCGGCTTGAGCGGAGTGTTCAGCCAGACGTCGCTACCGGCGACGAGGAGGGCGGCGAGCCGGAGACCGTACTGCTCGAGGACGACGACCTCGACGCTGCCCGACAGCTTCCGGCTCGCCTCCACCACCTCGGTGATGAGGCGCTTGCCGTCGGCGTCGCGTGGGTGCGCCTTGCCACTGACGAGCACCTGGACCGGACCGATCGAGCCGGCCATGGCGGTGAGCCGTTCGAGGTCGCTGAAGAGCAGGGCCGTCTGCTTGTAGGGGGTGGCCCGGCGTGCGAGCCCGATCGTGAGCACCTCCCGGTCGAGGATGCGCCCCGTCCGGTCGGCCACCTCGCCGAGCAGGCGCTGCTTGGCCTCGGCGTGGGCAGCGGCGATCTCCTCGGAAGGGACGAGGTTCGCGTAGCGCAGCACGGCGTTGTCGAGCCGCCATCCGTCGAGGTGCCGATCGAGCACCTTCGCCATCGACGGGCCGACCCAGGTCGCCGCATGGACCCCGTTCGTCACCGACGAGATCTCGGCGCCCGGGAACATCTCACGGGTCACGTCGCGGTGACGGCGCGAGACCGCGTTCACGAACTGCGACCCGGCAATGCCGAGCTCGGTCATGTTGAGCTCGCCGCTGCACAGCAGCCCGAGCTCATCGATCGCAGCCGTCCGCTCGGGTCCGAGGATCTCCTCCACCACGGCTCGGTCGAAGCGGTCGTGACCGGCCGGCACGGGCGTATGCGTGGTGAACACCCCGCGCGGCGCCGCGCCGGCACGCCGCTCGCCCCCGGCAAGATCGAGCACGAGCAGGGCCGAGTGGCCCTCGTTCATGTGGAGCGTCTCGGGTTCGAGACCGAGTGCCCGCAGCATCGCCATCCCCCCGAGGCCGAGCACGGCCTCCTGGCGCAGGCGGTGGCGGTCGTCCCCGCCGTAGAGCCGGTCCGTGACCGCCCGTGCGGCGCTGTCGTTCTCCTCGAGGTCGGTGTCGAGGAAGTAGACCTCGACCACGTGGCCGGTAGCCCCTTCGATCTCGAGCCGCCACGCACCCACGGTGACCGGCCGCCCGTCCATCTCGATCACGGCCCGAGCGGAGACCTGCGTGAGACGGTCGGCGGGCGACCACCTCACTGGTGACTCGGTCTGGCAACCGAGCTCGTCGAGGCGCTGGTCGAAGTAGCCCTCCTTGTAGAGCAGCGTGAGAGCGACGACCGGAAGCCCGAGGTCGGCACAGGAGGGCAGGTAGTCCCCGGCGAGCACACCGAGCCCGCCGCTGAAGGTCGGGAGCGCGTCGTCGAGCGCCACCTCCATGGTGAAGTAGGCGACAGAGGCGGGGCGGGCCGGGCAAGCCATGGCGGGAGATCGTAGGAGACGGGCGGGACCGGAGCGATCGAGGGACGGGCCGGTGCGGCCGGGGATCCGGCCCTCTTCAGCCTGGCGGATCGACGGCGTGGCGCTGCAAGTCCTCGAGGCTCACCCACTCGAGGGTGGCGCGGTGCGTGGCCTCGAGGACGACCGGGGGCGCGAACCCCGCCTCGAGGGCCTCCTGCCAGCGGGCTGCGCACAGGCACCAGCACTGCCCGGGCTGGAGCCCGGGGAAGCCCAGCTCGGGCCGGGGCGTCGAGAGGTCGTTTCCCACCCGCGCCGAGAAGCGGAGGAAAGGCTCGGTCACGCGGGCGCACACGGTGTGCACGCCGAGGTCCTCCGACCCTGTGTTGCAGCAACCGTCGCGGTAGAACCCGGTCAGCGGCTCCATGCTGCAGGGCACGAGGTCGCCGCCGAGGACGTTCTTGGCCATGTGGCTCCCATCCATCTGGTCGTGGTCATGTCGCGCCCGCGGAGCCTGGCCGCGCGAGGAGCCTCGCCGCTCCCGGCTCCGGCGAGGCGGGGCAGCCCGGGATCGGGCGGGCGCCCGCTACTAGGGCTGCGAGTCCGAGCCGTTCGTCGTCGTGGTCGATCCCGCCCCGGCCGGGGCGGGAGAGCTCGGGGCCAGCGTAGAGGCGGTGTCGCCGGCATGATCGGCGGGACCGTCCATCACCGCCCCCAGCAGCTCCTCGGGGAGGCCGGGATCAGCGGCGGCGGCGGTCCTCGTCGCCTCGATCTCAGCTTCGATCTCCGCCGCGGCCGGCGAGGCGGCGCCGGGCGCCCCGTCCCCGCCGGGGCCGTCGAGGGACGGCGCCGGGTGTGGGGCGGGCGACCCTGCCTGGCTCGCGAGCAGCCCCCGCACTCCGGCGACGATGCTCCCGACCTCCATCGGGACCACGAACTTCGTAGAGGGCGACGTGCCGATCTGGCGGAGGGTGTCGAGGTACTGGAGGGCGAGCGTGTTCTCGTCGAGGGTGCGTGCGACCCCGAAGATCGCGTTCAGCGCGCTCGCGTAGCCTTGCGCCCGGAGCAGCGCCGCCTGGCGCTCACCGTCCGCCGCCAGCACAGCTGCCTGCTTTTGCCCCTCGGCGCTCAGCACCGCCGACTGCTTCTGCCCTTCTGCGGCGAGGATCGCCGCCGCCTTCGAGCCTTCGGCCTCGGTCACCTGGGCCCGCCGGGTGCGCTCGGCCGACATCTGGCGGGTCATCGCCTCCTGGACGCTCGGAGGCGGGTTCACCTCGCGCACCTCGACGTTCGTGACCTTGACGCCCCAGCGCTCGGTCACCTCGTCGAGCCGGACGCGCAGAAGGGCGTTCATCGCCTCCCGCTTGGAGAGAACGTCGTCGAGCGGCATGTCGCCCACAACGGAGCGGAGCGTGGTGGCGGCGACGTTGAGGGCTGCGCCGGCGAAGTTCCCGACGGCGAGGACCGACAGCGAGGGATCGACGACCTTGTAGAAGATGATGAAGTCGATCGAGATCGGGGCGTTGTCCTTCGTGATCGCCGTCTGGTGCGGCACCTCGAGGTACTGCTCGCGCAGGTCGACGAGCACGGTCCGGTCCGTCACCGGGTTGAGGAAGATGATCCCCGGCCCTCGCGTGCCGACGGCCCGGCCGAGCCGGAAGAGCACGAGGCGCTGGTACTCCCGCGCGATCCGGACCGCCTTGGCCAGCACGAGCAACGCGACCAGCACGACCGCCGCGACGATGATTCCGACGATCATTGGGGAGCCCCTTCATCTTTGAGGTGGTCGGCGAGAGCCTCCTCGAGGCGCCGAGGCGGCGGCAGCGGAGGGTTCTCCTCGCCCCAGACCTCGAGCCTGACCCCGCTCACCCGGATCACCTGGACCTCGGCCCCGGCGGGAACCGGGCCGTTCAACGAGACGGCCGACCACTCCTCGCCGTCGACCCGCACGATCCCCTCAGGCTCGAGCGGTTTCACCGCGATGCCGGTGTGCCCCTCGGCGGAGGGGGGCGGGACGTCGTGCTCGGCGAGCCCGCCGGGCGAGCTCAGCACACGCCAGCCCGCGAAACCCATGAGGGCCGTGATGCTGACGTCGGCCCCGAGCAGCACGTAGAGGATCGGCCGCGTGTCGCCGAGGGCAAGCATGACGATGAGCCAGACCGCGGCGAGGATCCCCGCGACGGCCCCTGCGAGATGGCCGTGGGGTCCGACGTGGAACCCAGCCACGACCCCGAGCACGACGAGCCCGAGCAGTATCCCAGCGACGATCCACATCTGCGCCCCTCCTCTACGGTGCGCCTGGCACGAGCGTACTGCCGGGGCACCTCCTACCGGGCAGCATCCCCGGCAGAAGGTGCGCCGGCGGGCCCGTGCGAGCGGCGCCCGGCGGCCACGATCGCCGCCAGCTCCTCGAGCGAGGCGATCGAGTGCCCGTCGACGAAGTCGTCCACGTAGGGGAGCGCGGCGGCCATGCCCCGGGCGAGGGGCTCGTAGCCCGGCGAGGCCCGGAGCGGGTTAACCCAGACGACCCGGTGGGCGAGACGGCCGAGGCGGGCCATCTCGGCGGCGAGCTCGTCGGGGTCGCCCCGGTCCCAGCCGTCCGAGCAGATGACGACCACTGCTCCCCGGGCCGCGCCCCTGCTCCCCCATCGCTCGTTGAAGGCGTGCAGCCCAGCGCCGAGGCGAGTGCCGCCGTACCAGTCCTCGACGAGTCGTCCCGCCTCGGCGAGCGCCGCGTCGGGATCCCGGGAGGCGAGCTGCCGGGTGAGGCGGGTCACACGGGTGCCGACGGCGAAGACCTCGACCGAGCCGACGGGTCGGGAGACGGCGGCCGCATGGGCGAAACGGAGGAAGGCCCGGGCGTAGGGCTCCATCGAGCCCGAGACGTCGACGAGGAACACGAGCCGCCGCGGCCGGTCCGACTCGCTGCGCCACGCCCTGCGCACCGCTTCGCCGTCGCTCGCGAGCGCGGCCCGCACCGTACGCGGAAGGTCGAGCGAGCTCCCGCGCGGTGCGGGGCGCAGGCGCCGGGTGGGCCTCCGCTCGGAGCGCGCCCGGAGCGCCGCGATGACCCGGCGCGCCTCGGCCCACTCGGCCTCCCCGTAGCGGGCGAAGTCCTCGTGCCGGAGCACCTCGAGGGCGCTGTATCTCAGCGCGAGCTCTCGACCGGCTGGCTCGGCCCGCTCCAGGCCGGCTCCTGTCTCCTCCTCGTCCTGGTCGCTGTCGACGGCAAGTGTCACCTGCTCGGTTGCCGCAGCCGGGCGCCGGGTGGGGAGGCCGTCGAAGAACTCGCGGAAGACCCGGTCGTAGATCTCCCGGTCTTCCGGCCGGCGGACGAGCGTCGCCCGACCCGCCCAGTACACCCCGGCCCGGTCGGCGAGGCCCACGGCGCCGAGCGCCTCGGCGTACACGATCGTCGCCCCGAGCGGGACCTCGACCCCGGCCCGGCGCAGCGAGGCGGCAAACGCCACGACGACCCGGCTTGCCCGGTCCTGCTCGCCGCCGGGGGGCCGGCCGGCCTCAGCCACTGCGCAGGACCGCCGCCCGCACGATCTCGCCGAGCCCGGCCGCGCGCACCCGGGCCTGGTCCTCGTGGTACTTGAGCACGGCCCCGAGCGTGACGTCGGCCGTCGACTCGTCGAGCTCGGTCCGTCCGAGAGCGGCCACCGCGGCGGCCCAGTCGATGGTCTCGGCCACGCCCGGCGCCTTGTAGAGCCCGAGCTCGCGCAGCGCGGCGCTGGCTGCGGCGATCTGGCGGGCAAGGCCCTCGCTGGCGGCTGGCGCCCGGAGCAGGACGATCTGCACCTCCCGCTCGAAGGCGGGATGCTCGACCCAGTGGTAGAGGCACCGGCGCTTCAGGGCGTCGTGCACGTCGCGGGTCCGGTTCGAGGTGAGCACCACGGCGGGCGGTGTCGTCGCTCTGACGGTGCCGAGCTCGGGCACGGTGACGGCGTACTCCGAGAGGATCTCGAGAAGGAACGCCTCGAACTCGTCGTCGGCGCGGTCGATCTCGTCCACGAGCAGGACGGGCGGCGGGCCCTCGCTCGGCTCGAGGGCGCGCAGGAGCGGGCGGCGCACGAGGAAGCGCTCGTCGTAGATCTCGTCCTCGGCTTGCCGGGCCGACTCGCCGGCCGCCTCGACGGCACGCAGATGGAGCAGCTGGCGGGGGTAGTCCCACTCGTAGGCCGCCTGGGCGAGGCTGATGCCCTCGTAGCACTGGAGGCGGAGCAGCTCCCCTCCCGTCCACGCCGAGATGACCTTTGCCACCTCCGTCTTTCCAACGCCGGCGTCGCCCTCGAGGAACAGCGGGCGCCGGAGGGACAGGGCGAGGAAGATCGCCGTCGCGAGCCCCTCGTCGGCGAGGTAGCCGTGGGCGGCGAGGGCGGCGGAGACCTCTACGACCGAGGAGGCGGCGGCGCGCCGCTCCCTCCCGACACCGTCGTTCGGCCCGGCGGTGTGCAGGCTCACGTCCTCGTCCATGGCGTCGACGTTACCGAGCGCCGGCGGGCCGGCGAGAGCCGGCGCAGATCGCGGCGCTCCAGACCTCGCCCGCGCTTGCGCTCGCTCTACGCGCCCGCCTGCTCGAGGGCTCGTCGTACGAGCACGGTCGCAAGGTGGCGCCGGTACTCGGCCGAGGCATTGAGGTCGCTCGGCGGCTCGAGGCCGTCCGACGCGTGCGCGGCCGCCTCGGCGGCACTCGAGCCGGCGGCGAGTGCCTCCTCTGCCCCCTTGGCCCGCAGCGGGACCGAGCCCATGTTGACGAGGCCGATACGGGTCGAGCCGTTCCTCGCCAGCGCGACGCCCACGATCGCCCAGTCCTGGGCCCTGCGGTTGAACTTCTGGAAGGACCAGGCCGCTCCGGCGGCCTTCGGCACGCGGATCTCGACGAGCACCTCGTCGGGCTTGAGCGCGGTCTCGAGGAAGCCCGTGAAGAAGTCGTCGGCCGCGATGGCGCGCTCCCCCCGGGGCCCTACGGTGGCGAAGGTCGCCCCGAGGGCGAGGCAGGCGGCCGGGAGGTCGGAGGCGGGATCGCCGTGGGCGAGGGAGCCGCCGATCGTGCCGCGGTGGCGCACCTGCGGGTCGCCGACCTGCCCGGCGACGTGGGCGATGAGGGGCACCGCCCGCAGCGCCGTCTCGCTCCTTGCAAGCTCCGCGTGGCGGGTGAGAGCCCCGATCGCCACCGTCTCGCCCTCGTCGCGCACGTAGGAGAGCTCCCGGACGCCGCCGATGTCGACGAGCAGTGACGGCGTCGCCATCCGCAGCTTCATGAGCGGGAGCAGCGAGTGGCCGCCCGCGAGCAGCTTCGCGTCCTCACCGCCCTCGCCGAGAAGGCGGATCGCCTCGTCCACCGAGCCCGCACGGGCGTAGTCGAATGCGGCCGGGATCATGATGTCCTCGCTTCCTCGATCGCCCGCCAGACCCGTTCCGGCGTGGCGGGCATCGCGATGTCGTCGATGCCGAAACCCGACAGAGCGTCGCAGATGGCGTTGATCACGCACGGCGCCGAGCCGATCGTGCCGGCCTCCCCGATCCCTTTCACCCCGAGCAGGTTCGTGGGGCTCGGGGTGACCGTCGAGTCGGTCGCAAAGCTCGGCAGCTCGCTCGCGGCCGGCACGAGGTAGTCGACGAACGTGCTCGTGCGGAGGTTGCCCTCGTCGTCGTAGACGGCCTCTTCGAACAGCGCCTGCGCCACGCCCTGGGCGATGCCGCCGTGCACCTGCCCCTCCACGATGAGCGGGTTCACCTGGTGCCCGCAGTCGTCCACGGCCGCGTACGACCGCAGCACGACGGCTCCGGTCTCGGTGTCGACCTCGACGACGCAGACGTGAGTCCCGAAGGGGAACGTGAAGTTGGGAGGGTCGAAGTGCGCCGACGCCTCGAGGTTGGGCTCGAGGCCGTCGGGCAGGTTGTGGGCCGTGAATGCCTCGAAGGCGACGGCGCCGAGCGGCATGGCGCGCTCGGGCGTCCCCCTCGCGCGGAAGGTCCCCTCCTTGAACTCGAGGTCCTCTGGTGCGATCTCGAGCTGGTGGGCGGCGATGAGGCGGGCCTTGTCGATCACCCGGTCCGTCGCGATCGCGACGGCGACGCCGCCGACCGGGAGCGAGCGGGAGCCGTAGGTGTCGAGGCCGTAGGGCGCGATCGCCGTGTCGGAGTGGAGCACCTCGACGTCGTCCGGGCTCACCCCGAGCCGGTCGGCGGCGATCATCGACCACGAGGTCTCGTGCCCCTGCCCGTGCGGCGAGGTGCCCGTCACGACCTGCACCTTGCCCGTCGGCAGGAGCCGGACCGTGGCGGCCTCCCAGCCGCCGGCCGAGTAGTTGAGCGAGGCGAGGACGCGCGAGGGGGCGAGGCCGCACATCTCCATGTAGGAGGAGATGCCGATCCCGATCTGGACCCGGTCACCGGCGCTGCGCCGGCGCGCCTGCTCCTCTCGCAGCGCCGGCACGCCGGCGAGCTCGAGAGCCCGCTCGAGGGCCGGCTCGTACGCCCCGCTGTCGTAGACGAGGCCGGACGAGGAGGTGTACGGGAACTTCTCTGCGGCGATGTAGTTGCGCCGCCGGATCTCTGCAGAGTCGACGCCCACCTCGCGGGCGAGCAGCTCCATCGCCCGCTCGATCGCGTAGGTCGCCTCGGGGCGGCCGGCCCCCCGGTAGGCGTCGGTCGGCGTCATGTTCGTGAACACCGACGTGCAGGAGAACGAGTAGGCCCCGATGTCGTAGACGCCGCCGTACAGGAACGCTCCAAGGAGCGGGATGCCCGGCGTCACGAGCTGCAGGTACGCCCCCATGTCGGCCAGCAGCCGCACCCGGACCGCCGTCACCCGTCCGTCACGGTCGGCAGCGAGCTCGATCTCTTGGATCTGGCCCCTCCCCTGGATCGTGGCCTGGGTGGCCTCCGAGCGGGTCTCGATCCAGCGGACCGGCCGACGCAACCGCCTCGCGAGGGCGAGGACGAGCGCCTCCTCGGCGTAGACGTCCAGCTTGGAGCCGAACCCGCCGCCCACCGCCGGCGCCACGACCCGAAGGGAGGTCTCCGGCAGACCGAGTGTGAGCGCCAGCATGACCTTCAGGATGTGGGGGATCTGGGTGGCCGAGTAGATCGTGTACTCGTTGCCGAACGGCTGCGGCACCACGAGCACCCCGCGAGGCTCCATGGCGGAGGGGATCAGGCGCTGCTGGACGTACCGGCCCCGCACCCGGTGGGCCGCAGACTCGAACGCCGCGTCGACGGCGGCCTCGTCCGGCTTCAGCTCCCAGGTGTAGCTCGTGTTCGTGCCGAGCTCCTCGTGGATCACCACCCGGTCCGAGCGGGCGTCCTCGAGGTCGATGACCGCCGGGAGGGGGTCGTACTCGACGACGACCGCCTCTGCGGCGTCCCGGGCCGTGTACTCCGACTCGGCGAGCACGACGGCCACGCCCTCGCCCGCGTAGTTGACCTTCCCGACCGCGAGCGGCAGGTGGACCGGGCTTTTCATGTCCGGCGTCACCGACCAGGCGCACGGGAGGGGCCCGGCCCAGGCGTCTCGCAGGTCCTCTCCCGTGAAGGCGGCAACCACGCCCGAGATCGCGAGGGCCGGGGAGAGGTCGATCGAGGTGATGCGGCCATGCGCGATGGTGCTGCGCACGATGGCGGCATGCAGCACCCCCGGCACGGCGAGGTCGGCGACGAACCGGGACTCGCCGGTGAGCAGCGCCGGGTCCTCCTTGCGGAGCAGCCGCTGGCCGAACAGCCTGCTCGGCGCGGCCTCGGTCGCCGTCACCGCTCGCCTCCCGTGCTCGTGCCGGCCGCCGCGAGCACCGCCTTCACGATGTTGTGGTAGCCCGTGCACCGGCAGAGGTTGCCCTCGAGCCCCTCGCGGACGTCGGCCTCGGTCGGGGAGGGGATCTCGGCCAGCAGCGAGGTGGCCGCCATCACCATGCCGGGCGTGCAGTAGCCGCACTGGAGGCCATGGTGCTGGCGGAAGGCCTCCTGCATCGGATGGAGGGTCCCGTCCGGGCCGGCGAGCCCCTCGATCGTCGTGATCTCGGTCCCCTCGGCCTGCACGGCGAGCATGGTGCACGACTTCACGGACTCGCCGTCGACGTGCACCGTGCAGGCCCCGCACGAGCTCGTGTCGCACCCGATGTTCGTGCCGGTGAGCCCGGCGACCTCTCTCAGATAATGGACGAGCAGCATCCGCGGCTCGACGTCGTCGCGCCGTTGCACCCCGTTGACCGTGACCGACACCTGCATGGAGCGGACCCCTTTCGTCAGGCGAGCTGCGCCAGGTATAGCACTGCGCCTGGCCCCGGCGAGAGGCGAGCTCGGAGCCGCGCGCGCCGGCTGCCTACGATCACGGCGTGACCGAGGACGCCGCTCGCGACGCTGCGAGGGTGGCGGGCGTCGACGTGAGGCTCGTCGACGACACGGGCGAGCTCGAGGAGCTCGAAGCGCTCTTCGGCGAGCTCTGGCGGGAGCCCGGCGGCGCCGTGCCCGTCACCTCCCATCTCATGGCGGCCCTGCGGCTCTCGGGCAACTACGTCGCCGGAGCCTGGCGGGCGGGCGAGCTCGCCGGCGGATCGGTGGCGTGGTCGGGGCCACCGGAGGCCCGTGAGCTCCACTCCCATCTCACCGCCGTGGTGCCGGGCCACCAGGGCACCGGGGTCGGGACGGCGCTGAAGGCGCACCAGCGGGCCTGGGCCGCCGAGCGGGGGTACCACGCGATCACCTGGACCTTCGATCCCCTCGTGCGCAGGAACGCCGCCTTCAACCTCCGGACGCTCTCCGCCCGGGTCGAGCGGTACCTGCCCAACGCGTACGGTCCGATGCACGACGCCCTGAACGCAGCGGGAGGCGAGAGCGACCGCCTCCTCGTCCGCTGCGAGATCGCCCCCGCCTCGCCGCCTGCGACAACCGGCACCGGGCGCCGGATCCTCGTGGCGACGCCCGAGGACATCGAGTCCCTCCGCCGAGGCTCCCCCTCGGAGGCCCAGAGCTGGCGGAGCCGCCTTCGGGAGTCGCTCGGCGGGGCGCTCGCGGCAGGGGGCCGGGTGACCGGCTTCACCGAGGCCGGCGAGTACGTGGTGGAGGTGCCCTGCCCATGAAGATCGACGCAGTGGAGCTCGCCCTTGTCGAGCTGCCGCTCGTGCGGCCGTTCCGCACCTCGTTCGGCACCGAGCGGGTGCGCCCTGCCCTGCTCGTGCGGGTCCTCGGCGAGGAGGCCGAGGGATGGGGCGAGTGCGTGACGAGCTCGGAGCCGCTCTACTCCTCGGAGTTCAACGATGCGGCATTCCTCGTGCTCACGAAGCTCTTCGTCCCGGCCCTGCTCTCCGCCCGCGAGGTCACCGCCGCCGAGGTCGTCCCCCTCCTCTCGCCGTTCAAGGGGCACCGGATGGCGAAGGCCGCCCTCGAGCTCGCCGTCCTCGACGCCGAGCTTCGCGCCGCCGGGCGCTCCCTCCAGAGCGCGCTCGGTGGCACGGGCGACCGGGTCACGCCGGGCGTCTCGGTCGGCATCACCGAGACCGTGGACGACCTCCTCGCCGTGGTGGCGGCCCACAGGGACGAGGGCTACCGCCGGGTGAAGCTCAAGATCGAGCCGGGCTTCGACCTCGAGCCGGTGCGGCGAGTCCGCGAGCTGCTCGGCCCGGGCTTCCCCCTCCAGGTGGACGCGAACACCGCCTACGGACGCGACGACGGCCCGCATCTCGCCGCCCTCGACGAGCTCGACCTCCTCCTCATCGAGCAGCCGCTCGACGAGGAGGACCTCCTCGGCCACGCCGCCCTCGCCCGCGTGCTGCGCACGCCGATCTGCCTCGACGAGTCGATCCTCTCGGCGCGGGGCGCGGCCGACGCCATCGAGCTTCGCGCCTGCAGCGTCGTCAACATCAAAGCCGGCCGGGTCGGCGGCTACCTCGAGGCCCGCCGCGTCCACGACGTCTGCCTCGCCACAGGAGTCCCCGTCTGGTGCGGCGGCATGCTCGAGACCGGGATCGGGCGGGCGGCCAACCTGGCCCTCGCCACCCTTCCCGGGTTCACGCTCCCCGGCGACATCTCGGCGACGGACCGGTACTTCCACGAGGACGTGACCGAGCCCTTCCTGCTCGAGGAGGGGACGATCCGCGTGCCGCACGGCCCGGGCCTCGGGGTCGAGGTCGACCGGGCCGCCGTGGCTCGGCTCGCCTCCCGCCGGTGGTCCTCGGCCGACGCGTGAGGCAGAGCGCCCGGGCCGCCGGGCGCGACCCACCCCCCATTGCGTACGGTCGGGCCATGGACGACGTGATGTGGCTCGACGCGACGGGGCAGGCCGCCCTCGTCCGCACGGGAGAGGTGAGCGCCCGCGAGCTCGCGGAGGCGGCCATCGCGAGGATCGAGCAGGTCGACGGGGAGCTGAACGCGGTGATCCACCGTCGCTTCTCCGAGGCGCTCGACGAGATCGCTGCGGGCCTGCCCTCCGGTCCGTTCACCGGGGTCCCGTTCCTCGTAAAGGACCTCTTCGCCGACACGGCCGGCGACCCTGCCCACCACGGGAACCGGGCGCTCAAACAGGCGGGCTGGCGGGCGCCGGCCGACTGCTGGCTCACGGCCCGCTACCGGCGGGCGGGACTCGTGCTCCTCGGCCGGACGAACACTCCCGAGCTCGGCCTCGTGCCGGTCACCGAGCCGGAGGCATACGGGCCGTGCCGCAACCCGTGGGACACGTCGAGGTCGCCCGGAGGCTCGAGCGGCGGGAGCGCGGCGGCCGTCGCCGCCGGGATGGTCGCCGTCGCGCACGCGAGCGACGGAGGCGGCTCGATCCGCATCCCGTCGAGCATGTGCGGCCTCGTGGGCCTGAAGCCGTCACGGGGCCGCATCACGGCCGGGCCGGACCGCGACGAGAGCGGGCTCTCGGTCCAGCACGTGGTCACGAGGTCGGTGCGCGACTGCGCCGCCCTGCTCGACGCGACCGCGGGCCCCGGGCCCGGCGACATGGCGATCGCGCCGCCGCCGGCCCGCCCCTACGTCGAGGAGCTCTCCACACGGCCGACGGGGCTTCGCGTGGGCCTTCTCGCCCACACCCCGAACGGCACCCTCCACCCCCACTGCGAGCAGGCCGTGCACTCGGCCGCGAGGCTCCTCGAGTCGCTCGGCCACCACGTCGTCGAGGAGCACCCCGCCGCTCTCGACGACCCCGACAACGGACGCCGTTTCATGGCCCGCTGGAACGTGAACACCCGCCTCAGCGTGCTCGGGATCGGGGAGCTGCTCGGCCGCGAGATCGGCCCTGACGACGTCGAGCCGCTCACCTGGGCCCTCGCCACGGCAGCGGAGTCGGCGAGCGCCGTCGACTACGCGCGGGCGATGGCGGCGAGCGCCCGCTTCACCCGCCAGCTCGGGCTGTGGTGGCAGGACCACGACCTCCTCCTCACCCCCACCCTGGGCGAGCCTCCTCCCCGAGTCGGTGAGCTGACCCCGCCCGCCGACGCGCCGTTCGCGACCCAGGCCCGCACCGCCGCGCTCGTCCCGTTCACGACCCACTTCAACGTGAGCGGCCAACCTGCCATCTCCCTGCCGCTCGAGGTGAGCCCGGACGGCCTCCCGATCGGGGTCCAGCTCGTCGCCGGCTACGGGCGCGAGGACCTCCTGCTCCAGGTCGCGGCAGAGCTCGAGGAGGCCGCACCCTGGAGCGGCCGGAGGCCGATGCTCTGAGCCGGTAGGGCACCGGCGGCGCCGAGGCAGGAGCGCTTCGGCACCGAGAAATCAGGCTAACCTGAGCTTGTATGTCAGGTTTCCCTGATATTCGCAGGCAGCCGGGCCGCCTGATGAGATGGTGCGCGACGGCGGCGGCCCTCGCCGCGGGCGCCCTCGCGCTCTCAGCCTGCCAGGCGGCCGGTGCGGGCAGCGAGCTCGTCGTCTACAACGGGCAGCACCCGCAGACCACCGCCGCCCTCGTGGCGGCCTTCGAGCGCGAGACGGGGATCCCGGTGAGCGTCCGCTCCGACGACGAGAGCATCCTCGCCGACCAGATCGTGCAGGAGGGGCGGAGCTCCCCCGCCGACGTGATCATCACCGAGAACACCCCGGCCCTCGAGTACCTGCAGAGCCGGGGGCTGCTCGCGCGGCTCCCCACCTCGATCCTCGATCGGGTCCCGCGGGCCGACCGCTCGCCCCGGGGCGACTGGGTGGGCGTGACCGCACGGGTGAGCGTGCTCGTCTACAACACCGAGCGCCTGAGCCGCCGAGAGCTCCCAAGGTCCATCCTCGACCTTGCCACCCCTCGCTGGCGGGGCAAGCTCGCCATCGCTCCCGAGGAGACCGACTTCCAGCCGGTCGTGACGGCCGTCGCCCGCGCCTACGGCCGGGCGCGCGCCCTCGCCTGGCTATCGGGCATCGAGGCCAATGGGGCCGCCCACACCTACGCCGACAACGAGACCGTCACCGCCGCGGTCAACTCAGGCCAGGCCGAGCTCGGGGTCATCGACCAGTACTACTGGTTCCGCCTCCGGGCCGAGGTGGGACCGAGCGGCCTCCACTCGGGCATCGCGTTTCTCGCCCCGGCGAACCCGGGCTACGTCCTCGACGTGTCAGGGGCGGCCGTGCTCGCCTCCTCCGACATGCGGAGCGACGCCGAGAGGTTCGTCGCCTTCCTCGACAGCCGCGAAGGCCAGCGCATCATCGCCCGGAGCGACAGCTTCGAGTACCCCCTCGTCTCCGGGGTGCCGGCCGCTCCCGGCCTCCCGCCACTCGCGACCCTGCGCCCCTACCCGATCACCCTCGAGCAGCTCGGCGACGGGGCAGAGGCGGTGATGCTGATGCGCCTCGCAGGGCTCTTGCCGTGAGCGTCGCCCTCGAGGCCCGTCGGGAGCCCGGCCCGGTCACCAGGTTGGCGAGCCGCAGCCGCCGGGGCTCACTCCTCGCCCCGGGAGCGGCCGTCCTCGTCGTCGCCGGGCTTCTCGTGCCGGTCGCGTTCTTGTTCCTCGAGGCCACGCAGGCGGGCTGGTCCGAGGTCTGGTCGCTCGTCGACCGGCCGATCATCCTCGGGCTCGCCTGGAACACCGTCCGCCTCGCCCTTGCCGTCACCGTGATCGCGGCCGTGCTCGGGACCGGTGCCGCCTGGCTCACCGAGCGGACGGACCTCCCCTTCCGGCGCGTGCTCGCGACCGCGCTCGTGCTGCCGCTCGCCGTGCCCGACTTCGTCACCGCCTGGACGTGGTCCTCGATCTTCCCAGGGGTCCACGGCTACGCCGGGGCGGTGCTCGTCATGTCGCTCGGGCTGTACCCGCTCGTCTACCTGCCCGTGGCCGCCGCCCTGCGGAGCGCCGACCCCTCGCTCGAGGACGTCGCCCGGGCGCTCGGCCTGTCGCGCCTGCGCACCTTCGTCCAGGTGACGCTGCGCCAGGTGCGCTCGACGGTGCTCGGCGGCTCCCTCCTCGTCTGCCTCGCCCTCCTCGCCGAGTACGGAGCCTTTGAGGACCTCCGCTTTCAGACCTTCACGACCGCGATCTTCACCGAGCTGCAGGTCGGGTTCGCCACGGCGGACGCAGCCGGCTCGGCGCTCGTGCTCGTCGGGCTCTCGGCCGTCGTGCTCGTGGCAGAGGCGGCGTTTCGCGAGCGGGGACGCCTCGATCGTGGAGGGTCCGTGCCGCTGCCGCCGCTGCGCCGCCACCACCTCGGCAGGGCCCTGCCGTGCGCGTTGGCGTTCCTGCTCGGCCTCGCCGGTCTCGCACTTGCCTTCCCGCTCGGCGTCGTCGCCTACTGGCTCGCGGCAGGGGGATCCTCCACGCTCCCGGCCACCGTCTCGGTCGCCGGCGCGGCCGGGTACTCGGCCCTCTACAGCGCGCTCGGCGCCCTCGGAGCGACCGTGCTCGCGCTCCCGGTCGCCTTCGTGGCCGTGCGGCGTCCGGCGAGATGGACCGCCGCGCTCGAGCGCAGCGCCTTCGTCCTGCAGGCCCTGCCGGGCCTCGTCGTCGCCCTCGCCCTCGTCTTTTTCACCGAGCGCTACCTGCCCTGGCTCTACGAGAGCCCCGAGCTGCTCGTCGTGGCCTACTCGATGATCTTCTTCCCGCTCGCCCTCGTCGCCGTGCGCGCCTCGGTCGCCCGTGTGCCCAAGCGTCTCGAGGAGGTCGCCCGCTCGCTCGGCGCCGGGCCGCTTCGCGCCCGGGTGAGGGTGACCCTGCCGCTCGTCGCCCCCGGCCTCGCGGCGGCCTTCTGCCTCGTGTTCCTCTCAGGGGTGACCGAGCTCACCGCCACGCTGCTGCTCGTGCCGAACAACGTCGAGACCCTCGCCACGCAGTTCTGGGCCTTCACCACGAACGTCTCCTACGGAGCGGCCGCACCCTACGCCGCCACCATGATCCTGCTCTCGGCGGTGCCCGGCTTCCTTTTGAGCCGGGTCTTCGACCGGCGGACGGCGCGAGGAGCCGGCTCGTGAGCGGGATCCTTCTCGAGGGCGTCTCGAAGTCGTTCGGCCACCACGTAGTGCTCGAGGGCCTCGACCTCGAGGTTCCCGACGGGTCGGTCACCGCCGTGCTCGGCGAGAGCGGGAGCGGCAAGACGACGCTCCTGCGCATGGTGGCAGGCCTCGAGCGCCCCGACGCCGGGACGATCCGGATCGGCGGGCACCTGGTCGACGGGCCACACTGCTTCGTCGCCCCGGAGCGGCGCCGGATCGGCCTTGTCCCCCAGGAAGGGGCGCTCTTCCCCCACCTCACGGTGGCGCGGAACATCGCCTTCGGCCTCCGCCGCCGGGAGGACCGCCGGAGCCGGGTCGCCGAGCTGCTCGAGCTCGTCGGCATGACGGGGATGGGTGAGCGCTACCCCCACCAGCTCTCGGGTGGTCAGCAGCAGCGGGTGGCGCTCGCCCGCGCCCTTGCCCCGGAGCCGGCCGTGGTGCTCCTCGACGAGCCGTTCTCGGCCCTCGACGCAGGGCTTCGCGCAAGCCTCAGGGCCGACGTGGTGCGAGTGCTCCGCCGGGCTCGGGTCACCGCGCTGCTCGTCACCCACGACCAGGAGGAAGCCCTCTCCACCGCCGATCTCGTCGGGGTGGTGCAGCACGGCCGCATCCGCCAGCTCGCGGCGCCGGACCGCCTCTATGCCGCCCCCGCCGACCCCGCCGTTGCCCGCTTCCTCGGAGAGGCCAACCTGCTCGCCGGGCAGGCGGCAGGTGGGCGGGCCACGACGGCGCTCGGAGAGGTGGCGCTCGAGCAGGCCTGCTCCGGCCTGACCGGGGCGGTGACCGTCCTCCTCCGGCCTGAGCAGCTCGAGGTGGTCCCACTCGCGCCCGCCGGCGCGCCGGGGCGCGTCCTCGAGTGCGAGTACTACGGGCATGACAGCGTGCTCGTCGTGGAGGTGCCGGGGCTCGCCGAGCCGGTCCGCGTCCGCGCCGGGGGCCGGCCCAGGGCCGCCGCCGGCGAGGAGGTGGCGCTCGCCGCCGCCGGACCGGCCCTCGCCTGGCCGGCCACAGAGCCTCGGCCGGCCTGACCGTCCGGGCCCTCGCCCTTCAGCCCGTCGCGGGGTGGGTCGGGAAGGTGCCGCCCGGCCCGAGGATGTCGAACCCGTCCGGCTTGTAGAGGTAGCCCGGCGCCGTTCCCGGCACGCCGTCGTGGCCGTACTGCCAGACGAGGGCACCCGTGGCGGGGTCGATCGCCATCATCCGGTCGTTGTGGTCGTCGTTGGCCATGAGGACCCCGGAGGGGAGCGACTCGACGAGCGAGGGCATGTTGAGCTCGCCGGTGCCGCTCGCGGGCCCGTACCGGTAGAAGATGTGGCCGTTGCGGTCGAACTCGATGAAGGCCCCGGGCTTCTCGTAGTCGGCCACGAGGTACCTCCCGTTGCCGAGGTACTGGGGGTCGCTCGGGTAGCCGATCGGGAGATGGACCGTCCAGACGAGCCGGCCCGTGAGCGTGAACTCGTCGATCCACGAGCCGTTGATCTCCGAGACAAGGATGTCGCCGTCGGGCAGCGGGGTGTCGCCGTTCGGCGACCCGAGGTAGGTCGGCGGCTGGTGCTCGCACGTGCCCGGGGTGCCGATCTGGTGGAGGACCTTCTTCGTCGCCGGGTCGATGATGAGGACCCTGCAGTTCATCGGGTCCGCCACCGTGATCTCCCCGTTCTTCAACAGGTAGGCGTCGTCCGGGTTGTCGAGGTAGCCGGGGAGCGATCCGGGCTGGCGGGGGTGGCCGTACTGCCACAGCACCTTGCCGGAGGGGTAGCCGATCTCGACGACCGTGTCGTTCTCCTCCTGGTTCGAGATGATCGCCGTGCCGTGGCGGATGAAAAAGGCGTCGTCGGGGAAGTAGAAGCCTCCCGGCGGCGCCGGCTTCCCCGGGCCCGGGTACTGCCAGATGATCCTGCCGGTGTCGTTCAGCGCGAGGAGCCGGTTGTTGCCCCGGTCCGCGATGAGGAGCGTGTCCCCGTAGTACGGCGATCCCGCTCCCGGCTTCCCGGCGACCCCGAAACGGGGGTTCGGCTCGAACATCTGGACCGCGGTCGTCTCCTCGTTCGGCGCCGTCTCGCCGCCGACGAGCCAGGCCCGGTTGCCGAGCACGGCGACGCCGGCATGGGAGACGGGGGTGAACAGGTGTCCGGCGAGCAGCGCCCGGTGCGCCCCGGTGCTCCAGTCGTAGATGGCGCCGGTCACCGAGGGAGCCTGCCTCGGGCTCGCCGAGGCAGGAAGGGTGCTCCCGCCTGCCACGATGAGATGCCCGTCGAGCACGGCCGCCGCCGCGCCCTCGAGCGGCTGGGGCAGGTGGCCGGCGACAACAGCCGAGCGTGTGGCGGGGTCGACGACCTGCACGGCCGAGACGGGGGCGCCGGCGCGCGGCCCTGAGGCCGCGTCGCCGCCGAAGACGTAGATCCTGCCCTTGAAGGCTGCGACGGCGGCGTACCGCACCGGATCGGGCAGGTTCGCCACGACCCGGTAGGTCCTGCCGTTCGAGGTGGCGAGGACGGCGGCGTCCGCGCGCTGGCCGCTGTAGCCCCCGACGACATACGCGGTGGAGCCGATCACGACGGCCGAGGCGTCGGCGCGGGCACCGGGAAGCGAGCCGATCCGCGTCGCGTTCGCCGGCCCCGACCCGGCCCCGGCGAGGCTCGCCAGCTGCTCCACCGTTGCGACCGGCACGCTCGAGCCGCCCCCGAGGACGAGCCCCTCGTTGCCGAGATCCACGCCGGCCGCGTCGTGCACCGGCGCGGCCAGCGTGCCGACCTGGCGGGCCGATCCGGTCGAGGGATCGACCTCCACCACGGCCGAGGAGGAGCTGCCATCTTGGAGGAGCCCGCCCACCACGACGAGCGACGTCCCGCCGCGCGAGGGCAGGACCACCTCGCGCGAGACGGCGGTCGCGAGCCGCCACGGGAGGAGGCCGGCCTCGACGGCCGGCATCTCGGCCGCGGTCGCGTCGATGCCGCCGGCCGCGCCGAGATTGCCCCGGCGCTCGCCGCCCGTGGTGCGGCTGGCTGCCGGCCCCCCGGTGAGGGCCGAGACCGCCAGGCCGAGCCCGAGGGCGAGGAGCGCGAGGAGGACCGCGAGCCGGGTGAGGCCGGCGCGGCGGCGCCTCAGCCTCCGCTGCCTCGCGAGCGCGCGGCGTGCCGCCGGGTCGAGCGAGGCAGCGCCGGGCGGCGCACCGCGGGGGCCGGGGCGCACCGGCGAAGGGCGCCCGGCACCCGTCCGGCGGGCGCCGCCGGCGCTCCGCGACGGGGCCCTCACTCCGGGGGCGGGGCGGAGGTTCGGCCGCGAAGGTCCCTGACCGCGCCGGGGTCCGTCGTGCTCAGCCTGCGGCCTGCGGGCCGGTTCTGCACCCGGGCGCGCCGGGGACGCGCCACCGGCGCCTCGCCAGCGCGAGGCAGACGGGTCAGGGGCGGAGTGGTCGGGCACCTAGAACCGTCTAGCCGATCGCGCCGGCGCGAAGCCAGCATTGCCGAAGGGGGGCTGCCACAAGCCCGCCACTGTGCCACACCCCCGCCGGCTCGCGATCGCGGCGCACGGGGCCTTGAAGCGGGCGAGAATGTCGCCATGTCCTGGCGAGCGCCGATCTACCGAGCCTACGAGCGCAGGCTCGCCCGCTCGCTGCCCGCCGACCGAATGCCGGCCCACGTCGGCGTGATCCTCGACGGCCACCGGCGCTTCGCCCGGGCCGAGGGGCTCGCAAACTACTCCGAGAGCTACCGCACCGGGATGCGCAAGCTGCGGGAGCTGCTCGGGTGGAGCGCCCAGCTCCATCTCCCCGCCGTCACGGCCTGGGTGCTGTCGACCGACAACCTCCGCCGGCCGCCCGCCGAGCTCGAGCCCTACTACGACGTCCTCGTCGAGCTGCTCGAGGACCTCCCGTCGCTCGCGCACTCGCTCGGCTGCTCGGTGCGGGTGATCGGCAGCATCGACCTCCTCCCCGCCCGGCTCGTCGAGGCCGTGGAGCGCGCCGAGCGCGAGGCCAAGGGGGGCGAGGAGCGGTGGCAGTTCCGGCTCGCGCTCGGCTACGGCGGCCGGGACGAGATCGTCGACGCCTGCCGGTCGCTCGTGAGCGAGCTCGTGGACGCGGGCACACCGCCGGCCGAGCTCGCCGCCCGCATCGACGTGGCCTCGATCTCCGCACACCTGTACTCCGCCGACCTGCCGGACCCCGACCTCGTGATCAGGACGAGCGGCGAGGCACGCCTCTCTGGCTTCCTGCTCTGGCAGGCGGCCTACGCCGAGTGCGTCTTCGTCGACCCGTACTGGCCCGCCTTCCGGAGGGTGGACTTCCTCCGGGCGCTGCGTGACTTCGGCCGGAGAGAGCGGCGCTTTGGCCAGTGACGCCGTCACGGCCGGCTCACGCCGGCGCGGCAGCTGCGGCAAAGGGGAACCCGGAGGTCGCCTCCTCACGGCCGTCGGCCGAGATCCGGTAGGACTCGTAGCCGGCCTCGACCAAGCTCGCTGCGACGCTCACGCCCGCTGACCCCGCCACCGCCAGCGCCGTTGCCATGGCGTCGGCGAGCGCGAGTGACGGCCCGACCACGGTGGCCGACACGACCCTCGCGACCGATCCGAGCGCGCCATGACGGGCTCCCGCCCGCCGTCGGGTGAACGGGTCGATGAGATGGGCGCCCCGCTCGTAGGTCCCCGAGGTCGCGACCGCGCCGCCGCCCTCGAGCTCCACGACGCACGCGAGCGCCTCCTGGCGCCAGGGGTGCCGGATCCCGATCCGCCAGGGCTGCCCTCGCGTCGCCGGACCCACCGAGGCGATGTCGCCTCCCCCGTTCACGAGCGCGGCTTCGACGCCGGCGCGGGCAAGGATCGACGCCGCCCTCTCGACCGCCCAGCCCTTCACGAGCCCGGTCGGGTCGACGCCTCCCGGCATGGCCCAGGGATCGAACCAGCCCGCCGTGATCTCCCTCGCCCGACCGCAGAGCCGCAGCACCGAGGTGATCTCCTCGTGCTCGACCTCGTCGACCGCCTCGCCCACCCGAAAGCGGCTCATCGCGCTGTCGGGAGCGAAGGTGGAAAAGAGCCGGTCGATGCGGTGCAGCTCCCGGATGCTGGCGCCGAGAGCCGCACGTGCCGCCGCGTCGCCGATCTCGCCCGGCTCGAGGCGGTACGAGACGACGGTCCCCATCACCTGCTCGTGATGGATCAGGGGCCGCGACCTCGGCGCCCTCACTTGAGGTGGAGCTTGTCGAGGGCGGACTGGAGCGAGGCGGCGTAGGCCTCGCTCGTGTAGGTCGCGCCCGAGACGGCCGAGATCTGCGCCGACTGGGCGTGCAGCACCTCGCTCCGCAGCATCGGGATCACCTCGTTCGCGATCTGCTGGGAGTACTGGTCGGCGGTCAGCAGCTTCGTCACCGTGACCGACACGATCTTCCCGCCCTCGGCGCGAACCGCCACCGACAGCTCGCCGTAGCCGTACTGCTCGAGCGCCCCGGAGGCGCTCCCGGAGACCTTCGAGGAGGCCGCCGGCGGCGTCGTGGCCGCCGGAGGGGACGACCCGCCCGGGCCAGATCCCCCGCCCGTGCCCGACGGCGCGGCCGCGCCGAGCCGGGCGGGCCCGTTCTCGAGGCTGTGGCCGACGAGCACGGCGGCGAGCCCCACCAGGGCTGCCGCCCCCGCCAGCGGGGCCGTGCGGACCCGGGTCACAGGGCGTACACCTCGTAGTGGACGGCGTCGGCGGTCACGCCGCGGTGCTCGAGCACCGCGAGCGCGGCCTGCACGAAGCCCTCGCCGCCCGAGACGAAGACGTCGCGGCGGCGCAGCTCGGGGATGAGGCGGACCGCCTCGGCCATGGGCACCTCCTCGCGGGAGCCGGAGAGGACGTGGAGAGTCCCCTTCAGGCGTCCGAGCAGCGTGCGGATCTCCTGCTCCAAGGCGGCGTCAGAGGCCTCGTGCACCCGCCAGACGACGAAGGGCTCGGACGCCTTCGTCAGGTCTTCGAGGAGCGAGCGCGCGGCCGTGATGCCGATCCCGCCGACCAGAAAGGCGGCTTTCTGGCGCCGGCGGGCATGAGCCGTGAAGGCACCGTAGGGGCCCTCGACGACGACGCGGGTGCCGGGCCTGAGCGCAGCGACGCCCGAGGAGTGGTCGCCGACTGCCTTCACGGTGAGGCGCAGGAAGGGGGGCCGGGGCCGGGCCGACATCGAGTAGGGGTGCGCCTGCCACCACATGCCCCGGGTGAGGAAGCGCCACTCGAAGAACTGGCCGCCCGAGACGGCGAGGCGCTCAAGGTTGCGTCCCCGCAGGATCACCGAGGTCACCCCTGGCGCCTCCTCCCTCACTTCCTCGACCCGGAGCCGATGGCGGCAGCTCCTCCATGCGGGCAGGCCGACCCGGTAGGTGAGCACGAGCCCTGCCGTCGCCGCCCAGGCGACGCCCCAGATGATCTGGGTCGCCGGGTGCCCGACGAACGACGGGCCGAGAGCGACCTCGTGGAGGAAGGCGAAGGCGAAGGCGAGGTACATCCCGAGATGCAGGGCCCACCACCGCTCCCTCGGCATGCGCCGACGGATCGAGTGCACCGAGGCCACGGCGATGACGGCGAACACGCCGAAACCGACGAGGGCGAGCAGCATCCCCGAGTAGCTCGCGACGAAGGCCGAGAGCTGGTGGGCGATGCCACTGCGCGTCGCCTCGGCATACGCGTAGGTGAGCAGCACGGCGTGGGCCACGATGAGCGAGATCGGCCACGGCGAGAGCCTGCGGTGCCAGCGGAGCAGGCCGTCCTGGCCGAGCACCCGCTCGATCTGGGGGATCCTGCTCACGAGCAGGATCATGACGAGGGCGAGGTAGGTGCCGGCCATCCCCGTCAAGTTCCCGAGGAACATGGCGACCCCGCCCGGGGCATGCAGCTGCGAGGAGGTCTCCGCCGTGATGGCAAGGCCGACGGTGGCGCCGAAGCCGACCCCCGCAAGTGCGACCGCGAGCTGCACGAGCGCCGGGCGGGGTGCGGGGGCGAGGAGGGTGTGGGCCGATGGCGTCGGGTGGGCGGCTCTCCTGCTCGACCTCGTGCTCCGGGTCCCGCCTGCCGAGGCCCCACCGTGCTCGAAGGTCACCGACACCGCCGGCTCCCAGCCCCCACTGCGCGGCAGGTCCACATCACCGGGCGAGTCTGCCCGGACCGGCTGAGACGGTGCTGAGAGTCAGCCCGGCTGCGGCTGATACTCCGGGAGTCGCACCGTGAAGGTCGCGCCGCCATCCTCGGTCGCCGAGACCGCGACCTCCCCGCCGTGCGCGAGCACGATCGCGCGCACGATCGCAAGGCCGAGGCCGCTTCCTCCCGAGCCCCGCGAGCGGGAGCTGTCCCCCCGGAAGAAGCGCTCGAACACCCGCTCCTTCGCCTCCGGACCGAGACCGGGCCCGTGGTCGGCCACCTCGACGAAGGCCCAGCCCCCGCGCCGGGAGACGCGAAGTGTCGCCGCAGTCCCCGCCGGCGTGTGCGAGCGGACGTTGGCGAGCAGGTTGTCGACGACCTGGCGCAGGCGGGTCTCGTCTCCCTCGACCTCGACGGGCTCGGTCGCGACGAGCTCGATCGGCCAGCCGGCGCCGATCGCCCGCGCCGCCCGGAGCGCGTCGGCGCAGAGGGCGACGAGCTCGACCGGCCGCCGGGCGAGCGGGCGGCCCTCGTCCAGGTTCGCAAGGAGGGTGAGGTCCTGGACGAGGGTGCTCATCCGCGCCGTCTCGTGCCGGATGCCGCCGAGGAGTCGCGGCAGGTCCTGGGGCCGGTCCGAGCTCGCCCGCGAGAGCAGTTCGGCGTAGGCGGAGATGGCCGCGATCGGCGTCCGCAGCTCATGGGAGGCATCGGCGAGGAACTGGCGCATGCGGGCCTCCGACCGGCCGAGCTCCCGGGCGCTCGCGTCACGTGCCTGGAGCTCCTCCCCGAGCCGCTCCAGCATCGAGTTGAGCACCCGCGTGAGCTGCCCGATCTCGGTCTGGGCACCGAAGCGCTCCGGCACCCGGGCGTCGAGGTCGCCGGCGACGATCTCTGCTGCGGTCCGCTCCACCTCGAGCAGGGGCCGGAAGCCGACCCTCACGAGCAGGAGGCCGAGCCCGAGAGCGAGGGCGAGGGCGGCCCCGGAGACGCCGACCTCGATGAGACCGAGCCGGCGCAGCAGGTCGGCCGATTGGCTGAAGGGAACGGCGAGCACGAGCACGTTCCCGCCCGCGAGCCGGGAGGCGCGCACGCGGAAGGGAGGCTCGGCCCTCCCGTCGCCGCCGGTCGTGAAGTAGCGCGCCACCCCGAGCGTCACCGCCCTCGGCCGCTCGGCGCGTGCGTCCCGTGCCCCTTGCTGCCGGCCGGGCCGGTGGGCGCCGACACAGTCGTCCGACGGCCCGGGGGCACCGGGGCGTGACTCCGCAAGCCCGTCGAGGGAGGGGATGGGGCCCGGGAGATGGGGCCGGTACTTCGCCGCCGCGACCCCTCGAGGAGGCGTCACCGCCGCCACCTCGGCAAGGATCCGGCCGGAAGGAGTCCTCACCTCGCCCACGATGCCGGGCGAGGTCTCGACGAGCAGGGAGGTGGTGAGCCTCCCGCCGTCGTCGAGGCAGGCCTCGACCGGGATGGCCGCCGCCCGCAGCGTCGCGTCGAGGCGCTGGTTGATCGAGGCGCTGAAGGTCGAGTACGTGGCGAGGCCGGCCAGCGCGAGCGCCACGAGTGCCACCACCGCCACGGCGACGAGGAGCCGCAGCCGGAGCGACACCTACTCGTCCGCCTCCTTCAGCACGTAGCCGACGAGGCGGATCGTGTGGATGAGCGGTGGCCCGTACGGCTCCAGCTTGCGGCGCAGGTAGCGGACGTAGGCCTCCACGATGTTCTGGTTGCCGCCGAAGTCGTAGTGCCAGACGTAGTCGATCAGCTGCGCCTTCGACATCACCCGCCGGGGGTTGAGCAGGAAGACCCGGAGCAGGTTGAATTCCGTCGCCGTGAGGGCGACGGGGTGACCGGCTCGCCATACCTCGTGGGTCTCCTCGTCCATCACGACGTCGGCGAAGCGCAGCTTCCCGTCGTGCTGGCCCGTGCTCGAGCGGCGCAGGAGCGCCTTCGACCTCGCGACCACCTCGGCGAGGGAGAAGGGCTTCGTCACGTAGTCGTCGCCGCCGATCTCGAGCCCTTCGACGAGATCGGACACCTCGCTGCGCGCGGTGAGGAACAGGACCGGCACGTCGATGCGGTCAGCCCTCATCCGCCTCGTGACCTCGAGGCCGTCGAGGTCGGGCAGCATGACGTCGAGGACGACGAGGTCGAAGCGCTGCTCCTGGAGCCGGCTGAGCGCCTCTCGGCCCGTGCGCGCCTCGACCACGTCGTAGCCCTCGTAGCGAAGGACGGTCGCGACGGTGTCGACGAGCGACTCCTCGTCGTCGACGACGAGGATCGGCACCTCAGGTGCGGGCCGCCGCGCGCGACGCGGCCCCGCTCGGCGGGCACGGCTCGGCGGGCACGGCAAGAGTGTGCCACCTCCACGGCGCCCAAGGCCTGGCCTCGGCCGTCCTCTCAGGTGGCTCTCAGCAGAGCTTTGCATCAGGCACAGGGCCGGCTGGCACAATGGACGGCGGGCCGAGTGCTCTACCACACCTCGCCGCCCGGCGGTGACGAGCCGCAGACACCCCAGGACCGGATGAGAGCCGA
>DATGKK010000005.1:0-20770 GCA_035294725.1 Acidimicrobiales bacterium | reverse complement strand
CTCGACGCAGCCGCCCGAGACCGAGCCCGCCACCTCGCCGGAGGCCGAGACCGCCATGGCGGCGCCGGGCTCGCGCGGGCCCGACCCCTCCACCCCGACCACCCGAGCGAGCGCGACCCGCTCGCCGGCGGCGAGCCAGCGGTCGACCTCGGCGATGATCTCCTTCACGAATCGACCCCTTTCCCGTTGCTCCCGCCGGGCCCATCCCCGCCGAAGGCCGTCGTGAGCGCCCTCCGCACGAGCACCCGGGCGAGGTGGCGCCGGTACTCGACCGATCCGTTGACGTCGGCGGGCGGATCTGCATCGGCGTCGGCGAGCTCGGCCGCCTCGGCCACGCTCGCGCCCTCCGCCAGCGCCGCTTCGACCGAGGCCGCACGCACCGGCACGGCGGCCATGTTGACGAGGGCGACGCCGGCACCGCCCGGGGTGTCGTCCCGCCGGACGGCGACCGCCGCCACGATCGCCCAGTCCTGGGCCCGCTTGGTCAGCTTCTCGAAGCCGAAGCCGGCGGCGCCGGAGCGGTCCTTCGGCAGGCGGACCTCGACGAGCACCTCGTCCGGTTCGAGCACCGTCTCGAGGAAGCCGAGGTGGAACTCCGAGGCCGGGATCTCCCTGCGGCCCCTCGGCCCGGTAGCCACCATCGTGCCGCCGAGCGCGAGCACGAGGGCCGGCAGGTCGGCAGCGGGGTCGCCATGGGCGAGCGACCCTCCGATCGTCCCACGGTGACGCACCTGGGGATCGCCGATCTGCCCGGCGACGTGCGCCAGTGCCGGCAGCTGGCGTCGCAGCAGCCCGTTGCGGGACAGGTCGTGGTGGCTCGTGAGCGCCCCGACCGCGATCGCCTCGCCCTCGTCGCGCACGAAGCGGAGCTCATCGAGCCTGCCCACGTCGACGAGGAGGGCCGGGGTCGCGAGCCGGAGCTTCATGAGCGGGAGGAGCGAGTGGCCGCCGGCGAGCAGCTTGGCCTCGTCGCCGTGCTCGGCGAGGAGGGTCACCGCCTGCTCGAGGGAGTCGGCGCGCTCGTACTCGAATCCGGCGGGGATCACGGCGCCGCCTCGGAGCCGGACGCTGCTGCAGCCACACCGGCCTCGCGCGCGGCGGCGAGGGCAGCCGCGACGATGTTGTGGTACCCGGTGCAGCGGCAGAGGTTCCCCTCGAGACCGAGCCGGATCGCAGCCTCGTCGAGGCTGCCCGGCTCGGCTTCGGCGATGAGCGACGTCACGGCGAGGACCATTCCCGGCGTGCAGTAGCCGCACTGCAGGCCGTGGTGCTCGTGGAAGGCCCGTTGCACCGGGTGCATGGCGGCGGTCGCCCCCGGGGCCGAGCCGTCGCCGGCCAGAGGGGCGAGCCCCTCGATCGTGGTGACCGATGCCCCGTCGACCTGCGCCGCTAGGACCGTGCAGGACTTCACCGACTGACCCTCGAGCAGCACGGTGCACGCGCCGCAGGAGGTCGTGTCACACCCGATGTTCGTCCCGGTCAGGCCGGCGATCTCCCGGATGAACTGGACGAGCAGGGTTCTCGGCTCGATCTCGGCCCCAACGGGGCGGCCGTTCACGGTGATCTCGACGTGCATCGTCACCCTCCATCTGTGCGGATCGGAGCCGTAGTGGTCCCGGGCGGCCTCGAGGCGGAGATCGCCTCCCACACCCGGACCGGCGTCGCCGGCATGTCGAGGTGGCGGACGCCGAGGTGCGAGAGGGCGTCGCAGACCGCGTTGTGGACCGCAGGAGTCGAGCCGATCGTGCCGGCCTCTCCGATGCCCTTCACGCCGAGCGCGTTCTTCGGCGTCGGGGTCTCGGTGAAGGACCACTCGAAGCTCGGCAGCTCGCAAGCCGACACGAAGGAGTAGTCGGCCAGGTTCGCAGTGAGGGGGTTCCCCTCGCCGTCGTAGACGAACTCCTCGAGGAGGGCCTGGGCGGCGCCCTGGGCGATGCCGCCGTGGATCTGGCCGCCGGCGAGGAGCGGGTTCAGGATCCGGCCGGCGTCGTCGACCGAGACGTGCCGCACCAGCTCAACCGCTCCCGTCTCGGTGTCCACCTCGACGACCGAGACGTGCGTGCCGAAGGGGAAGGTGGAGCCTGGGAACTCGAAGTCGGAGGTCGCCTCGAGGGGGCTCCCCTCCCGCTCGAGGCAGGCAGCCGCCAGCTCGCCCCAGGAGGTGCCGATCGCCGGCGTCCCGGCGACGTGGAAGCGCCCCTCGGCCCTGTCCAGCACCACGTCCTCCGGCGCCGCTTCCAGGAGGTCGGCCGCAAGCGAGCGGGCTCGCTCGACGACGGCGATGGCCGCCTCGTTGACGGCACTCCCGCCGAGCTGGAGGGAGCGGGAGCCGCCCGTCCCGCCGCCGCGGGGGACGAGGTCGGTGTCGCCGTGGACCACCTCGATGGCCTCGAGGGGCACCCCGAGCTGCTCGGCGACGATCATCGACCAGGCCGTGACGTGGCCCTGGCCGTGCGGCGAGGTACCGGTCCGGACCCGCACGGTGCCGTCCGGGCGGACCTCGACCGACCCGAACTCGCCCCCGGCCAGCGGGGCGGTGATCTCGACGTAGCTGGAGATGCCGATGCCGAGCTGGCGGGCAGGCCGCCCGTCGTCGCCCGGGGTCGCCCGGCGCCGCGCCTGCTCGGCCCGGAGCTCCGCATAACTCGCCGCATCGAGCGCAAGGTCGAGAGCCCGCTCGTAGTCGCCCGAGTCGTACTCGGTCCCAACCGCGGTCGTGAAGGGGAACTGGTCCGCCCGGATGTAGTTCCTCCGCCGCACCTCGGCGGGGTCCATCCCGATCTCGCCCGCGAACAGGTCGACCGCCCGTTCGATGGCCGCGGTCGCCTCGGGCCGCCCGGCGCCCCGGTAGGCCACCGTCGGGAGGGTGTTCGTGACCACGGAGCGGCTCGAGCACTCGACCTTTGCGATGGCGTAGACGCCGGAGGCCATCTGGCGGGTGAGGAAGGGGAGCACCGCCCCTTCGCCCGCGTAGGCGCCCGACTCCTGGAGGATGCGGAGCCGGTAGGCGGAGATGGTGCCGTCGCGGCTCCCGCCGATCGTCACCTCCTGCACCTGGGCTCGACCGTGACCGAGGCCGAGCATCGACTCCGAGCGGGTCTCGGTCCAGCGCACCGGGCGCCGCAGCCGGCGCGCGAGCTCCGCGACCACGATCTCCTCGGGGTAGACGAGACCCTTCGCGCCGAACCCTCCTCCGACGTCGGGCGCGACGACGTGGACCTCCGACTCTTCGAGCCCCAGATGGCGGGCGAGGGTCGAGCGGACGTCGTGGGGCCCCTGGGTCGAGGCGTAGAAGCGGAGCCGGCCGTCGACGAGCTCCGCTGCAGCCGAGCGGACCTCGAGCGGGCAGGGCGCGAGCCGCTGGTTCACGATCCGCGCTGAGACCACGGCCTCGCAGCCCTCGAACAGGGCCGGGTCCTCGCCGAAGGAGAGCTCGAAGCAGACGTTCGTGCCCGCCTCCGGGAACAAGATCGTCTCGGAGGAGAGCGCCTCCTCCGGGTCCACGACGACCGGGAGCGGGTCATAGCCGACGGCGACGAGCTCGGCGGCATCCGCGGCGGCCTCGGGCGACTCGGCGGCGACCACCGCGACCGGCTCGCCGACGTACCGCACCCGGCCCTCGGCAAGGAGGGGACGGACCATCGACTGGTTCAGAAAGCCCATCGGCCGCATCGGATCGAGGCCGAGCCCGGCGTTGGTGTAGACCGCAACGACCCCGGGGGCGGCCTCGGCGTCCGTCGTGTCGATCGAGGTGAGGAGGGCGTGGGCGAGCGTCGAGCGGACGAACGCGAGGTGGAGGGCGCCGGGCAGGCGGAGATCGCCGACGTAGGTCCCGCCCACGGTGAGGAACTTCGGGTCCTCGCGGCGCAGCACGCGGTTGCCGAGGATGCTCATCGCCTCGACAGTAACGGAGGGCTCAGACCGATCCCTTCCAGAACTCCAGCCGGTCAAGGAACCGCTGCCAGAAGCTCTGCGGGTGGGACTGGCTGCCAGCCGGCACGACGGCGGCGTCGGAGGGGACGAGATCGGAGGGCGGGATCTCGCTCGACCCGAGCGGGGCGGTGCCAAGGCCTCCTCCCGGCGCGGTCGAGCCGCCGTGGACCCGGGCCGTGCCGGTGCCGCCGGGCATGACCACGACCGAGCGCTGGTCTCTTCCGACGAGCCCGAACTCCTCGTGGGCGATCTCCTCGATCATCGGGCCGTGCTCGAGCCCGTCGATCTGCCGGGCGAGCACCTCGTTCTCGCGCTGCACCTTCGACAGCTCGGCCGCCGTGGCGGCGGCGGCCGAGCGGGCGCCGGTCAGCTGGCCGAGGGGGACCTCGAGCACGAGCAGCAGGCTGGCGAGCACGACGGAGGCGAGCAGGGCGACGCGGGCGCGGGTGAGCACGGGTCAGTTCCCCTCCCGCTCGAGGGCGGCGGGCGCCCGGCGGCAGGCGAAGGCGGCGATGCCGGGGTACCGGGCCGTGGCGCCGAGCTGCTGCTCGATCCGGAGCAGCTGGTTGTACTTGGCGACCCGCTCCGAGCGGGCGGGTGCGCCGGTCTTGATCTGACCGCAATTCGTGGCGACCGCGAGGTCGGCAATCGTCGTGTCCTCGCTCTCTCCGGAGCGGTGCGACATGACGGCACGGTAGGAGTGGCGCTCCGCCGTCCTCACCGTGGCAAGGGTCTCGGTGAGCGTGCCGATCTGGTTGACCTTGACGAGCACCGCGTTGGCAACCCCGGAGGAGATGCCCCGCTCCAACCGCTCGACGTTCGTCACGAACAGGTCGTCCCCGACGAGCTGCACCCGGTCGCCGAGCGCCCGCGTGAGGGCGGACCAGCCCTCCCAGTCCTCCTCGGCCATCCCGTCCTCGATCGAGACGACGGGGTAGCGCGTGACGACGTCGACCCAGTACTCGGTGAGCTCCTCGGCAGACAGGGTGCGGTCCTCCCCCTCGAGCCGGTACGCCCCCTCTGCGAACAGCTCCGTCGTCGCCGGGTCAAGTGCGAGAGCGATCTCGTCGCCCGGCGTGCGGCCAGCGGCCTCGATGGCCTCGACGAGCACCCGCAGCGCCTCCTCGTTCGTGCGCAGGTCAGGGGCGAAGCCTCCTTCGTCGCCGACCGCGGTCGACAGCCCGCGGTCATGCAGCAGGCCGCGCAGGGCGTGGTAGGTCTCCGCCCCCCAGCGCAGCGCCTCCGAGAAGCTGCTCGCGCCGACCGGCACGATCATGAACTCCTGGAAGTCCACGTTGTTGTCGGCGTGGACCCCGCCGTTGAGGACGTTCATCATCGGGACCGGCAGGACGTGGGCGTCCACGCCACCGACGTAGCGCCACAAGGGAAGCCCCACCTCTGCGGCGGCGGCCCGGGCCACGGCGAGCGAGGTGCCGAGGATGGCGTTGGCACCGAGCGCCGCCTTGTCGGGCGTCCCGTCGAGGTCGACCATGGCGTCGTCGATGGCCCGCTGATCCCGTGGGTCCATCCCGCACAGCAGCTCGTTCAGCCGTCCGGTGACGTTGTCGACCGCCCGGAGGACCCCCTTGCCCCCGTAGCGCGCTCCCCCGTCGCGCAGCTCGACCGCCTCGAAGCTGCCCGTCGACGCGCCAGACGGCACGATGGCGGTCCCCTCGGCGCCCGACGAGAGGACGCAGGAGACCTCGATCGTGGGGTTGCCCCTCGAGTCGAGCACCTCGCGTGCCTGCAGCTGGCGGATCGGGGTCAAGCAGTTGCTCCTGTTGAAAGTGTGAACGAAGTTAGCAAAGTGGCGGCTGCGGCTCGTGGACGGGTGGTGGTGCCGACTGGCGGGAGACCCACTCGTCAAGCGAGACGCCCTCTGCCGCCGCCGAGGTCTCGAGCAGCCTCACCCGTTCACCCAGGCGGCCAAGGGCGCGGCGAAGGGCGGCCTCGGGATCGAGCCGGCGGCCGGCCAGGTAACGCGCGAGCGCCACGAGCAGGTCGCCCGCCGCCTCCTCGGCGCCGGGCCCGCCCTCGTCGAGCCGGACCCTGTCGAGACGGGAGGTGACGAGCGCGGCGAGCTCGCGCGGCCCGCTCCCCGACTCGTCCCAGCCGAGCCCGACGCTGGCGAGCTTCCGTTCGATCTTCTCTGCCCTCGCCAGCGCGGGCATGGCGGACGGGATGCCGTCGAGGAGGTGGCAGCGCCCCTTCTCCTCGTCCTTTGCGCGCTCCCAGTTCCGCACGACGTCGTCCGCAGTCTCCGCATGGACGGAGCCGAACACGTGCGGGTGGCGCGCGACGAGCTTGCCCTCGAGGCGCCGCGCGATCCCGTCGAGCGCAAAGAGGCCCTCCTCGGCGCCGAGCGTGGCGTGGAAGATCACCTGGCACAGGAGATCGCCGAGCTCCTCCTCGGCGTGGGCCACCACGGTGGCCGGGGCGCGAGAGGGGTCGTCGCCGAGGGCCTCGATCGCTTCGATCGCCTCGTAGGACTCCTCGAGCAGGTGGCGCAGGAGCGTCCGGTGGGTCTGGGCCCGATCCCAGGGGCAGCGCTGGCGCAGCGTGGCGACGGTGCCGGCGAGGGAGGCGACGGCGGCCGCCGGGGCCGGCGGCAGCACGGGCACGAAGACCGACGTGAGGTGGTCGGGCTCGAGCGTCCGGTCGAGCTCGGACCATGCGACCTCGGCCACCACCTCGTCGGGTAGACCGAGGTGGTGGAGGAGCACGGCCCGCTGGCCGGCCGCGGGCTCCTCGATCCCGAGCTTTACGTCGGAGAGAACCTGGCGCGACCAGGTCTGGGCGAGCAGGAGCGGGCCGGCCGCCTCGCCCACGGCTCCGGCGAAGCCGCCGGCGTCGAGGATCCGCACGCCGCCGGCGACCGGGTCGATCCGGAGGCGGTCCCAGGCGAGGTCGAGGTAGGAGACCGCCGGCACGACGGCGAGGTCGACGCCGGCCGCCGGTGCCCGCTCCCGAAGCAGCTCCACGGTTCGCTCGGCGACCGACGGCGAGCCAGGTACGGCGTAGCAGACCGTGGCCGGGGTGAGCCGGCCCGCAGCACGTGCTGTCGAGAGCAGGGCCCCCACGATCGCCTCGTAGACCTGCTCGAAGCTCTCGCCCTGCTCGTACTCGCCGTCGAAGGTGCTCGCGTCGGGACGCCGCTCCAGCACTGCGGCGGCGGCGGGGTGCCTCGCCGTGCGCAGCGCGACGACCCCGGCAGAGTCGATGAGCTCGGCGGCCTGTTGCGTGAGATGCTCGGGGCCGGCGGGGCCAAGGCCGACCACGGCGATGACCGGGCGGCTCGTCACCGCCCGCTCCTCGTCAGAGGGGACCGGGCGAGCCCGGGCATCCCGGTCGCTCGGGCAGGGCCGGGCGGCACGCCAGGGCCAGCCGGGTCAGCCCGAGCCAGACCCGGAGAGTCCGGCGGGGGCGGTTGCGCTCGCCGTCAGCTTGGACGGGTTCAACAGGACGGCCGAGCTGGGCACCCGGTTCGGCACCACCTTGCCTCCGAACCCGGAGGCGGCGAGGGCCTTCGACGTCGTCCAACGCCCGTACTGGGGGTTGACCTCGACATGTGCTGCTCGCACGGCGGCGGCGATCTGCTTCGCGAAGGTCGGGGCCGTCGCGGTGAAGATCGAGTTGAGGGCGTCGACGGCCGGCTCGAATGGCCGCGAGGTGACCACGATCACGAGCCAGGCTCCCTGGTAGGCGACGGGCGCCGCGGCGCCTCCGATCGAGGTGGCGGCCGCAGCGTGCTCGATCGCCGGCTCGATGGAGGTGAGCTCCGAGGCCGTGTAGCACCCGAGGACACCCCGAGACGCGCCCTGGCTCGGCGAGTACCGGGCGATGACCGCCTGCAGCGGCTCACCCCTGCGCAGTGCGGCACGCACCCGGTCGGCCTCCGCACGCGTCTTCACGAACACGCCCGAGAGGCAGGCCTGCTTGGTCGCCCTTGCGTGCGAGCGCTCCCAGGCTGCGAGGCCGGCCAGCGTGAGGGGGATGTGCTCGGCTCGGGCGGCGAGCGCGTCCTCGTCGAGCTGGAGCTGGATGAACGAGCCCGAGAGCTCGGGGCCGAGCTGGCGAAGGATGGGCTGGCTCGAGGTGCCGCACTGGGTGCTCGAGAGCTCGGATGCGAAGGCTCCCAGGACCTGTTCCCGGGCGAGCGCCCTCGCCGCCGGGCTCTCGGGGAGGCGGTAGCGAACTGCGAGGCGGTGGGCGATGACGCCGTTCACGAGGTTCGTGAGCACGTAGGCCACGAAGCTGCTGTCGTAGGTGCTCGTCCCGGCACCCTTGATGGCCGTCGTGCCGGCGAGGCCGGTCCGCTCGAGCAGGCAGAGGAAGGACGCGTTCCCGCTCGCCTCGCGCAGCTCGGTGTCGAGCTGCGAGGGCGTGACGACGGTGGTCCCGACCTTGGCGGCGTACGGCGACCACTGCAGGTTGCAGCCGGAGGCGAGGGCGGCGGTCGCGGCGAGGGCGGCCAGTGCGCCCGCCGTGCCAAGCTGCCGCCTGCGTGGCCGACGAGAGCGGGCGGCTTCAGGCGCCGGCGAGCTGGTGACGCGTTTCACGATCACGATCGGCGCATCGTACTCGCACGGCCCGGCCGGCCGACCCCGCCGGCGGGCGGCGCCGCACCGCGAACGAGCGCCGACGCCGCGGCCTCAGGCAACCTCGGCCTCCGGCACGAGCTCGCGGAGCAGCTCGACGAGGCGGAGGGCGAGGTCCTCTCCGGCCAGCAGGGGAACGATCAATTGCTCCTGCTCCCTCTTCCAGATCGCCCGGGGGTGGAGGCGGCCGAGCCGGACCTGGGCCGACAACGGGAGGTCGAGCGGGGAGAGGCGGGCGACCACCTCCCCGGACTTGCCCGGGCTGCCCGGAGTCCCCGGCCGCGACGGCGCCGCGCTCACCTCGGTCACCCCAGTGCGGAGGCACTCGGCCCGAAGGGATCCGACCTCGAGCAACGCGGAGGCCGCCGGCGGGATCGGGCCGTAGCGGTCCACCCACTCGCGGCGCAGGTCGTCGACGTCGTGCGGGTCGCGCACCTCCACGAGCCGGCGGTAGGCCTCGAGGCGCAGGTCCTCCCGGCCGACGTACGACTCGGGCAATGAGGCCTTCACGGGGAGGTCGATCGTGATCTCGACCGGCTCGCGCAACGGCTCTCCCTTCAGCTCGGCGACGGCCTCGGACACCATCCGGACGTAGAGGTCGTAGCCCACGGCGGCGATGTGGCCGGACTGGTCGTTGCCGAGCAGGTTGCCCGCGCCCCGGATCTCCAGGTCCCGCATGGCGATCTTGAAACCGGAGCCGAGCTCGGTCTGCTCCCCGATCGTGCGCAGCCGCTCGTAGGCCTGCTCGGTGAGGACCCGATCCTCGGGGAACAGCAGGTAGGCGTAGGCGCGCCGGTCGCCCCGGCCCACCCTGCCGCGGAGCTGGTGGAGCTGGCCGAGGCCGAGAAGGTCGGCCCGGTCGACGACCATCGTGTTGACGGTCGGCATGTCGATCCCGGACTCGATGATGGTGGTGCAGACGAGCACGTCGTAGCGGCCCTCCCAGAAGTCGAGCACCACCTTCTCGAGCGACCCCTCGTCCATCTGGCCGTGCGCCACGGCGACCCGGGCGTCGGGCACGAGCGTCCTCACGTGCTGAGCCACCTTCTCGATGTCCTGCACCCGGTTGTGGACGAAAAAGACCTGGCCCTCTCGCAGCAGCTCGCGCCGGATCGCCTCGGCGACGGCCTGGTCGTCGTACTCGCCGACGTAGGTGAGGATGGGCTGGCGCTCAGACGGCGGGGTGTTGATGAGCGAGAGGTCGCGGATGCCGGTCAGGCTGAGCTCCAGGGTGCGCGGGATCGGGCTCGCCGTGAGGGTGAGGACGTCGACGCCGGTCGAGAGCATCTTGATCGCCTCCTTGTGGCCGACGCCGAAGCGCTGCTCCTCGTCCACGACGAGCAAGCCGAGCTTCTTGAACCGGACGTCGTCGGCGAGCAGGCGGTGGGTCCCGATCACGACGTCGACCGATCCGTCGGCGAGGCCCTGGACGACCTTGCGCGCCTCGGCGGCGGTGAGGAAGCGGGAGAGCATCTCCACCCGGACCGGGTACGGGGCGTACCGCTCGGCGAAGGTCTGGAGATGCTGGCTCGCGAGCAGGGTCGTCGGCACGAGCACGGCCGCCTGGTAGCCGTCCTGGACCGCCTTGAACACCGCCCGCACGGCAACCTCGGTCTTGCCGAAGCCGACGTCGCCGCAGACGAGCCGGTCCATCGGCCTGGCCTCGCCCATGTCGGCCTTCACGTCCGCGATCGCTCGCAGCTGGTCGGCGGTCTCGGGGTAGGGGAAGGCCTGCTCCATCTCGTGCTGCCAGGGCGTGTCCGGGGAGAAGGCGTGGCCCTCGACGGTGGCGCGGCGCTGGTAGAGCTGGACGAGCTCCCGGGCGATCTCACGGGTCGCGGCGCGCACCCGAGCCTTCTGCTTTTGCCACTCCGCTCCACCGAGGCGGCTCAGAGTCGGTTGCTCGCCGCCGGCATAGGGGGTGATGGCGTCGATCTGGTCGGAGGGGACGTAGAGCTTGTCCCCGCCCCGGTACTCAAGGAGCAGGTAGTCCCGCTCCGAGCCGCCGAGGCTGCGCCGAACGAGGCCCCCGAAGCGGGCGACACCGTGCACGTGATGGACGACGAAGCTGCCCGGGGCGAGGTCGTCGAAGAAGCCCTCGGCCGCCCTCGCCCTCGGCCTCGCCACCCGGTGGGGCCGGCGCCGGCCGGTGAGGTCCGGCTCGGCCAGCACGGCAAGCTTCGACCCGGGGAAGATCGCCCCGTGGTCGAGCTGGGCGACGGTGACGTGGAGGCCGGGCCGGCGGAGCACCTCGCCGTCGTCGCTCTCGACGAGGTCGGGCGCGAGCCCGTGCTCCTCGAGGACCTCTGAGATCCTGCGGGCCGAGCCGGCTCCGTCCGCCGCGATCACCACGCGGCAGCCCTCACGGGCGAGATCGCCGAGGCGGCTCGCAAGGGCGGTCGGGTCGCCCATCACCGGGGGCCAGCCGGTCGTGGGCACGGAGGTGACCTCAGGGCGGTCGGCGACGGCGAGGAGCGAGGCCACGCGCGCCGGGCAGCGTGCGAGGAGCCGGTCGAAGGGCAGGTGGAGCCGGGGGAGGACGAGACCCCCGGAGCTCTCCGGCCCGGCAGGGACGCCTCCTTCCTCGCCGGGGACGCCGGCCGCCTCCGAGGCACCTGCCTCAAGGTCACGGCCCGCCCGCCCGAGCCAGGTCGTCGACAGGGCGTCTGCCAGCGAGCGCTCCTCCTCGGCCAGCTCGGTCGCCCGGTCCCGCAGCCTGCGCGGCTCGACGAGCACGACCCGCGCCTGAGCGGCGAGAAGGTCCGTGAAGAGCCGCTCCTCCTCGACGAGGAAGGGCAGCCACGACTCCATCCCGTCGAACAGCTCGCCGTCCGCAAGCCGCTCGAAGACGTCGTTCGCGAAGGGCGCCTCCCTCGCGAGAGCTCGTGCCCGCTCGCGGACGGGACCGGAGAGCACGAGCTCGCGGCAGCCGAACAGCTCGGCCTTCTCGATGTCGCCGACCGACCTCTGGTCGCCGACGTCGAAGTGGGTGAGCCGCTCGACTTCGTCGCCCCACAGGTCGATCCGCACTCCCGCCTCGCCGGTCGAGGGGAAGACGTCGACGATGCCGCCCCGCACGGCGAGCTCTCCACGGTGCTCGACCTGGTACTCGCGGCGGTAGCCGGCATCGACGAGGCGGCGAACGAGCTCCTCCTCGTCGAGGTGGTCGCCGAGCCGGACGCAGATGGGCGCGCTCTGCTCGACCTGCGGACCGAGCCGCTGCAACAGCGCCCGGATGGGTGCGACGAGCACGAGGCCGTCCGGCGACTCGCCGGAGCGGGCAGCGGCCAACCCGGCCGTCGTCGCCCGCAGGTGCCACATCGCTCGCAGGCGGCGCCCCATCGTCTCGACCCCCGGGGAGACCCGCTCGAACGGGAGGGTCTCCCACGCCGGCAGCAGCTCGACCCCCTCCGGGTCGCGGTACGCCCTCAGGTCATGGGCCAGGTTCTCCGCCTCGCGCATCGTCGGGGTGACCACGAGCACGACCGGGGCGGTCCCGAGCTCGGCGACAGCGGCGAGGACCGGCGCCCGGGCAGGCTCGGCGACGGCGACGACCGAGTCGTCGCGACCGAGCAGCTCGGCGACGCCCGCCTCGCCCGCGAGGAGGCCCGGCAGCGATCGAAGGCTCACGACCGAGTATTGAACCGGTTCATCGCGGCCTCCACGCCGTCGGCGAGGATGACCTCGACCGCGTCGGCGGCGAGCTCGAGCGCGACGGCGAGGAGCTCGCGCTCGGCCTTGCCGGGCCGGCGAAGCACGTGGTCGACGCCCTCGGCTCGCCCCGGCGGCTTGCCGACCCCGATCCGGACCCGGAGGAACTCCCGTGAATGCAGGTGCTGCTCGATCGAGCGCAGGCCGTTGTGGCCGGCGATGCCGCCCCCCTTTTTCACCCGCACGACGCCAGGCTCGAGGTCGAGCTCGTCATGGACGATCACGATCCTCGAGACCTCGCCCGCCACGTAGCGGCGAGCAAGCGGCCGGAGGGCGAGACCCGAGTCGTTCATGTAGGTCTGCGGGACGGCGAGCGCCAGAGCGCGTGGGCCGATCCGCACGACCGCCGTGTCGGCGTGCGAGCCCCGCTCACTCCTCAGGCGGGCATGGTGCCGGTGCGCCACGAGGCGCACGGCTTCGGCGCCGTAGTTGTGGCGCGAGCCGGCGTACTCGGGTCCGGGGTTGCCGAGACCGACGGCGAGCAGGTCGGCGGTGGAGCCTGCAACCGAGCCCGTTGCGCCGCCTCTGGCGAACCTCAGCTCTCGCCGGCGCCGTCGTCGCCGGCAGCAGCGGCCTGGCCGGCCCCCGCGGCCTCGCCGGGAGCGGCGCCGCCCTCGGCGGCGGCCTCCTCCTCGGGAAGGGCCATGGCCTGGGGCCCCTGGCCGATCGCGACGGCGTGGTCGGGGTCGACGTCGGTGGTCACGCCATCGGGCAGCGACACCTCGCCGACCCGGATCGTCTGGCCGATCGACAGCTCGGAGATGTCCACCTCGAGATGGGCCGGCAGGTCCGCCGGCCGTGCCTTCACGAGCAGGGTGTTGAGCTCCTGGCCGACGGTCCCTCCACCGCGGTGCACCTCGATCGCCTCGCCGACGAGGAGGATCGGCACCTCGGCCGAGATGATCTCGTCTCTGCTCACGACCTGGAAGTCGACGTGGGTCACCGTGTGGCGCACCGGGTGGCGCTGCAGCTGGCGCGCGACGGCGAGGTGGCGCTCGCTCCCGACGCGTAGGTCAAGCAACGCCCGGCTCCCGGCTTCCCCGTTGAGGGCGACCCTCAGCTCGCGGGCGTCGACCGAGACCGAGATGGGCTCGATCCCGTGCCCGTAGACGACAGCCGGGATGCGCCCGTCGCGGCGCATGCGACGGCTGGCACTGCTGCCCTCGGGCCGGCCCGGTTCGGCGACGAGCTGGATTTCTGCCATGGAATGCGCTCCTGCGAGATCTCGGCCGGAGGGCCGCGGACGACGGGGCCGCTGACGCGGCCACGAGATACTAGGCGATCCTCGCGGCGAGGCCCGCCGGCCGGCTGCCCGCCTCGGCCCCGCTCGGCCGAGGGAGAAGGGCAGGTCCCCCTACAGCAGGTTCTGCCCCTTGAAGATCTCCGAGACCGAGGTGTCCTCGAACACGGCATCGATCGCGTCCGCGACGATCTTCGCGACCGAGAGCACCTCGAGCTTGTCGATCCGCCGCTCAACCGGCACCGGCAGCGTGTTCGTGACGACGACGCGCGAGATCGGCGAGGCCTTCAGGCGGTCGAGCGCCGGTCCTGCGAGGATGGCATGGGTCGCCATGGCCCAGACGTCGGTGGCGCCCTGCTCGACGAGGCGTTCCGAGGCCGCGACCACGGTCGAGGCGGTGCCGATCTGGTCGTCGATGATGACGCAGCGCCGCCCCCGCACATTCCCGACCACCTCGAGCGCCTCGACCTCCTCCATCCGCCCCCGGGGCCGTCGCTTGTGGACGAAGGCGAGGTCGCAGCCAAGCTGCTGGGAGAAGCGCTCGGACACCTTGATCCGGCCCGCATCCGGCGAGACGACCACCATGTCGCCGTCGAAGTCGTTCTGGCGGAGGTAGTCGATGAACACGGGTGCCGCCGTGAGGTGGTCCACCGGGCCGTCGAAAAAGCCCTGGATCTGCCCGGAGTGAAGGTCCACGCTCACGATCCGGTCGGCGCCGGCGACCGAGAGCAGATCGGCGACGAGCTTCGCCGTGATCGGCTCCCGCCCGGTCGATTTGCGATCCTGGCGCGAGTACCCGTAGTAGGGGCAGACGGCGGTGATGCGCTTGGCCGAGGCCCGTTTCGCGGCGTCGATCATGACCAGCATCTCCATGATGGAGTCGTTGACCGGCGCCGCGTGGGTCTGGATGATGAACAGGTCGACGCCTCGGATCGAGCTCCCGTAGCGGCAGTGGAGCTCGGAGTCGGCGAACTCACGGAGGTTGGTCTCACCAAGCTCGACCCCGAGGCAACGCGCGATCTCCTCGGCGAGCTCGGGGTGGGAACGCCCCGACACGATCTCCAACCGCCGTACCGGCGTCAGTTCCATCCTCGAGTCCTCCGTCCGTCGCGCCCTTCCGGGAGCCAGCCCTCAGCCCCGACCGAAGAATGGCCCGACCCGGCTCCCCGGCGCCAGCCGCGTTCCCGGCTCGAGCACGGAGTACGGCCCGACGGCGGCATTCTCGCCGATGACGGCGCGCTCCGCCGAGCAGCGCTCGAGCCTCGCTCCTGCTCCGACCTCGCAGTCGACGAGGCGGGTCTCGGGTCCGATCACGGCGCCGTCGCCGACCGACGTCGACCCCTCGAGCATGACGCCCGGGAGGATGACGACGTCCCGGCCGAGCCGAACGCTCATGTCGAGGTAGGTCGCCTCCGGGTCGAGCATCGTGACCCCTCCGCGCATCCAGCGCTCGTTGACCCGGGCGCGCAGCTCCGCCTCCGCGGCGGCGAGCTGGGCCCGGTCGTTCACCCCCGCCGCCTCGACGGGGTCCTCGGCAACGAGAGCGCTGAGCGGGTACCCGGCGTCGTGGAGGACCTCGATCGTCGAGGTGAGGAAGTACTCCCCGGTGGTCCGGTCCGGCGCCAGCCGCCGCAGGACGGGAGCGAGCACGTCGTGGCGGAAGCAGTAGATCTGCGTCGCCACCTCCTCGATGTCGAGCTCCTCAGCCGTGCAGTCGGGGTCGTCGACGATGCGGGCGGGGCGGCCGTCTTTGTCCCGGACCACCCGGGAGCAGCCTGACGGGTCGCTCACGACGGCAGTCAGCACGGTGGCCGCGGCGTCCTGCTCGCGGTGCTGGCGGACGAGAGCGGCGATGGTGGCCGGCCGGACGAGCGGCGTGTCCCCTGGGAGGACGAGGAGGTCGGCGTTCTCGAACTCGAGGTAGGACTCCGGGAAGCCGGTGAGCCCGACGGCGACGGCGTCGCCCGTGCCGCGGGTCTCGGGCTGCTCCACGAACTCGAGTTGCAGCCCGGACGGCGCCTCGGCCTGGATCACCTTCGTGACCTCCGTCGCGCCGTGGCCGACGACGACGACGACCCGCTCCATCGTGAGCTCGGCCAGGGTGTCGAGCACGTGCAGGATCATCGGCCGGCCGCACAGGCGGTGGAGAGGTTTCGGCATCGCCGACCTCATCCGTGTGCCCTCGCCTGCGGCAAGGACCACGGCGGAGAGCGGCCGCCGCCTGTGCTGCCTCATCTGCATCGCCGCTGTCGCGACATCGAGCAACACCTCCTCGGGCGCGTCGCTCCCGACGCTAGCGGCACGGCCGGGCCTGAAGGTGGCTTCGGCCCGGTCGCCCGCCGGCCGCGAGATGCGTATCCTCGGCGGGAGATGGACTTTCGCCTCACCCCAGAGCAGGAGATGCTGCGGGACGCGGTCGCGAAGCTCGCGGGCGGGTTCGGCCACACCTACTTCCAGGAGAAGACCCGAACAGGGGAGAAGCAGTCCGAGCTCTGGCGCGCGCTCGGCGAGGCCGGCTTCCTCGGCGTCCACCTCCCCGAGCGCTACGGCGGCGGCGGCATGGGCATCGCGGAGCTGACCATCGTCTGCGAGGAGGTGGCGGCGGCGGGCTGCCCTCTGCTCCTCATCCTCGTATCGCCGGCGATCTGCGCCACCCTCCTCGCCAGGTTCGGGACCGAGGAGCAGCAGCAGCGCTGGCTGCCCGGGCTCGCCTCGGGCGAGGTGAAGATGGCCTTCGCCATCACCGAGCCCGACGCCGGCTCGAACTCCCACCGCATCTCGACGACGGCGACGAGGGACGGCGACGAGTGGCGGCTCGGCGGGACGAAGTACTACATCTCCGGCGTGGACGAGGCCGAGGCCGTGCTCGTCGTCGCCCGCACGGGGACCGACGAGGAGACCGGCCGCGCCCGGCTCAGCCTGTTCATCGTGGACACCGACGCCCCTGGCCTCGAGGCCACGCACATCCCGGTCGAGATCGCAGCCCCCGAAAAGCAGTTCACGCTCTTTTTCGACTCGGTCCGGCTTGGCCCCGACCGCCTGCTCGGCGCCGAGGGCGACGGTCTCCGGCAGGTCTTCGCCGGCCTCAACCCCGAGCGGCTTATGGGGGCCGCCGTAGCCTGCGGGATCGGCCGCTACGCACTCGAGCGGGCGGCCTCCTACGCACGGGAGCGCTCGGTCTGGGGCACACCGATCGGCGCCCACCAGGGCATCGCCCACCCCCTCGCGGCGGCGAAGGTCGAGGTGGAGCTGGCCCGGCTCATGCTCGCGAAGGCGGCGTGGAGCTACGACCACGACGTCGACGCGGCCGAGGCGGCCAACATGGCCAAGTACGCAAGCGCCGAAGCCGCGCTGCGCGCCCTTGACCAGGCCATGCAGACCCACGGTGGGAACGGGCTCGCGACCGAGTACGGCCTCGCCGACCTCTGGGGCACCGCGCGGCTCCTCCGCACCGCTCCGGTGAGCAGGGAGATGATCCTCAACTTCGTGGCCCAGCACTCGCTGCAGCTGCCGAAGTCCTACTGAGCACGGACGCCCCTTGCCGCTCCGGGTGCTCCCGCCGCTCGTGCCGGCCGGCCCGCGACCCGAACGCGACCCGCAGGACTACCTGCCCATGCAGCGCGTGACCGAGGAGATCGCGTTCGACTCGGGAGGCTGGAACCCGGAACGGAGGGAGAAGATCCGGGAGCTGTTCGACAGCCTTGCTCCCGAATGGCATACGAGGGGAGGTGCCGACCGGCTCCGGCCGACGGCTGACGCCCTCGCCCGCGGGAACGTCCCGCCGGGCGGGACCGCCCTCGAGATCGGGAGCGGGACGGGGATCCAGACCCCGCCCTTGCTCGAGGTGTTCGAGCACGTGATCTCGGTGGACCTCGCCGCAGAGATGCTCGCCTTGGCACCTCGCCCGGCGCGGGTCTCGCTGTGCCGCGCCGACGCCGCGCAGCTTCCCTTCGCCGATCGGAGCCTCGATGCCGTCGTCTGCGTGAACGCCTACCTGTTCCCGGCCGAGTACGCCCGCGTGCTCCGGGAGGAGGGCCGCCTCGTGTTCGTCTCCACGAGCGGCGACGAGACCCCGATCTACCTGCCGCCCGACCGTGTCGAGCGCGCGCTGTCGCCGGTGCTCGGGCCCGTCGACGCCGTCACCTCCAGCTGTGGCTCAGGGGTCTGGACCGTGGTCACAAGGGTGGTCCGCGCGCGACCAGCCTGAGCTCGGCAAGACTCCCCGCCGTGACCACGACCCCGGCATCCCTACCGCCCGCGCCGCCAGAGCTGCTCGCCGGATCCGAGGAGCTTTGGGAGAACGACGCCCTCCCCGTCCTGTCGGAGTACGTGCGGATCCGCTGCCTCTCGCCCGAGTTCGACGCCGAGTGGGCAGATCGGGGTGAGATCCGCCGCGCGGCCGACCTCCTCGCCTCCTGGGCGCGGGACCGGCAGATCTCCGGGCTGCGCGTCGAGGTCGTCGAGTTGCCCGGCCTCACGCCGGTCGTGCTGGCCGAGGCTCCCGCCACCGGAGCCGGCGCCGGGGAGGCGACCACGCTGCTCTACGGCCACCTCGACAAGCAGCCTCCGCTCGGCGCCTGGCGGAGCGGGCTCGCCCCCTTCGAGCCGGTGCGGGAGGGCGACCGCCTCTACGGGCGCGGCACCGCCGACGACGGCTACTCCATCTTCGCCGCCCTCGGGGCGATCGAGCTGCTCGAGCGGGCGGGACTGCCGCATGGCCGCTGCATCGCGATCATCGAGGCGAGCGAGGAGAGCGGAAGCCCCCACCTTGGCGCGTATCTCGAGCTGCTCGGGCAACGGATCGGGCCGGCGGGACCGGCCCTCGTCGTCGGCCTCGACTCCGGAGCCACCACCTACGACCGGCTCTGGACGACGACGTCCCTGCGGGGGCTCGTGGCGGCGACGCTTCGCGTAAGGGTCCTCGAGGAGGCGATCCACAGTGGAGCCGGCGGTGGGGTGGTGCCGGACTCGTTCCGGCTCCTCCGGCAGCTGCTCAGCCGGATCGAGGACGAGCAGACGGGCAAGGTGCTCCTCGACTCGGTGGAGGTGCCGATCCCTCCCGGTCGCTGTCGCGAGGCCGAGGCGCTCCTCGCGGAGATCGGAGGCGCCAGCCTCGACCGCTTCCCGACGACCGCCGGCCTCGTGCTCGCCGGCGGCGCGTCGGAGCACGAGGCGCTGCTCGCGCGCTCGTGGTCGGCGTCCCTCGCCGTCATCGGCATGGACGGCCTCCCGGCGGTCGCCGACGCCGGCAACGTCATCCGGCCCTTCACGACAGCGAAGCTGTCACTGCGGATCCCGCCATCGGCCGACGCTGCGGCGGTCGCGGCAGAGCTTGCGGCGGCACTCTCGGCCGACCCGCCCGACGGCGCCGAGGTCGAGGTGGCAGACGCAGTGGGTGCCGACGGGTTCGATGCCCCTGAGATGGCACCGTGGCTCGAGGCGGCGACCGAACAGGCCTCCCTCAGCTACTTCGGTGCACCGGCCCGGGGGATGGGAGAGGGCGGGACGATCCCGTTCCTGAGCGAGCTCCAAAGGTCATGCCCGTCGGCGCAGTTCCTCGTCACCGGCGTGCTCGGTCCCGAGTCGAACGCGCACGGACCGAACGAGATGCTGCACCTCCCTACGGCGATCCGGGTCACCGCCGCCGTCGCCCACGTCCTCTCCCGCGTGCCCTGAGCCAGAACGCCGGAGGATCAGCCGGCGAGCCCGGGGCTCGCGCTGGGCACTACCACGAGGCGCCCTCGGTCAAGGCTCACGACGAGGGTGCCGATCCGCCCCGGGCGGGCGAGCGCGCTCCCGACGGCCCGGCAGGACAAGCCCCCCGAGCAGCTCACCGCCGAGAGCGAGGCGGCGGAACTGCCGAGTGCGAGACGAGGAGCCAGCGACCACGCTCCTCCTGACTCGGTGAGGACGAGGGGCTCGAGCGAGGCGGCGCCAGCCGCGCCGGCCGTGCGCCGCGAGCCGACGGCGACGCAGGAACCCGCCGAGGTGCAGCTGACGCCGAGCAGCGCTCCCCCGGCGACGCTCCCCAGCTGCGGGAGGGCGAGGGGCGACCAACGCCGGCCGGCGGCACCCTGCTCGACAAGGGGGGCGGCGGCTCCCGAACGGTCGTACTGCACGCCGACGGCGACGCACACCTGGTTGGGCGGACCGCCCGGGGGGCACGAGACCGACGAGAGGATCCCGCCGCCACTGGCGCCGGCCGGGAGCGCGCTCGGCACTACCTGCCAGGACGAGCCGCGGAGCGCCTCCACGAGCGGTACCGGCCGGCCGTGGTCGCTGAGTTGCCCGACGGCGACGCAGCTCGCGCCGCACGAGACCGAGGCGAGCGAGCCGGAGGAGCGGCGCAGCGTCGCCGAGGTCGACCACCGGCCGTCGCCCAGGACCGCGGCAAAGGGGAGGTCGCCGAGGCCGTGCTGGAGGGCTCCAACGGCGACGCACCGGCCGACGGAGCTGCAGCTGACACCCGAGAGCGACGTGCCCGTTGGGAACCTGTGCGCGGCGAGGCGCCAGGAGCCGCCGGAGTAGACCTCGGCGATGCCGTGGCGGTTCGGTGTGAGCGCGGTGCCGACCGCGATGCACCAAAGGCGGCTCCCCGAAGGGCAGGAGACGGCGGCGAGCTGGTCGAGCGAGGCGCCCGGCACGGGTGGGGTCGCGACGATGCGCCAGCTCTGGCTCCCGGTGCCGCTCCGCTCGGCGAGCGAGCGGATACGGGGTCCCCGCTCCTCGTTGCCGACGGCGATGCAAACCCCGGGCTGCCCGCAGGAGATGCCTGCGAGGGAGTCGGCCGTTGGCGAGGTGCCACCGGTGGCGACCCCTGGCGGCTCCGTGCTCCCCGTCCGGCCCCGAGGTCCTGACGGCGAGCCCGAGCCGAGCCCGAGACCGAGACCGAGACCCACCGCGGCAACGACGACGACTGCCACGGCCATGCCGACTCGTCGCCGGCTCCTCGGCGCAGCCCCAGCCGTGGCCTCACCCCCATCGCCGGCTCCGCCATTGCTGCCTTCTAGCCCCCGTGCCACGAGATGGCCCTCATCCTTTCGGCGGTTCGTCCCCGGAAACGGTAGACCGGCTGCCTATCCGGCACCGGCAGCGCCCTTCAGGTAGGTGCCGGCCATCCGGGCGGCGTCGGCGACGAGGTTGCCGAGTGCGAGGTTGACGTCATCGAGGTGGTAGCCCCAGGCCGGACCGAGCACCTCGGTGACGACCGGGCGCCGGTCGGCGGCGCCGCCGGTCGGCGTGACCGCGAGCCACGTGGCTCCGCCCGCGCTCTCGCACTGGGCCTCGT
>DATGKK010000004.1:0-15406 GCA_035294725.1 Acidimicrobiales bacterium | reverse complement strand
CGCCGTCGCCTGGAGCCGGCAGGTGAAGCCCTCGATCCCGCTCGCGGGCGAGGGAGGGGTCGCGATCGAGGACGAGGTGGAGCTCGAGATCGTGACCGGGGGCGAGGACCCTCCGCCGCTTCGCGCCCGCAGGTAGCGCCGGAGGGCCGCCTCAGGCCCCGTCCCGGCTCCCGCTCTCGGCCGGCGCCGAGGCAGCGTCGGAGATCCGCACGAAGGCGAGCCGGAGCTGTGTGAGCCCCTCTGCGAGCGAGGAGGCGTGGCGACCGAGGCGGTCGCCGAGGCCGTCGACGAGATAGCCCATCGCGTCGATCGCGGTGCGGGCGGCGGCGAGGCTCGGTGGCCGCTGAGAGAGGTGGAGCGCTGCGAGCTCGAACAATCCGTAGCAGTGGTTTGCGACGAGGTCTTCGACGGGCGTGGCGAGGAGCTCTGCCGCGACCGCGGCCAGCTCGGCCTCGCCGGGCGTGCCGGCCTGTGCTGCCCCTCCCCCTGCCGTGGCACTCTCGCCCGAGCCGGGAGGAGACGAGCTTCCCGCACCGGGAGGCGGCGACGGATCGTTGCGCGGCACCCGGTGCTCGCCGTCAGGTGTCCAGAGGCTGCTCACGGCTGATACCCTAGATCTCGACAACCGAGGAGAAGCGGGGCGGCGCGGACGCGCTCTCCCACCTGGCCACCCGGTTCGAGGTGTGCGCCAGGTCACCGTGATCGCGAGGCTTCGGCCCGCCTCTCCGTCGTGAGCCACGAGCACCTGCTCCGGCCGAGCGAGAGGAACGAGCGCCGATCACCAACGCACCCTCCACCAACGAGCCGCGGATCAACGACCGGATCCGGGCTCGCGACGTCCGTCTCGTCGACTCCGAGGGCCGGCAGCTCGGGATCAAGCCGCTCCCCGAAGCGCTGTCGATCGCGCAGGCCCAGGACCTCGACCTCGTCGAGGTGGCGCCGCTCGCGAACCCGCCCGTCTGCCGGATCATGGACTACGGCAAGTTCAAGTTCGACGCCGCCCAGAAGGCGAAGGAGTCGAGGCGGAAGTCGACGAACGTCGGGATCAAGGAGATGAAGTACCGGCCGAAGATCGGCCAGGGCGACTTCGACACCAAGACGAGGCAGGTCGTCCGCTTTCTGCAGGACGGGCACAAGGTGAAGGTCACCGTGATGTTCCGGGGCCGGGAGGTCTACCACTCGGACCTCGGCAAGCGGATCCTCGACCGGATCGGCGAGCAGATCGAGGGCATCGGACGGATCGAGTCCGAGGCCCGGCTCGACGGCAGGAACATGGTGATGGTGATCGCGCCGGACAAGCGGGCCAGGCAGTCGGCGGCGGACCGCAGCCAGCACGATGACCGCTCCGAGCCCGAGGCGCCCGGCGGGGACCACCGCGGGCCCCGGACGCCGGGACCGCTCGGCGGCGAAGAGGCCGAGCACGAGACCGCAGCGACACAGGAGTAAGGCATGCCGAAGACGAAGACCGACCGAGGGGCCGCCGCCCGCTTCAAGGTGACCGGGACCGGGCGCCTGCGCCGGCGCCAGCAGAACCGACGCCACCTGCTCGAGCACAAGAGCTCCACGCGCACCCGCCGGCTCGCCGGGGAGGTCGAGGTCTCCTCCGCCGACCGGAAGAAGGTCCGCCGGATGCTCGGCATCTGAGCGGCCTGTCCTACCCGCACACACCACCGATCACGAAAGGAGAACCCCGATGGCAAGGGTCAAGCGCGCGGTTCACGGGAAGAAGCATCGCCGGGCCGTTCTCGAGCGCGCCCAGGGGTTCTACGGAAACCGCTCCCGCACCTTCCGGGCTGCGAACGAGCAGGTCATGCACTCGCTCCAGTACGCGTACCGCGACCGGCGGGCGCGAAAGGGCGACTTCCGCCAGCTGTGGATCCAGCGCATCAACGCGGCCGCACGGCTGAACGGCACCTCCTACAGCCGCTTCATCGCGGGCTTGCATCGCGAGGGCGTCGAGGTGGACCGGAAGATCCTTGCCGACCTCGCAGTGCGCGACCCGCAGGCCTTCGCCGCGCTCGTCGCCGTGGCGGTCGGCGACGGCAAGGGCGCGCCCTCTCCGGAGCCGGTCGCCGCCCCGGCCGAGCAGGCGCCGGCTGGCGAGGCGGCAGGCGAGGCAGAGGCGACCTCCTGAGCCGCACGGCGCTCGGCGCGCGCCACCAACGGGTCCAGCGCCTGCGGCGCCTCGTGCGCCGTGCGAACGTGAGATCGGCCGAGCGGGCCTTTGTGGCCGAAGGCCTGAAGGTGGTCGAAGCTGCCTTCGAGGCTGGCGCGTCCGTGGAGAGCCTCTACGTCGCGCCCGAGGGGGCAGGGCAGGCCCCCGTCGAGGCGCTCGTCCGCCGTGCGCTCGACGCGGGCACCCGCGTGTTCGACCTCGGGCCCGGCGTCATGGAGAAGGTCGCCGACACGGTCACCCCGCAGCCGGTCTGCGCCGTGGTGGCCGACGTCCGCGTCCCTCTCGAGGAGCTCGCCCGTGGCGGGCGTGCCGGAGATGCCGGCGGCCAGCCGGGAGGTGGCCGCCTCCTCCTCGTCTGCGCCGGGGTGCGCGACCCGGGCAACCTCGGAGCGCTCGTGCGCTCGGCGGCGGCGGCAGGAGCCGCGGGCGTGGTCTGCTGCGAGGGCACTGCCGATCCGCTCAACCCGAAGACGGTGCGTGCGAGCGCCGGCGCGGTGTTCACGCTCCCGATCGCGCCGGGCGGCCCTGTGGCCGAGGTGATGGGGACGATGCGGGCGGAAGGATTCCGCTCGATCGGGACCGTGGCCCGGAACGGGGTCGACTACGCCATGGCCGACTTGTCGGGTGACCTCGCCGTCGTGCTCGGGAACGAGGCGTCGGGCCTCTCCGAGGAGGTGCTGGCCGAGCTCGACGAGCGTGTCACGGTGCCGATGGCACGAGGGACCGAGTCCCTCAATGTCGCGATGACCGCAACGGTGCTCTGTTTCGAGGTCGCGCGCCGTCGCCGCCTACCATGACCTGATGGCACCGGACGACGGCTCGCTGCTCGCGCTCGACGATCTCGTCCCCCCAGCCGAGCTGGCCGAGATCGAGGTCGAGGCGACAGCGGTTATCGAGGCCACCACGACGCTCGCCGCGCTCGACGAGGCAGCTCGGGAGGCGCTCGGCAAGCGGTCCCGTTTCTCCCTCGTCTACCAGCAGCTCGGCCGGATGGCCCCGGAGGATCGCAAGGTGGCGGGGCGGCGCCTCCACGAGCTGCGGCGCCGCATCGAGGACCGCATCGCCGCCCGGAAGGAGGTGCTCGAGCGCGAGGAGCGCTCGGCCCGCCTGATGGCCGACCGCCTGGACCTCACCGAGGTGCTCCCAGGAGAGCTGGCCGGCCACCTCCACCTCGTCACTCAGGTGCGCGAGCAGCTCGAGGACGTCTTCGTCGGAATGGGCTACGAGATCGCCGAGGGACCGGAGATCGAGACGGACTGGTACAACTTCCAGGCCCTCAACATCCCCCTCGACCACCCGGCCCGCAGCTCGGTCGACACCTTCTTTGTCGACCTCGGGGACGACGCCGGGGAGACCTACCTGCTCCGGACCCACACCTCGCCGGTGCAAGTCCACCTCCTCGAGCGGGGAAGGCTCCCGATCTATGCCGTCGTGCCCGGGCGCGTCTACCGCCGCGACACCCCGGACGCGACTCACCTCCCCGCCTTCCATCAGCTCGAAGGCCTTGTGATCGACCGGGGCGTGACCTTCGGCGACCTTGCAGGGACCATCGACACCTTCGTCCACGCCATCTTCGGTGACCAGGCGTCGACCCGGCTCCGCCCCGCCTACTTCCCGTTCACCGAGCCCTCGGCGGAGTTCGAGATCACCTGCCAGATCTGCGGCGGGGAGGGCTGCCGGACCTGCTCGATGACCGGCTGGATCGAGCTCGGCGGCTGCGGCATGGTCCACCCTGCCGTGCTCGAGGCGACCGGCGTCGACGCCGAGGAGTGGACCGGTTTCGCCTTCGGCTTCGGCATCGACCGCCTCGCCATCATGCGCCACGAGATCCCCGACCTCCGCTGGATGGTCGAGAACGACGTCCGGTTCTTGAGGCAGTTCGCATGAGGGTGCCGCTCTCGTGGCTCTCGGAGCTGACCCCGCTTGCGGCCACGGCCGCCGATCGGGCCTCGGTCGCCGAGCTCGCCGGCGAGCTCGATGCCCTCGGCCTCGTCGTCGAGAAGGCCGAATGGGTCGGCGAGGGCCTCTCCGACGTCGTCCTCGCGCGGGTCCTCGAGATCGGCTCCATCGCAGGGGCGGACCGCATCCGCAAGGTGGTGGTCGACCGAGGGGGCGAGGCCGTCGAGGTCGTCTGCGGCGCCTGGAACTTCGAGGTCGGCGACGTCGTCGCCCTCGCCCCCGTCGGTGCCGAGCTGCCGGGCGGGTTCCGGATCGAGCGGCGGAGGCTAAAGGGGCAGGTGTCGAACGGGATGCTCTGCTCGGGCCGGGAGCTGCGACTGAGCGACGACCACGACGGCATCCTCGTCCTCGCGCGGCCGGGTGCCGGTGAGCTCCCACCTGGGCTCGAGCTCGGCCGCCCCTTGAGCGAGCACCTCGGGGCGGGGCTCGACGTCGTGTTCGACCTCGCCGTCGAGCCCAACCGGCCGGACTGCCTGTGCGTGCTCGGCGTCGCCCGCGACCTCGCCGCCCGGTACGGGCTTCCGCTCTCGGTGCCCGAGCCCGTCCTCGAGGAGTCGGACCCTCTGGCGGCTCAGTTGGCCAGCGTCGAGATCGATGCGCCCGAGCTCTGCCAGCGCCTCATCGGGCGGGTGATGACTGGCCTCACGCCGGCCCCGTCGCCCCCTCTCGTCCAGCGGCGGCTTGTGCTGTGCGGGATGCGGCCGATCAACCATGTCGTCGACGCCTCCAACTACGTCATGCTCGAGCTCGGACAGCCGACGCACCCCTACGACCTCGCCCTCCTCGGCGGATCCGGCCTCCGGGTCCGGGCGGCTCATCCGGGCGAGACGATCGTCACCCTCGACGGCGAGACGCGCATCCTCGGTGGCCGCCCGGCCCGTGGGGACGATCCCCTTGCGGCCGAAGACGCTCTGATCTGCAGCGCGAGCGACCTCCCGGTCGGCATCGCCGGGGTGATGGGAGGTCGGTCGAGCGAGATCTCCGAGACGACCGGCACGGTGCTCCTCGAAGTGGCGAGGTTCACCGCCGTCGCGGTCGGCCGCACGGCCCGCCACGTCGGAGCGAGGACCGAGGCCTCGATCCGCTTCGAGCGGGGAGTGGATCCCGAGGGGATGGAACGGGCCGCAGCCCGTGTCTGTGAGCTCGTGGTCGAAGCGGCGAGGGCGGCGGGAGCGACACCCCCGCTCGTGGCGCGGGGGATCGTCGACGCCCACCCGCGGCCGTTCGAGCCGCTCGTGCTCCCTGTGCGGACCGAGCGCGCGAACGCTCTCCTCGGCCTCTCCCTCGAGCGCGACCAGGTCCTCGGGCTGCTCCGCCCCATTGGCTACGAGGAGGCGGCTGCCTCCGAGCCCGCCGAGGCCCGGAACGGCGCGCTCGGGTTGCGCGTCCCGTCGTGGCGGCCAGACGTCTCCCGTGAGGTCGACGTCATCGAGGACATCGCCCGGACCTACGGCTACCGGCGGATCCCACGGCGTGAGCGCCGTTCGCCGTACGTGGGCCGGCTGGATGCCACCCAGCAGCTGCGCCGGCGGGTCCGGCGGGTGCTCGCCGGGCTCGGCGCCGACGAGGCGTGGACTGCGTCGATCGTCGACCCTGCGGAGCAGCGGCTCGCTGGCGTCGACGCCGAGCTCGTTTGCCTGGCGAACCCGATGGTGGCCGAGGAGTCCGTGATGCGGGGCGGCCTGCTCCCGGGCCTCCTCTCGGCCGCGCGTCACAACGCCTCCCACCGCAACGGGTCGGTGCGCCTGTTCGAGATCGGCGACGTGTTCGCTGCCGGTGTCGGTCCCGGGGGTTCGCGGGTGCCGGAGGAGAGCGAGCGGGTCGCCCTCTTGCTAGGAAGGGACGGGGACGACGCGGCGGCGGCGATCCGGGCCTGGCGGGTGCTCGCCGACTCGCTCGGGATCGCCGGCGTCGAGGTCGTGCAGGGCGCTGAAGCGTCGTCGGGCCTCGCCGGGCTGCACCCGTCCCGGTCCGGGCTGCTCGTGGTGGCGGAGAGGCCCGAGGCGGTGACGGAGCCGTCCGAGCTTGCTCCCGGCACGGTGCTCGGCTCCGTCGGCGAGGTCGACCCCGAGGTGCTCGCCGCCTTCGGGCTCCCGCACGAGCGCGCGGGGTGGCTCGAGGTTCGGCTTGAATGGCTCGCCCTCGCCCCGCGCCGATCCGAGCTCGCCCGCCTCGTGAGCCGCTACCCGTCGAGCGACGTCGACCTCGCCTTCGCCGTCGACGAGCAGGTGCCAGCGCAGCGGCTCGTGGACGTCATCGGCCATGCGGCAGGCGAGCTGTGCGAGTCGGTCGAGCTCTTCGACGTCTACCGGGGCCCCGGTGTCCCGGAGGGCCGAAGGTCGCTTGCCGTGCGCCTCCGGCTATGTGCCCTCGACCACACGCTCACCGACGCCGAGGTCGCCGATGTGCGACGCCGCTGCGTCGAGGCGGCGGAGGCAGCGCTGCCGGCAACGCTGCGAACCTAGCCCTGAGCTTGATGTGATGAAGGGGCGAGCTCCCGCGTGACAGGCCGCCGCCGAGCGCCCGGCCTGGACGCCGACCAACCGGAGCGCGATCTCCTGGCACCTAGCGTCGTCAGTTCCACCCGGTCCAAGACCAAGAGCGCTCCGCCGGAGCCCTCCCGTCGTCCCGGGACCAAGTGTCCCTGGAGTTCAGGACCCATTCAGCTGATAAACGAAGACGCGCCCTCCACCAAGGAACGGCGCCCCAACGAGTAGCTCTTCACCCGAAGAGGCCAGCGAGCCGCCAAAGCCACCGGACACTCCCAGCCCTCGCAAAGCGTCCGTAAGATGAGGCGTGAGCTCAGCTATTCGTCTGTTCCGGCGCCAACCCGGTGCTCAGCCCGCCCCAGCCAGCACGGAACGACACGCCAGAACGACTGCCCCGAAACGCCGCACAGGAGCGCCGAACGGCACACGTGGAGTTTGGTCGGAGCCGGGTTTGTTACTTTGGGCTGGCGATCTTGATGCCGAGGTGGCGGGCTGCGTCGAGCATGCGCTGGTCGTAGCTGACGAAAGTTCCGAGGTCGGTGCCGAGTTGGAGGGCGCTGGCGAGGTGGATGGCGTCGAGGGAGCGCAGATGGCTCGGCCGCAGCGTGCCGGCGGAGTCGAGAACCCGATCGTTGATCCGGAGCAGGTCGATGTGACCGAAGAGTGCGTGTGCCCGCCCGGTCGCCTCGGGTCCTTCGTCGAGGAGGGCCCGTAGGACTTCGGTCCGGGCCAGGGCGCTCGAGACGAGCGGCCGTCGCCGTCCGAGGTGCCGGCGCAGGCTGGCCGACTCGGGCTCGGCGATGACGAGCTTGACCAGGGCGGAGGAGTCCAGGTAGGTGGCGGCGGTCACCTCTCGGCGGCTCGGAGCTGCTCGAGCCGATGTGACGGCAGCTCGGTGCTTCGGGCGGCGAGCGGCTCGGGGAGATCGTCGAGCTCGCCGGTGGCCGCGTCCACTTCGCCAGTCTCGCGGAGCCGCTCCAGTGGACTGCCCTGCGGTAGGGGCGAGAGGAGTGCGACTGGTCGTCCACGGTCGGTGATCTCGATTGTCTCGCCGTTCTCGACCTGGCGGAGCAGCTCGCTGGCCCGTTGGCGGAGCTCGCGAACACCGACGGAAGTCATGTGCTACCTATAGCACAGGGAGACGGTCTGTGGAGGCGCTGTGGCGCCGTAGCCGCTCGGTGTGAATGTTGCCGACTAGCACGGCGCGGCTGAGGCGTCCCGTGGCGGCATGTCCGCGGGCGTCGACAAGCTGCGCTCCTGCTCAAGGGCCGAACAGGTCTCGTACCGGATCTTCGCGCGGCGCACAGTGTCGCCGGCCGCCTCGTAGGCGACCGCACAGAGCGCCGCGGTCGTGCAGGCGCGCTGCGGGCACGACCGTGTCGCCTGGCCGCGCTGGGCGGCTCAGCGCCAGCGGCGGTCGTGGCCGGGGTGCTCGATCGCTCGAAGGTCGAGTCCTTCGATCCCGGTGAAGTCACCGGGGTTGACGGTGAAGAGGGGAAGCTCGTTGGCGACGGCGACCGCAGCGATCATGGCGTCGTAGCTTCGGGATCGAACCGTGCGCCCGGCCGCTTGCAAGGAGGCGGCCACGCGGCCGAAGGCCCGGGCGGCGTCGGCGTCGAAGGGTATCGGGTGGAAGTCCGCCTCGGCCCACTGGGGCACGGCTTGGCGGGCGGCTCGCTCCTTGCGGTTGGTCGCGACGAGTGGACCCACCGACAGCTCGGCGAGAGTGATCGTGGCGATGAGCGGCTCGTCGGGGAGACGGTCGGCGTCCAGGCGACCGAGGAGGACCACGGTCGAGGTGTCGAGCAGTCCCCGCTCGGTCACAAGCCGGCGTCGATCGCCTGGTCGAGGTCCCGGCGGAGGCCTTCGGGTCGACTCGAGGCTATCGGGACCAGCGCTCGACCAGCATGGCAGCCTTCGCAGGAAGCGGCCGGAGGGGCCGCAGCTCGGCGACGGGGCGACCATCGCGGGTCACGGTCAACCGCTCGCCTCGCTCTACGCGGTCGATGACCTCACCGCCGTGATTGCGGAGGTCTCGGATCGTCACCTCGCGCACCACCCCGGTGAATCACCCGTGAGACAACGTAGGGAGCCTCGAGGCACGGCTGGCCCGGGTCGAGGCCGACGACCTCCCCGGCCAGGGCGGACGAGCCGGCTACAGCGCGGCTCGCAGCGAGAGCGCGTGGCACGCCGGGACCGCAGGTCCGGCGCGGCCGTGTCTGAGGAGCCGGTCACGACTCGGCGGGCGGGACGACGACGGTCTCGGCGTCGCCCCGCTCCTCCTCCTCGGCGAGGAGGTGCTCGACCGCCGGACCGAGGTAGGAACGGACCCGGCGCTGCGCCGTAGGGGGCATCGCGCACAGGACCCGGTCGTGCACCGTTGCCAGCGGATCGATCCCCGGGGTCCTGCAGAGCTCCTCGAGCGCGGCGCAGCAGCGCTCGATGGCGGCCTCGTCGCCAGACGGGTCGAGGAGGAGATTGGCGAGCAGGTCTGCCAGCTCCTCGAGAACGAGCCCGTCGTCGAGCTCGTCGCCGTAGAGGGCTTCGAGGTCACGGTAGTACGCCTCGAAGGTGCTGCCGAGGTGGCGGAGGAGGACCTCCGCGCAGAAGAGCACCATGGTGCCGCCTTGCTGGTAGGGGAGGTCCGGGTGCGCAGATACACCGACGAACCATCAGGATAGCAACAGATGCAGCGAAGTATATGAAGCGGGTACAGGCACACGGGGATGGTCCCGGGCTCGCGAGGCCCCTTTGATGGAAGGGAGCTGTGGCTACGGACCCCCAAGTACGCTTGCCGGATGCCGCCGTTCGCTCCCGCCGAGCCCCGCAAGCGTCTCGCCCTCGCCGGCCTCGCGCTCCCGATCCTCGGGATGATCGGCCTCTTCGCGTGGGCGGGGGGCGAGACGAGCCAGAGCACGACCGGCTTCGTCTCAAGCTTCCTCAGCGCGTACAACGCCCGGGACTGCCAGGCGATCCTCGCCGATCTCCACCAGTCGCCGGGACGGGCGCGGGCGACCTGCGCCGAGCTGCACAGCCCGACCAGCCGCCCGTTCCTCGACTGCGCGCTCACGGTCGAGAGCGCGTCTTCCGGCCTCCCGGCGGTGGCGCCGACCCCATCAGGCTTCAGCGGCCCGCAGACGGTGCTGGCGTCGTGCAAGGGGGTGTCGGTGTACTTCGAGGTGGCCGTGGACGATGCCACAGGTCGCCTCGAGGTGGTGGGGGCGCAGCTCGCCCCCTGAGGCTCGACCGGTTCGCAGCGGGTCCTGCCCCGAAGGAGCGCGCCTGTTGCTGCCTCCCGGGGCCTGCCCGGATCAGCTCGCGCAGGCGGCGACGACGGCGTGGCCCCGGAGGGTGGGAGCAGGGCCGGCCGGCTCCGGTGCGCTCCCTGCGGCGGCCACCGTCCCGTCCGGGCCGACGAGCCAGTAGCCGTCCCTGTCCGCCGTGGCAACGATCGAGACGACGCGAAGGGACCCGGCGCCGGCCGGGGAGAGCGGCCGGGCGCTGCCGAAGGCCCGGACCGTCCCGTCGGCGCAGGCGATCCAGTAGCCGTCCGCAGCGGTGGCGGCGATGCCGACGACGGGAGCCGGGAGCTGCTCGTCTCGCAGGCAGCCCTCGTAGGAGGCGTCACCGAAGTCGTAGACGCTCCCGTCCCCCGTCACGAAGAAGTAGCCCTCTCCCGCCGGGGTGGCGGCAAAGCCGGCGACCGGCTGTTGCAGCGGGTAGCTGCGCGCCGAGCCGTGGTCCTGCGCCGAGCCGTAGCAGCACAGGGCGCCATCCGCCCCTGCGAGCCAGTAGCCCCTCCCGTCAGGCGCCGCGGCCATCGCCACGATGGGGTGCTCGAGAGCTGTCGTCGTGGCCGCCCCGAAGAAGCGGGCGGCACCGAAGGTGAGCACCGCTCCGTCCCCCGCGCAGAGCCAGTAGCCGCCCTCGGTGGACGCGATGGCCACGATCGGCTGGCCGAGCAGGCTGTCGAGCGCGTCGCCGTGGAACTCGCTCCCGCCGAGGGTGACGACCCTGCCGTCGGCGCAGGCGAGGAGGATCCCGGCGGCCGGGCTCGATCCAGGCCGCCTCGCGTCGCGGGCGCCGTGGTCGGGCTCAAGGTCCCGACCGGGCTTGTCGGCTGCCGTCGTCTTCGGCATCTGTGTTGCGGCTCCCCCCGGGTTGCGCCGCCTCGGTTGCAGCAGCGCAAGTTTCCCGAGAGTATATTTCGCCGCCCCCGGCGCCCGGGGATGCGGCTCTCAGCTGCTCATTCGTTGCGGGAGGAGCGCTCGAGCTTCTCGCGGACGATCTCGCGGCGTTGCTGGATCTCCCGGTAGGTGATCGATTGGGTGTCGAGCGAGAGACCGAGGGAGGCCCGCAACCCGTCGAGGTCCACCGGCGTCGAGGCGACGTCCACGCCGACGTCGGCGGCGATCTTGGCGGCATGGTGCTGGGCGAAGTAGGCCGCGATGACGGCGACCTCGCCGAGGAGGTCGATCTCGGGAGCCATGGTGGCGACGGCGCCGTCGAGGAAGAGAAGGTCTTTCACGAACAGCATCAGCTCCTTCGGCATGCGCACGCCGTAGGCGAGGAGCTGGCGCGTGAGGTCGCGGATCTGAGCCGTCAGCTCCTCGGCCGACAGCAGGGTGATGTCCTGCGGGGGCCGATCGAGGCCGAGCGCCGAGATGACCTCCTCGGTCGAGGCGTCGGCGGGAAGTGCCCCGAGGTCGCGCAGCGCCTCGATCTGGCTCGGCAGGTCGTTGGTCGTGCCGCCGACGAGGAGCCGTAAGAAGGCCCGCCGTTGCGGTTCGTCGAGCCGGCCGGTGATCCCGTGGTCGAGGAGGGCCACCCGGCCGCCGGGCTGCACGAAGAGGTTGCCTCCATGCAGGTCGCCGTGGAAGACGCCGTAGAGGAGGGCCCCCTCGAGGAAGGCGATCGTGAGCCCTCTCAGCACCTCCTGGGTGTTGATGCCGGCCTCCTGCATGGCGGGCACGTCGCCCCAGGAGAAGCCCGACAGCCGCTCCATCACGAGCATGCGGCGGGTCACGAGCCGGGGATGGGGCCGGGGCACGACGATCGAGCGCTGGTTGGTGAGCGCGAGGACTCGGCCGATCGCGAGCATGCTGTCGGCCTCGAGGCGGAAGTCGAGCTCCTCGACGATGGTCTGCGCGAACAGCTCGATCAGCGCGGGCGGGTTGGCGAGGGCCGCCACCGGGATCCGGCCGACGAGGAAGGGCGCGAGGTAGCTCATCACGGCGAGGTCACGCCGGACGAGGGGTGCGACGTTGCGGCGCTGCACCTTCACGACGACCTCCTCGCCGGTGCGGAGCACGGCTCGGTGGACCTGGGCGATGGAGGCGGCCGCGATCGGCTCGCGCTCGAAGCTCGCGAACGTGCCCTCGAGCGGTCCGGCGAGCTCGGCTTCGAGAGTGGCCCGCACGACGGCGAAGGGCTCGGCCGGCACTCGGTCGCGAAGGAGCCGGAATTGCGAGACCACCTCCTCGGGGAAGATCCCTTCGCCGGCAGAGAGGATCTGGCCGAGCTTGATGTAGGTGGGGCCGAGGTGCTGGAAGGCGAGCCGGAGCCGGGAGGAGAGCCCTCGCCGCGAGGCCTCCCGCCCCTTTCTCCGGTCGCCGAGGTACCAGAGGGCCAAGCTCGTGCCGAGGGTGCGGCTCACGCGGGCGATCCGGCGCGTCGGGGGGATCCAGCGCCGGCGGACGAGGCGGGGCAGCTCACCCCGGGTGCGCTGGCGGAGGGCGTCGATGTTGTGGCGCCAGGCGAGCTGGGAGGGGTCGAGGACCCAGGGTCCCTCGGCGGTGAACGAGTAGTGGTCGAGGTCGACGGTGCCCGGAGCCTCGCGCCGTGGCGGAGGCGCCGTGCTGCGAGGGTCGGTCGGGCGGCCTGGCGATCCGGGGAGCACCAGGCCTAGGTCAGGGAGGAGAGGACGATCGTCCCGTTGTGACCGCCGAAGCCGAAGCTGTTCGAGAGCACGGCGCCACCTCCAAAGGGGGCGGGAGCGCCCATGACGGCGTTGATGTGGATCTCGGGGTCGAGCTCCTCGAGGCCGACGGTCGGCGGGATGACGCCGCGATCGATCGTGAGGGCGGCCGCCACGGCCTCGATCGCCCCCGCCGCTCCGAGCGAGTGGCCCGTCACGCCCTTCACGCTCGTCACCGGGGGAGTGGGGGAGCCGAAGAGCTTCTCGAGGGCCTCCGCCTCGGCGAGGTCGTTGAGCGGGGTGGAGGTGCCGTGCGCGTTCACGTGGGCCACGTCCGAGACCGAGATCCCGGCGTCCTCGATCGCCAGCTCCATGCAGGCGAGGGCGCCAGCCCCGCCGGGTGAGGGTGCGGTGATGTGGTGGGCGTCGGCCGTCGAGGCTGCCCCGAGCAGTTCCGCGTACACGCGGGCTCCCCGGGCGAGGGCATGCTCGAGGTCCTCGATCACGAGGGCTCCGGCGCCCTCTCCCATCACGAAGCCGTCCCGGCGGCGATCGAAGGGCCTCGACTCGCCCGAGCTCGAGAGCGCCGTCATGTTGCCGAAGGCGGCCAGGGCCACGGGCGTCATCGCCGCCTCCGCCCCGCCGCCGACGACCACGTCGCAGCGACCCGACGCGACGAGGCGGTACGCGGCGCCGATCGACTGGGTGCCGGCGGCGCAGGCGGTGCAGATGGTCTCGCATGGGCCGTGCCAGCCGAAGCGCATCGAGATCGCGGCCGCGCCGGCATTGGCCATCATCATCGGGACGAGGAACGGCGAGACCCGGCGGGCCCCCTTCTCGAGCATCACCTGGATCTGGCCCTCGAGCGTCTCGAGGCCGCCGACACCGGTCCCGAACACCACCCCGGCGCGCTGCGGGTCGGGGTCGAGCTCACCGGCGTCGTCGAGCGCCATCTGCGCCGCTGCGACCGAGAACTGCTGGAACCGGTCGGCTCGGCGCGCCTGCTTCACGTCGAGCCAATGGCTCGGGTCGAAGTCAAGGACGCGCCGGTCCCCCCCGGGAGGGGCGTGGTTCAGGCCCTCGAAGAAGCTGTCGAGGCCGATGCCGGCGCACGACACGACTCCGAGGCCGGTGATCGCAACCCGCCGGCGGCCCCGGCGCTCGAGCTCCACGGCTGCGCTCAGAGCTTCGAGGTCACGAGGTCGAAGGCCTGCCCGACGGTCTCGACTCCCTCGAGCTCGCTCTCGTCGACGGTGATCTCGAAGGCCTCCTCGAGGGCCATCACGAGCTCGACGACCTCCAGGCTGTCGGCCTCGAGGTCGTCGGCAAAGCGCGCGTCGAGCGTGATCTTGTCGGCCGGAACCTGGAGCACCTCGACGGCGCAGGCCTTGAACTTGTCGAACGCCTTCTCATTGTCCACTGTCGTCAACCTTTCTCGAGCGGTCGTGGGTCGGTCACCTCAGTGTCCCATCCCGAGGCCGCCGTCGACGGCGATCACGGCGCCGGTCACGTAGGCGGAGTCGTCCTCGGCCAACCACGCTACGGCACGCGCGATCTCCTCGGGCCGTGCCGCCCGCCCGAGCGGGACCATCTCGGTGAGGGCGGCCACGCGCTCGGGACCGAGCGCAGCGGTCATGTCGGTCTCGACGAGGCCGGGGGCCACGACGTTGACCGTGATGTTGCGGCCGGCGAGCTCCCGTGCGAGCGAGCGGGCAAAGCCGACGAGGGCGGACTTGGAGGCTGCGTAGTTGGCCTGGCCGGCGGAGCCGAGGTGCCCCACGACCGACGAGACGAGCACGATCCGCCCGAAGCGGGCGCGCACCATCCGGGCCACGGCCCGCTTCGTGGTGAGGTACACCGAGGTGAGATTGGTGTCGAGGACCCTTCGCCACTTCTCCTCGGTCATGCGCAACAGGAGGGTGTCGTCGGTGATCCCGGCCGAGCAGACGAGGACCTCGACGGGGCCGAAGGCCGACTCCACCTCCGAGAAGGCCCGCTCCACCTCCTCCGAGGAGGTGACGTCGCAGCGGACCGGCAGGAGCGCCACGCTGCCCTCGGGCCCGTCGAGCCGCTCGGGCGGAGCGGTGCGCCAGGTCACGGCGACGTGGTAGCCGTCGGCCTGGAGCCGGCGAGCCGTGGCGAGGCCGATCCCTCTTGAGCCCCCTGTGACGAGGGCGACCCGTCCGTCGCTCATCGGGGGCTCGACGACCCCCAGCGGGCGATCGCGCTCGCCCAGGTCATCCCGGCGCCGAACCCGGAGAACAAGACGAGGTCCCCGTCGCGAAGGCGCCCGGCGTCCGCCGCGTCCGCCAAGGCGAGCGGGATCGAGGCCGAGGAGGTGTTGCCGGTCCGGTCGAGGACGATCGCCGAGCGCTCGGGCGGGATGCCGAGCCGCTGCACCATGGCGTCGATGATGCGCTGGTTGGCCTGGTGCGGGACGAACAGCGCGATGTCGCCTCCCTCGAGCCCGGCCTCGGCGAGCACCTTCGCGGCCGAGTCGACCGTGACCCGCACCGCCTTGCGGAACACCTCCTTGCCCTCCATCTTCATGTAGCCGCCGTGGTCGCAGTAGAGGATGGGCAGCAGTGAGCCGTCGAGGCCGAGGTCGCTCGCGAGCAGGAGGGGCTCGGCCTGTTCGCGCCACTCGAGGACGATGGCACCGGCGCCGTCGGCGAACAGCACGGCCGTCGCCCGGTCCTCCATGTCGGTGATGAGCGAGAGGGTGTCCGATCCGACGACGAGGGCGCGGGTGAAGCCGATCCGGGCCGAGAGCATGGCGTCCGCGACGACCATGGCGTAGACGTAGCCGGCGCATGCCGCGTTGAGGTCGAAGGCGGCCCCGGAGCAGCCGAGCTGGTCGTGGAC
>DATGKK010000003.1:0-2277 GCA_035294725.1 Acidimicrobiales bacterium | reverse complement strand
GACCCGGCTCTCTGGGGCGGTCGCGGGCAACGCCCGGCGCCCTGCCCGGCGGAGAGGGAGGGATTTGAACCCTCGGACCAGGTTCCCCCAGTCAACTCATTAGCAGTGAGTCCGATTCGGCCGCTCTCGCACCTCTCCCGGTGACCCCCGGCGAGCCGGCCGCAGAGCCGACACGATCCTAGCGCGACTTTCCGGGATAGCCCCGGGTAGGCCCCCATCCTCCCAGCTCAGACGTCCAGTCGAGCGCCTCGGAGCGTATTACCTAACGCTTCGGCGCCCAGGCGGCGAGGCCGAAGAGCTCGAAGAGGCGACGCTGCTGGTCGTCCATCTCGGTCAGAACCCGTCGCGCCCGTGGCCGGCCACCGGTCGAGGGGTAGACGAGCACCGTCTCCTCGATGCCGGCGAGACTCGAGAGCAGCGCCCGCACGCTCAAGTGCATCCCGGCGTGTTCCGCCTCGCGCACCATGAGCCGGGCAACGAGGAGGGCGAGCACGCAGTAGAGGGCGTGCACGCGGATCTTCTGCTCGGTGAAGTGGAACATCGGCGAGAAGCTCACGACGCCGCGGTCCTTCATCTGGCGGAAGTCCGACTCGACGAGCCACTGGGAGCGGTAGGCGGCGACGATCTGTGCGATCGACCAGTCCTCGTGGTCGCTGAACAGCACCCGCTTGCCGAAGGCCTCGCGCTCGAGGGCTGCCCGTCCACTCTTCGACTCGACGACCTCAAGGCGGATCTCGCCGGGCTCCTCGCCGTGCAGCACGCCCTCGATGCAGCGGCGCAGGTAGCGGGCCTTCGTGATCTCGGCCACCTCGGCCTCGAGCTCGGCCCGGGAACGCCGTGAGCGGCCACCGGCGAGGGCCTTCTGCAGCGCGAAGAGCGACCGCCGGGCCTTCGCGAGGCTCTGGTCGAGGCCGCGGCACTGGGCCTCGAACAGCTCGGCGGAGAACGTGACGACCACGCGCCGCTCCGCACCGAGCGTCACCGTGCGGGTCTCGTAGGCGGAGAGGCCGGGGAAGGCGTCCTCGTCGACGACCGCAAAGCGACGCGGCGGCACCTTCAAGAGATCCTGGTGCGCGCTCGGGCGCAAGGATCCGACGAAGTGCATCCCGGTCGCCTCGATGACGAGCTGGTTCGCTGCCGAGTCCTGCCCGGCGTCGTAGACGAGGGTGAGCTCGCCTCGCTCCGAGAGGCCGGAGAAGCGACTCGCAAGGCTCTGAACGATGTCGGAGAACTGGGTGACGTCCGGTCGGTTGCCTGGATAGGCGTGGGAGACGAGCGGGATGGCGCCGTCTCTCGTCACGACGAGGCCGAGGCCGACGAGGCGCAGGTCGTTGCGCTTCTGCTTGGCGTGGCCACGCTGCGCGATGGGGGCGCGGGTGTTGGTCGAGTCGAGGAAGGTGGCGAAGTTCGTCATGTCGAGCACGAGGCCGGAGCAGTCGAGGTGGAACTCGTCGATGACCCGACGGGCGAGGCGCTGTTCGATCTCGGCGATCTGCTCGCCCGAGACGACGTCCATCGCGTCCCAGAAGCGCCGGTGATCGAGCGCGGCCGCGGGGACCTTCACGAGCCGGTCGCCGGCGGTCGTCCTCCACCAGTCGGAGAAGGCGAGCTTCGAGCACGGCGCGACGACCCGGTTCGCCGCGGCGAGCGCGAGGTAGGTGCCGACCGACGCGCCCGCGTCGGCACGTCGCGAGCCCACGACCTCGTCGATCGTCTCGATCACCTGGAGGCGCTCGAGCATCGACCAGGTAGCGGCGAGATCCCCGAAGGCGAGGTGCCGGGTGCGCTCGGGCACCATCTCGGCGCCGTCCATCGCCGCCTCGATGTCGGCCACCCGGCCGAGGTAGCGCTCGGAGACCATCTTCGGCTTGCCGCCCACGCGGGCCATCTCGCGCAGGTAGTAGTAGGTCTGCCCCCGGACCTTCTTCGAGATGATCGAAGCCATGCATTAGGTAATACACCATCGCGCCACGAATCGCGAGCACCTGAGCAGGACAAACGCGCTGGTCAGCGCACTGCGCGAGAGATTTCCTTCGGCGGTTCAGACGGCCGACGGCGAGCTAAAGGGGAAACTCGCGCTAGCGCGCCCCTGCCGGACGGTCGGCCACCGCGCCCGCAGCTGGCGCGCCTGCCGGGGCGCCGGCGGCAGTGGTCTCGAGGACGCTCTTGCGCAGCCGCTCGAGGCTCGCGGCGAGCAGCCTCGAGACGTGCATCTGGCTGATGCCCACCCGGGCCGCGATCTCGGACTGGGTCAGCCCGTTGGCGAAGCGGAGCTGG
>DATGKK010000002.1:0-4955 GCA_035294725.1 Acidimicrobiales bacterium | reverse complement strand
CGGGTTCACCGACCGCCAGCTCCGCCCGGACGAGGAGCAGCAGCTCCTCGATCTCGGTCTCGGGATCACAAACCTCGTCGCTCGCGTGACGGCCAGTGCGGCGGAAGTGAGCTTGGCCGAGCTGCGCGAGGGTGCCTTGCGCCTCGAGCGCGTCGTCGCAACCGCCCGACCCGGCGTCGTGGCCGTGCTCGGCATGGGCGCGTACCGCAGAGCCTGGAGCCGCCCCACCGCAGAGCTCGGCCTGCAGCCTGAGCGCCTCGGCGGAGCGGAGATCTTCCTCCTGCCGAACCCGAGCGGGCTCCAAGCCCGCTACCAGCTGGCCGAGATGGTCGCCCTGTTCAGCAAGCTCCGGGAGGTGTCGGGCTACTCCGCCCGGTGAGAGACGGCCTCCACGTTGTTGCCGTCAGGGTCGCGCACGAATGCGCCGTAGTAGTTCTCGTGGTACTCCGGCCACAGCCGAGGCTCGTGGAGCACCTCTGCGCCCACCGCCACGGCAGTGGCGAAGAAGGTCTGCACCGCCGCCCGGTTGCGCGCTGTGAAGGCGACGTGGGACTCACGGAAGCCGTCGCCCGTCGCCTGGGCCCCGATCCAGAATTCCGGGTGGTGCCCGATCCCGTAGCCGACCACGTCGCCGAAGTCGAGGATGCGCTCGGCGCCGAGGGTGCCGAGCACGGCGTCGTAGAAGCGGGTCGAGGCCGCCATGTCGCGACACTGGATGGACAGGTGGTCGATCACACACGCATTCTGCCGGAGCGCGGACTTCATCGGGGAGCTCTGGTCGGGCGCCTGGCGCGAAAGAGCCCCCGCCCGGATCCTCGTCCAGGCGGGGGCGGCGGTGAGCTCAGCAGGTCACGCAGCGGCACGCTCCCGCTTGGTCGTTGCGAGCAGCTCCTCCTCCTCGCTCACCTTCCGGGAGTGCCAGTAGCCGAGCGCGACGAGCACGAGCATCAAGCCGGCGAGGACGAACGAGATGATGGCTCCCACAAAGGCGACCTGGCCGAACTGCGAGAAGCCGTACGCCTCGAGCAGGAGCCCCCGCAGCGTGGTGCCCTGGAAGACGGTCGTCTCGAGGGCGGCAAGGCTCGCCGCCTGTGGCGACCCCGGCTTGGCGGCTCGAGCCGCGGCGCTCACCTTCGCGTACACGCCGTGGAACGGCATCGCGTAGAGGTGGTACGCGATGAAGTGATCGGCGTAGGCCTCGGCCTGCGCCCCGGTGAGCACCTCCTGCCCGGCGTACTGCGAGAGGTACGGCACCATCTGAGGTGTGACCTCCGTGCCGGCCTTCGCATGCGCGAACGCGGCCGCCGACGGGAAGTAGATCTCCTGCTCCGCGAGCTGGTTGTGCACGTTCGTGCTCGTCCAGCTGGCCGCCCACAGGCCGAGCGCGCCTGCGGCGATCAGCACGACGACGACGAGGAGGCCGCCCGTGCTGGCGATCACATCGAACACTCGACGTCTCATCTCACTGCCCCTTTCGGTGAACTTCCTGGTTCACATCTTCAAGGGGAGGCGAGACGTGCCCTAGGGCCGTTGGTCCCGGAAGCGGGCGCCGGTCGGCCCCTCCGGTGCGGCCTCAGGCACCGGCGGCAAGGTGCTCCTCGAACCACTCGAGGATGAGCTGCGCCCGCTGCACGCGGTGGGCGGGCGCTCCCCCTCGCGACAGCTCGTGGCTCTCACCGGGGAACCGCACCATGACGGGGTTGCGTCCGAGCATCCGGAGCGCGATGAACAGCTCCTCCGCCTGGTTGATCGGGCAGCGCAGGTCCTCCTCGGAGTGGAGGATGAGGACCGGCGTCGTCATCTCCTTCACATACGAGATCGGGGACTGGCGCAAGAAGGCGTCCGGCGCCTCGAGGTGGCTCTTTCCCACGTAGCCCCGGAAGACGCCGGCGATGTCGGAGTTGTGCTCGAGCGAGAGCAGGTTGTTGCAGGCCCGCTCGGAGCAGGCGGCCCGGAAGCGATCGGTGTGGCCGATCGCCCACGACGTCATGTAGCCCCCGTAGGAGCCGCCGAGGATGCCGAGGCGCTCGGGGTCGACCCAGTCGAAGCGCCGGCACGCCTCGTCGACGCAGGCCATGACGTCCTCGTAGTCGACCCCTCCCCAGCCAGAGCCGGCGTCGTGGTCGCACTCCGGCCAGCGGACCGCCCGCCCCCAGGCTTCGGAGTAGCCCGAGCTCCCGCGGGGATTGCAGTAGATCACCCCGAACCCGGCCCCGACCTCGAGCTGGAACTCGTCGAAGAAGCGGTTGCCGTAGGAGGTGAACGGGCCCCCGTGCACGTTGAGAAGGGTCGGGTACCGGACGCCGGCCTCGGCGCCGGCGGGCGGCATCGCCCAGCAGGGCACCTCGGTGCCGTCGGCGGAGCGGGCGCCGAAAGCCACGGGCTCGACGAGGCGGACCCTGGCGGCGAGGCTCTCGGTCACCGAGGTGAGCCGGCGCTCGCCGCCCGTGCGGCCGTCCGAGACCGAGATCTCGCCGCCGGCGGGCAGGTCGCGCACGACGAGCTCGGGAAGCTCGGTCGCGGTGGTGACGGCAAGGGCGAGGGTGCCGGCCGCCCAATCCCAGCCTGCCACCCATCGCTCACCGGTCACGACCGGCTCCGCCCGGCCGGCACCCGAGGCGTCGACCGCGTAGAGGTGGAGGTTCCCTGAGTCCTCGACGCAGAACAGGAGCCGGTCATCGCCGCACCACACCGGCGTGGGCCCGTACCCGTACGGTCCGCAGTTGCGGTCGAGCTCGAGCGCGAGCTCGGTCCTTTCTCCCGTCGCGACCTCGAGCACGGCGAGACGCTCGTGGCGGGGGTCGTCGGTCGGGCTCGGGTTGCGCAGGCAGGCGAGCCGGCTCCCGTCGGGCGACCATGCGAGGGTCGCGTACGCGCCCTCGTGCTCGCTCACGCGCCGTGGCTCGTCCGATCCATCCGCCGCGATCGTCCAGACGTCCTGGATGAGGTCGAGGTCCCAGGTGTCGTGGCGGGCCGAGACGAAGGCGATCGTGGTGCCGTCGGGCGACCAGGCCATCTCGGTGGCCTGGAGCTCGCCCGGCGTGAGGACCTTCGGCCGGCTCGAGCCGTCGGCCGGGACGACCATCACGTGGCTCGGCCGGTCCGCCACCCAACCGGTGCTGTCGAGCCGGGAGAACAGGCGGGTGATCCGCCTCGGCGGCATGTCCTTCGCCTTGCGCTCCTCCCCCGGCTTGCCGTAGCGCTCCGGATCGCGCTCCCGGGCGACGAAGGCGAGCCGCGTGCCCTCGGGAGACCAGGCGAGCTCGTCGACGCCCTCGGCCCAGGTGGCGACGACGACGCGCTCGCCGGGGCCGTCCGCCGGCAGCACGCAGATCTCGGTCGGGCCGTCCGGGCTGCTCGTCACGAACGCGAGGAGGCGGCCGTCCGGCGACCAGCGCGGGGTCGAGTCGTAGGTGCCGGCGGTGAAGGGCCGAGCAGGCCCGGAGCCGTCGACCGGCGCGAGCCAGATCCTCCGGCGGTAGCGGTTCTCCTCGAGGTCGACCTCGCTCATCGTGAACGCCACCCTCGTCCCGTCAGGTGAGACCTTCGGGTCCTGCACCTGGCGCAGGGCGCCGATGTCCTCGGGGCGCATCCCAACGCGTGCGGCGCTGCTCATCGTCAGTTGCCTCCTTCGGTCGCCGGCCAGCACCCTACCTACGAGGAGCGGCGCACCGGCGGCCGCGCCGCGCCAGCTCGACCGGCCACGCCGGCGCCGGCGCCCCGCTCGGCCCCCTCGCCCCGAACCCGGCCCGGAGCGAGAAAGGGTCGCTCAGCCGGCCGCCGCCGGCCCCGCCGCGGCGAGGGCCGCCTCGATGCACCTCACGAGCTCACGGGCGGAGGCTGGGGTGAGCTCGACGGCGACCCGGGCCGACGGCCCCTCGGCGTCGTTCAAGAAGTCGAGGTTCAGCGTGTGCTCGTAGGGCGAGTGGTAGGGGTGGTCGACGTAGGCCATCGCGTGGCTGAGCCGGAACCACCCGCTCTGGCCCTTCGCGCTGCCGGCGACGGGGCTCTTCTCGGTCACGTAGGTGCACACCTCGATCACGCCCTCTCGCCGGCGAGGTACCGCCCGTAGAAGTCGAAGATCCGCTTCCAGCCGTCGACGGCCGCCTCGGGCCGGTACATGGCCCGGTCGGTCGCGAAGAAGCCGTGCCCCGCCCCGTCGTAGCGGTGGAGCTCGTAGGTCGCCCCGACCTTCTTCAGCTCCGACTCCAGCTCGTCCACGTGCTCGGGCGAAGGGAACTTGTCCTCGTTCCCGAACAGGCCAAGCAGCGGGCAGCGCAGCTCGGCGGCGCGCTGGACGAGCGGCGTCACCTTGAGCGGCATGCCCTCGGGAGGCTCGCCGACCACGAAGGCGCCGTAGCAGTCGACGGCGGCGTCGATGTCGAGCGAGAGAGCCGCGAGGAAGGCCTGGCGGCCGCCCGAGCAGTAGCCGATGACGCCCTTCGTGCCGCTGAACTCGGCGTAGGTGCCGAGGTGGGCGAGAGCACCGGCGAGGTCGCCGAGGAAGCGCTCGTCGGGCACGCCTCCGGCCGCGCGGGAGGCGGCGGCGGCATCGTCGGGCGAGGCGTCCGGCCCTTCCCGGTAGTGCAGGTTGGGCACGATGGCCATGTAGCCGTGCGCGGCGAACTTCCTCGCGATCTCCGTCGTTGCCTCGTCCCAGCCGGGCATGTGGTGGATCACGCCGACGCCCGGGTAGGGCCCCGGTCCAAGGGGCCGGGCCAGGTAGGCGTTGATCTCGTCGCCTCCGTGGCCAGTGATGCGCACTTCCTCTGCGATCAGTCCGGTGTACATGGGGTGATTATCGCGGGATCGGGCTAGGTTCGGGCCTATGGCAGAGGAGAGCCGCCGGCTGGTGCTGGCACAACGGCCGACAGGTCTCGTCGACGCCTCGACGATCGAGATGCGGACGGGTCCCGTGCCCGAGCCAGGAGAGGGCGAGGCGCTCGTGCGGGTGC
>DATGKK010000001.1:0-4436 GCA_035294725.1 Acidimicrobiales bacterium | reverse complement strand
CGCCGCCGCGGCGGCGTGTCACCTCGTGGCCAAGCCGCGTGCCGACGGCCCGGTGGACGTTGCGGACGGGCAGCTCGATGCGCACGGGGCGGCCCTCGTCGAGCGCGGGAGCGGCGAGGGGGATGATCTCGTTGTCGAGGGCCTGGTCGAGCCCGTGGTCCTGGGGCGCCGTCTGCCGGAGGGCCGACCCGGGCGCCGGCGGCGCGAGGAGGGGCGCGAGGTCGAGCCGGCCCGCCTTCCAGTAGTGGTCCTGCGCCGCCGCCGCATCAAGGCACTCCACCTTGCCGACGGCCTCCTCGATCGAGCGGAAGCCGAGCCCGGCGAGCAGCTCGCGCACCTCCTCGGCGACGTACTCGAAGAAGGTCTCGACGAACTCGGGCCGTCCCGAAAAGCGCCGCCGCAGCTCCGGGTTCTGGGTGGCGATGCCGACCGGGCAGGTGTCGAGGTGGCAGACCCGCATCATCACGCAGCCCGAGACCACGAGCGGAGCCGTGGCGAAGCCGAACTCCTCCGCCCCGAGCAGCGCTGCCACGACGACGTCGCGGCCCGTCTTGATCTGGCCGTCGACCTGGACGATGATGCGGTCCCTCAGCCCGTTGCGGACGAGGGTCTGCTGGGTCTCGGCAAGGCCGAGCTCCCACGGCACCCCGGCGTGCTTGAGCGACGTGAGGGGGGCGGCGCCCGTGCCGCCGTCGTGGCCGGAGATCAGCACGACGTCGGCGTGCGCCTTCGCGACGCCGGCGGCCACGGTGCCCACCCCGACCTCGGCCACGAGCTTTACGTGGACGCGGGCGGCGGGGTTGGCGTTCTTCAGGTCGTAGATGAGCTGGGCGAGGTCCTCGATCGAGTAGATGTCGTGGTGGGGCGGGGGCGAGATGAGCCCGACGCCCGGGGTGGAGTGGCGGGTGCGCGCGATCCACGGGTACACCTTGTGGCCGGGGAGCTGGCCTCCCTCGCCTGGCTTGGCTCCCTGGGCGATCTTGATCTGGAGGTCGTCCGCGTTCACGAGGTACTCGCTCGTCACACCGAAGCGCCCCGAGGCGACCTGCTTCACCGCCGAGCGGCGGGAGTCGCCGCCGGGACCGGGAGCAAAACGCTCGGGGTCCTCGCCGCCCTCGCCCGTGTTCGACTTGGCGCCGAGGCGGTTCATCGCGATCGCGAGCGTCTCGTGGGCCTCGGCCGAGATCGAGCCGTAGCTCATCGCCCCGGTCGCGAAGCGCCGCACGATCTCCGAGGGCGGCTCGACCTGGTCGAGCGGCACCGGCTCCCGGCCGAGCTCGGCGGCGCTGCGGATCCGGAGCAGCCCGCGCAGGGTCGCGAGCTGTGCGGACTGGTCGTCGACGAGCCGGCTGTACTCGCGGAAGACGTCGTAGCGCCGGGCGCGGGTGGCGTGCTGGAGCTTGAAGACCGTCTTCGGGTTGAACAGGTGGAGCTCCCCATCCCGGCGCCACTGGTACTCGCCGCCGGCCTCGAGCTCGACCGAGCCGGGGGCGATCGCCTCCGCCCGCCACGCCCTCTCGTGCCGGCGGGCGACCTCGGCGGCGACCTCGGCGGCGCCGATCCCCCCGAGGCGGCTCGGGGTGCCGGTGAAGTGGCGCTCGACGAAGTCCCGGTCGAGCCCGACCGCCTCGAAGACCTGGGCACCGGTGTAGGAGGCGATCGTCGAGATGCCCATCTTCGACATCACCTTGAGCACCCCCTTCGAGGCCGCCTGGAGGTAGTTGCGGATCGCCTGGCGCTCCGAGACCCCCTCAAGGCGCCCGTCGCGAACCATCTCGGCGATCGAGTCGAAGGCGAGGTAGGGGTTGACGGCGGCCGCCCCGTAGCCGATGAGGAGAGCGAGGTGGTGGACCTCCCTCGCGTCACCCGACTCGACGACGAGGCCGACCCGGGTCCGCTCCCGCTCGCGCACGAGGTGGTTGTGGACCGCGGCGGTGAGAAGGAGGGAGGGGATGGGCGCGAGCTCGTCGCTCGCGTGACGGTCCGAGAGCACGATCACGTTGGCCCCGAGGGCGACCGCCTCTGACACCTGCGCGCAGACCTTGGCGACCGCCGCCTCGAGCGCCTCGCCGCCTCCGGCCACCGCGAAGAGGCCGTCGACGGCAAAGCTCGAGAACCCGGGGGTCTCGCCCGACTCGTTCACGTAGAGCAGCTTGGCGAGCGACTCGTTGTCGAGCACCGGGAGGGGCAGCACGATCTGGCGGCAGGAGCCCGGACCTGGTGCGAGGAGGTTGCGCTCGGGACCGAGCGACGCCTCGAGCGACGTGACGAGCTCCTCCCGGATCGCGTCGAGGGGAGGGTTGGTCACCTGCGCGAAGAGCTGGGCGAAGTAGTCGTAGAGGAGCCGGGGGCGCTCGGAGAGCACGGCGATCGGCGTGTCGGAGCCCATCGAGCCGACCGGCTCGTGCCCGGTGGCGGCCATCGGGCCGAGGATCATCCGCAGCTCCTCGCTCGTCACGCCGAACAGGCGCTGGTGCCGGAGGATCGAGGCGTGCTGAGGGGTGAGCATCCGGCGGGGCGGCAGCTGGTCGAGGTGGACGAGCCCGTCCTCGAGCCAGGACGCGTAGGGCCGAGCGGCTGCGAGGGCGCCCTTTACCTCGTCGTCGCCGACGATCCGTCCATCTTTGGTGTCGACGAGGAACATCCGGCCGGGCTGGAGCCGGCCGCGGCGCACGACCCTGCTCGGTGCGAGGTCGAGGACGCCGACCTCGGAGGCGAGCACGACGAGCCCGTCGTCGGTGACCCAGTAGCGCGCCGGCCGCAGCCCGTTGCGGTCGAGCACCGCTCCGACGAGGCGGCCGTCGGTGAAGGCGATCGCGGCCGGGCCGTCCCAGGGCTCCATGAGGCAGCTGTGGTACCGGTAGAAGGCGCGCCGCTCCGGCGCCATCTCGGCGTTGTTCTCCCAGGCTTCCGGGACCATCATCAACACGGCATGGGGCAGCGACCGCCCGCCGAGGTGGAGCAGCTCGAGCACCTCGTCGAAGCTGGCCGAGTCGCTCGCGCCCGGGGTGCAGACGGGAAGGAGGTCCCCGAGGTCGCCGCCCTTCGCGAGGAGCGGGCTGTCGAGAAGGGCCTCCCTCGCCCGCATCCAATTCCGGTTGCCGCGGACGGTGTTGATCTCGCCGTTGTGGGCGACGAGGCGGTAGGGATGGGCGAGCGACCAGGTGGGGAAGGTGTTCGTCGAGAAGCGGGAGTGGACAAGGGCGAGCGCGCTCTCGAGCCGGCCGTCGGCGAGGTCGGGGAAGAAGCCGCGCAGCTGGTGGGTCGCGAGCATCCCCTTGTAGACGAAGGTGCGGCTCGAGAGCGATGGGAAGTAGCAGCCCGTCACCGTGTGCTCCGCCCGCTTGCGGAGCCGGTAGAGCCGCCGCTCGAGCCCCGTCGGCACGGAGAGGTCGGCGCCCTCGTGCGGTAGCTCCTCGGGGCGGGGCGAGGTGAGGAACGGCTGCCAGAAGCTCGGAGCCGTCGCTCTCGCCGACGCCCCGGCCACCGCCAGCTCCACCGGCACCTCCCGCCAGCCGAGGAGCTCGAGGCCCTCGGCCCCGGCGAGCCGCTCGATCGCTCGGCGGGCCCGGCGGGCCGCGACCGGGTCGGCCGGCAGGAAGGCCATCCCCGAGCCGTAGCAGCCGGGCGCCGGGAGGGCGAAGCCGGCCTCGGCGGCGGCGTCCGCGAAGAGCCGGTGCGGCATCTGCACGAGGATCCCCGCACCGTCGCCGGTCTTCGGATCTGAGCCGAAGGCCCCCCGATGGGCGAGGTGCTCGAGGGCGCTGAGGCCGAGCTCGACGAGCTCGTGGCTGGCCGGCCGCCGCAGGTCGGCGACGAACGCGATCCCGCAGGCGTCGTGCTCGAACGTGGGGTCGTAGAGGCCGTTGCCGTCGCTCACCTGGGGCGTCTCCGTGTCGGTGCTGCTCGGGGTGACCGGGACGCCCTTGGCCCAGCTGGTCCGTCCACGATACACGGCGGCGACGGCCGCACCCCTCCCCTTGTGCCCGGGAGGCGGTTATGACACTATTTCTATTGACACAGGCCGATTACTGCACGGCGGTTGTCGCGAGCCAGAGGGGGCGCAAGGAGGGGTTGGCATGATTGCTCCGTCGTTGCGGCGGCTCGCGGGACGATCGGGCCTTGCGCTCGGGCTCTCGCTCGCCGCCGCGGCCGCCGCCGGGCCCGCGGGAGCCGTGGCGAGCAGGCATCCGGCAGAGACGGTCACGAAGGTCACGATCGCGAGCGGGTACCACGACTTCCGCCTCGCCGGCGCAGGCTGGCGCCTATCCCTCGGGGCCGTGAAGGCCCACCCGGCCTCGCTCACCGTGACCCTCTCCCGCCTCGTGACCGGCGGCATCGAGACCCACGAGTGGCAGATCCCCCACGCCCAGTACGACGGGATCACGGTCGACCAGGCGGGCGACGTCACGATCGACCCGTCGACGCAGTCGCTC